>JAZORB010000034.1:0-2112 GCA_045656385.1 Eubacteriales bacterium | reverse complement strand
GTCTTTTCTTATTATTCAAAAGCCTTGGCAAAGGGAGTGACGTCGACTTCGCCGTAAAGCTCCTCATAATCCTCGCCGAGGAAGCAGGCAAAGGTGCTGATGCGGTCAAATCCCATGGCGCGGTAATCGCGGATATCCTCCACCATAGCATCGGCATTCAAAACAAACCGCGCGGGCGGCTTTTTCCAACGCGAAAAGAGCGAATTATCGTACCAATATTCAAGAACCTTCGCATCCTCCCTGCCGAAATAATCAAGAAGCGGCGCGATCATCGCGCGTTCTCTCTCGATACGAAGCGCGGAATCCTCGCCCTTGGCGGTATATTTTTCAAAGGGAGCGTATTCGAGAAAGAGCCCGTCTGCGTTGTGAGCAACGCTCGGGGGAGTGATCGTGTCGATATAAGCAAGGTAAGCCAAGCGTGCATCGGGAATATGCTTCTTTATCTCATCAAGCGCGGCGCGGAGGGCAATATACTGCTGATCGGACGGCGAAAGCGAGCGGCATTTCGGGCACCGGCAATGGATCCCACGACCGTCATCCATCCAGAAATAGAAATTTTTGTCGCTTCCGTAAAGAGCGAGCGCAAGAGCGGCGGCGCGTTTTGAGAAAAGAGAAAGCGCATCCGCGTTTGAAACGCAGAAATTCCAATCGCTCACCCTCTCGCCCGCCTCGTTCATCCTGAAATACTCGGGATGATCGGCGAAAAGCGACCTATCCATAAGATACCCCGCCGCGTGGCACTCATATTCGATTCGGAGTCCGCGCGAGCGCGCATAGTCGATCAGCGCGCGGTATTCGGGCGTTTTGAGCAAGGAAATCAGCCGCTCAAGCGATTTCGGCGCACCGCTCCCGCCCTCGGGATGGATTCCGAGCGTGCCTACCCCCGCATCCGCGAGCCTGTCGATCCACTTTTTCGAAAGCTCGCCGGGGTGAATTATCATTCCGTTTTTCATACGTTAACTCCAACCGTATTTGATAATGTAATAAATCACGTAGACCCAGCCGAGAAGTCCGTGGAGTATAGCCCAGCCGATCGACTGCCATTTCACATACGAGATCACCACGGCTATCACGGCGCCGAGCGAAACTCCGCCCTCGGTGACGGTTTTTTTGACGTTGTGATCATGTACTATCTCGAATTTGCGGCGCTCGCCGTAGATCAATTCCTCGACAGAAACCTCAAGCGCCTCGGAGATTTTTTGCAGAGTTTCTATATCGGGCTCGGTCTTGCCGCACTCCCAATTCGACACCGCCTGACGCGTGACCGACAATCTTTCCGCGAGATCATCCTGCGTGAGCTTCTTCTCCTCGCGGTATTTTTTAATATTTCTACCAACCATAAAGATTTTCCTCCCGGATTTGATGCTTTAATTGTAGCACAAATCGGGAGGAAAATCAAGCAATATTTTGTTGCGGTGCTTATTTTACATAATTTTTGAGCACTTCGTCAAGCTTCGCGTATGCCTCGCCCGTCAGCTGATACCTTGCTGCATAATCAAAGCCGCCATCGGTTTCGTAATAGCCGCAAACGATGCGCGGAGCGTCGGTCGGCTCGTTGCACAGCGAAAACGAGAAGACCGTCTGATAGTCGTAGTAAAGCTCAACGTGATAGTTAAATCCGTAATGCCCCTTATTGCTCACGGGATTGGTCGCCTTGACGGTCTTCAGCGCATTCATAATGCTATTGAAGCCGGTTCTGTTAAATCCCGTGTTCAGATACGTAACCTCACCCGTCTTACCGTTCATTACAACGATACTGTTAACGAGTGAAAGATCGGCTTTTGAAAGATCAAGCGTCTTATTCGATGCATCCGCGATGGGCGCACTATTGATCTCGGCAAGCTTGACGTGACCGTCCTCAAGCGAAATGGCATAGATATGAACGCTACCGTCCTCGGTCACACCGCGCAGGCGCAATTTTCCTTCCGACGTGAAGAATTTGAGGCTCATCGGCTCGGTATAGAAGGTGTCGTCGTAGGATGCAGTCTTATTGTCATCACTGATGATATATCTGAACATAAACTTACCGTCAACAAGTCCATAAAAGATCCTATTATCTTCCTTTGTACCGTCACCGACAATATCAAAGCTCTCGCTTTCGGTGGCGGTGGG
>JAZORB010000033.1:0-6803 GCA_045656385.1 Eubacteriales bacterium | reverse complement strand
GAGAGTGCGGAAATCTCATTGTTAGGTGATTTAAACGTCGTTCGTCAGGGGTTGCGACCTCTGCGGGGGTCGCGTGATATATTCGCTTCGCGAATACGATATGCCTACGGCACGATATGGTACTTGCCTGCGGCAAGTTGCGACTCTGCATCGTCGGCTCACGCCTCCGTTTTTCTATGAAAAACCGTCAGAGCCGCCGGCGCAAGCCGGCACGATATGTTCGCCTTTTGCGAACGTGATTTATTTATCCCTTCTTCTCGCGTACTTACGCAGACGGGGCGAAACGCGCTCCTCTTCCTCCTCGGGCTCGTACATGTACTCGGCTACGTCGATGTAAAGGCGTCCGTCGAGGTGGTCGGTTTCGTGGCAGATGGCACGGGCGAGGAGCTCGGTGCCTTCAAGCACGTATTCTTCACCGTCGCGGTTCAGTGCCTTGACCTTGACGTAATTCGGGCGCTTTACGTGTCCCGAGCGTCCGGGGAGGGAAAGACAACCCTCGCTGCCCTCCTGCTCGCCCGAGGTTTCGATGATCTCGGGGTTGATGAGCTCCCATACAGTTCCGGGCTCGGTCTCGATGACAACGGCGCGGAGAAGCACGCCGACCTGCGGTGCGGCAAGACCGACACCGTTTGCGTCGCGCATCGTTTCGATCATATCGTCAAGAAGGGTGATGATGCGGGGAGTGATGCGGGGCACGGGGCGGCAGACTGTGCGGAGGGTGGGATCGTTATCTGTGAGAATCTTTCTTTTAGCCATAATTGATGTCCTTTTTATAAATTAGTGGGATTGAAATCTATCGAAAGCGTCGGGGCGGTCGCACCCTCGGCGGGGAATTCGGTAAGTAACTGCGCGAAAAGCCTTCTTGTCTGCGCGCCAAGCTTGCATTTGACGACCATTCGCATGCGGTAGCGCGAGTCAACGCGGTAGACGGGTGCCTCAAAGGGGCCGAAGAGTATGAAGGGCAGATCGCGGTATTTTTCGGACGATGTCAGCGCGCGGAGGTTTTCGTTCAAAACGTTCGAAGCCTTCAGCACGTCGCTCTCAACCTTGCCCGTCAGCGTCAGCAGAACGATGTCGCAGAAGGGAGGAAAAACGAGCGCGCGGCGCAGGCGGATCGTCCTTTTGTAGAAGGTCTCGTAATCCTGCATGCTTGCAAGCTCGATGACCTCGTGGTCGGGGTTGTTGGTCTGTATGATCGCGCGCCCGGCCTTGTCGCGCCGTCCCGCACGGCCGATGACCTGCGTCAGAAGCGCAAAGGTGCGTTCCTCGGCGCGGTAATCGTCGTAGTAGAGCGAGGCGTCGGCAAGAAGCACGCCGACAAGAGTGACGTCGGGGAAGTCGTGCCCCTTCGTGACCATTTGCGTACCGAGGAGGATGTCCGCCTCGTGACGCTTGAATTTGCCGAGAAGCTCGCGGTATGAGTTCTTCGTCTGCGTGGTGTCGGTGTCCATTCGCAGGATTTTGGCATCGGGAAGAAGGAGGGAAAGCTCCTGCTCGACCCTCTGCGTGCCGTAGCCCATGCGGATAAGGTGCTCGGATTTGCATTCGGGGCATTCGGTGGGAAGCGGCATTCGCCTGCCGCACCAATGGCAGACAAGCTCGCCCGCTTCGTAATTGTTCCTTCGGGTGTGATAGGTCATCGAAACACTGCAGGAGGGGCACTTTATCGCCTCTCCGCAAACGGCGCAGGAAACGTAATTGTTGTATCCGCGGCGGTTGAGGAAGAGGATCGATTGCTCGCCCTTCTCGAAGGTTTCGACGAGTGCGGCTGAAAGCTCGGCGCCGATGGGTGTCAGATTGCCCGTTCGTGCCTCGCCGCGCATATCGGCGACGACGACCTCGGGCAGCACCGCGTTTCCGTAGCGCTTTGTCAGCCTGATCAAGGTGTAAGCCCCGTCCTCCGCCTTTTTTCTGCTTTCAAGCGACGGCGTTGCCGAGGCGAGAAGCATCAATGCCTTCGAGTAGGCACAGCGCAGACGGGCAATGTCCCTCGCGTGGTAGCGCGGGGAGGAATCGGATTTGTAGGTGTGCTCCTGTTCCTCGTCGATGATGACGAGTCCGAGGTTCTTTGTCGGCGCAAAGATGGCGGATCGCGTTCCGATAACGAGCCTTGCCGCGCCATTTTTAATGCGGTTGTAGGAATCCTGACGCTCACCCGCCGACATTCCCGAGTGAAGCAGAGCAACCTCTTCGCCGTAGCGGGCGCAGAAGATCGAAAGCGTCTGCGGTGTCAGCGCAATTTCGGGGAGAAGTAGGATGACGTCGCGCCCCGATTCGAGAACGCGGTCGATCAGCGCGAGCATAACGCTCGTCTTGCCGCTTCCCGTAACGCCCTCAAGCAGAGCCGCGCGCGGCTCGCCCGATGAATAAAGCTCGGTGAGCGTGGAGAGCGCATCGGATTGCTCGTCGCTGAGAACGAGCTCTCTTTTTTGTGCCGCAGCTTCGGCGTGGGCGTGGATGAGGATAAGATCACGGTTGACCGATCTCTTTTCCTCCGAAATAAGTCCTTTTTTGAGCAGCGCAGAAAGGTGAGCGGACGTGACGTTGCCGCTTTCACGCAATTCGATCGAGGATAGAGCTTCTGCGCTTTCCATAAGTCTGCGAAGAGCCTGCACTTGCCCCTCGGATTTGATCTTTGAAACCTTTTTGCCCTCGATCATACCGCCCGAGATGTGAATTTCTGCAGTTTCCTCGTCGACGGCAAGCGAATAGACAGATTCACTCTTGCCCGCCGAGGGATCGCAGACCTCAAGCTCGCGGCGTATGCATCCCGCACGGAGCAGCTTTTCAACCGATTCTGCGGTTTTTACGCCGAAACGGTATTTGAGAGCCTCCTCGCCGATGCGCCCGCGGCTGACGATGATGTTGTATATCATCATTGCCTGCGCGTTTTCAAGAACCGCCTTTGTCGGCGCCTTTTCGGTCGGGGTATAATATTCCTCGAGTTTTGAGAGCGCGGCAGAGGGGATCATTGCGTGGATGGCGTCCGAGGTGGTGCAAAGAGTCGTAGAGCGCAAAAAGCGCCAGATCTCAAGCATCTCGCCGTCAAGGTGGAGCCCGTCGGCGCATTTTGCAAGGATGGGCTTGACCTTTCCTTCGGGCACTTCAGTTGTGTCCTTGAGAGACGTGACAAGCGCAATTCGCCTGCGGTTGCCGTTGCCGAAGGGCAGACCAACGAAGTCGCCGGGGGCGATATTTATTCCCTCGGGGATCAGATAATCATATTCGCGGTCGAGCGAGAATGGCGCATCAAGAAGGTACACGCCGGCGTATTTGATTGACATGGCGGAACCTCCAAGAGTGCAGAGTGAAGAGTTATAGCGAATTGTGACAGTTACGAATTATCGGGGTTTCCTTCGAAGCTCATTCCTTCTTCGGTCTTTTCGCAGATAACGTATTCGCCGTCGTCGAGCTTGTCGATAGCGATCTTAACAGCCTTTCTGTCGCGGTAGTCGGCGTTGACTGCGTGCTCCATCATGGGGCGGTCGATGTCCTTGTTGCCGGTCAGCTGCTTTTCTGCATTCTTGCGCTGGGTAGAGTACTCGTCGGTGATGATTCGCGCGCATTTAGCGGTTGCGATAGCGAGCTGATAGCGGTTGTACTTGCCCTGTGTGAGCTTTGAAATGGTGGGGTAGATCATGATTTGTTCTCCTTTATTTGTGAAATATTAATTTTTAAAATTTATTCTTCATCGTCGCCCTCTGAGGTATCTCCCTCAAGTCGGCGAGCGATCTTTTCTGTGGTGAGCGCGGAAAGAATGACGTGTTCGGAGTCGGTTATGAGCACCGATCTTGTCTTGCGTCCGCAGGAAACGTCGATGATTCGACCCATTTCCTTTGCGTCTTGCATAAGTCTTTTGACGGGGGCGGATTCGGGGCTGACCAGAGCGACGATTCGCTCAACGGCAACCGAGTTTCCGTACCCGATGCTGATAAATTTCATTTTGGGGTCCTCTTATTCTATGTTCTGTATCTGTTCGCGGATCTTTTCGGATTCGTTTTTCATTTCAACAACGAGCTTTGCGATCTCGGCGTTCTGGCATTTTGAGCCGATGGTGTTGATCTCGCGGCTCGATTCCTGAAGCTGGAAGTCAAACTTTCTGCCGACGGGGATGTCAAGCTCTGCCATATCCTCAAGAGCGGCGAAGTGCGAGCGCAGGCGCACAAGCTCCTCGTCGATTGCGATCTTGTCTGCCCAGATGGCACATTCGGTGAGGATTCGGTTCTCGTCAACCGTGATTCGGTTGTCGGCAAGAACGGTGATCAGGCGCTGCTTTATGCGGTCGCGAGCTGCTTCGATCTCGCCCTTCGAGATCTCCTCGATGCGGTCGGTGAGAGTCCGCAGATGCGAAATCTTTGCCAGAATATCGCGGCGAAGGTTCTCGCCCTCGCGTGTTCTTTCGGCAACGAATTCGCGGCATGCCTCGTCAATGACGGGAAGAAGTTCTGCCCAAACGGCGTCAAGATCCTCGCCAACCTCTCGGACGGTGAAAATGTCGCGGTTCTGCGCCACGGTCATGACCGAAATGTCGTCGGCAAGCCCGAATTTGTCGCGCAGCTCACGCAGAGCGGCGATATATCCCTCGGTATATGCGGCATCGAGCGTGAGCGTCGTGCCCGAGGATGAGGTGTTTGCATAGTTGATGAAAACGTCAACGCGCCCGCGGCTTATCGGGTGCGCGGTGACTGCGCTCTTGATTCGCGCTTCAAGCGGAGAGAGCGTGCGCGGAGACTTAACACTCAAGTCAAGAAACTTGCTGTTGACCGATTTGAGCTCAACGGTGATCTCGCAGTTTTCGGAAAGAAGTGCCGCGCGACCGTATGCTGTCATGCTTCTAAACATGTTTTTACTCCTTTTCGGATGAATCTAATATATAATATAATTAAATAACACTTATCCATTATGACATATATACTTAATTATACTATATTTTAAGGCAAAAGTCAAGTTTTTTATTCGGATAACTAACCGAAGCGAAAAACTGCCGTAATTGATTTTGTAAAATTTTTGTGAACGACAGTAAAAAGCTGTGGTTTGCGTCGAAATATAAGATAGTGTGCGAAATTAGTTCAAAATGTAAATTTTTTTTAAAAGCGTGCAAAAAGGCGTGTTTTTTGAGAATAAAATAGCGCAAACCCCTTGAAAATTTGCGAAAAATATTATATAATATAGTGAAATTTTATGAAAACAAACCACGGAGGTATATTCACATGGTAACAGCCGGCGATTTCAAAAACGGTGTAACATTCGAAATGGAGGGCAACGTATTCCAGGTTGTCGAGTTCCAGCACGTTAAGCCCGGAAAGGGCGCGGCTTTCGTCCGCACAAAGATGAAGAACGTCATTACCGGTGCGGTAATCGAGCGTTCCTTCTCCCCCACAGACAAGTTTGACAGCGCATATATCGAAAGAAGAGATATGCAGTATTCCTACTCTGACGGTGACCTTTACTACTTCATGGACATGGAGTCCTTTGATATGGTTCCCCTCAACAAGGAAGTTCTTCCCGATTCCTTCAAGTTCGTTAAGGAAGAGATGATGTGCAAGCTTTGCTCCTTCAAGGGCAAGGTATTCAGCGTAGAGCCCCCCACATTCGTTGATCTCGAGATCACCGATACCGACCCCGGCTTCGCTGGCAACACTGCAACCAACACCCTCAAGCCCGCAACCGTTGAGACCGGTGCTGAGATCAAGGTTCCCCTCTTCATCGAGGTTGGCGAGATCATCAAGATCGACACCAGAACCGGTGAGTATCTCTCCCGCGCATAATTTCGGAGGACTCTGAATATGGCACTCAAGGAAAAGGCAGCTTACCTTAAGGGTCTTGCTGACGGTCTTGATTTCGACAAGACCACCGCAGAGGGCAAGCTTATTGCCGCTATGCTTGAGCTTCTCGGCGAGATGACCGAGGCTATCGAGGAGATCGGCGAGGATATGGAATATCTCGGCGATTACATCGAAGAGGTGGACAAGGACCTCGGAGAGCTCGAGGAGTATTGCTACGAGGACGACTGCGACTGCTGCGATTGCGACGATTGTGATTGCGATTGCGACGATTGCACCTGCCTTGCATGTCTTGAAGAAGGCTTCGAATTCGAAGACGAAGAAGAGGAAGAGGAGAACGAGTAATTTCGTTTTTGCCTCGCAATATAATGGGGCTGTTGGGTTTTGCGACAGCCCCGTTCTTTGTTAAGTGGAAAGTGTAAAGTTGAGGAAACTTTTTTCGCTTCGCAGACAAATATCTGTTAAAGGAGAAAGAAAATGAACAATAATCCTTTCGATAATTACAAAGGCACAACCGACTCCGCCGTGCGCGGAGGGCTTCGCGAGCTGCCGATGAATTGGTATAAGTTCCTTATCTACGTTGCGCTGTGGTTTTCGGCGGCGGTGAATATTCTCGGTGCGATTCCGTATTTTACGGGTACGTCGCAGACCGAGGAAGTGCTTGCGCAGTTCCCGATCCTTTCGACTATCGACCTGTTTTACGGCGTGCTGACGCTCGGAATGGGTGCTTTGGCGGTATATACCCGCTTTGCTCTTGCGAATTATAAGAAAACTGCGCCTCGCCTCATCGTAGGGCTCTATGCGTATGGGCTCGTCATTTCGCTTGCGTATAATGCCGTTGTGCTTTCGATCACTTCGTCGCTTTATGCTCCCGTTGATTTCATCATCACGGGTATGTCGGTTGTGACTTCGATGATTATCAACGTCGCAATGGTGATCTGCAATCACATTTACTTTAAAAAGAGAAAAAGACTCTTCAATAAATAAAGAAAAAGCTGTCTCGGATGAGGCAGCTTTTTT
>JAZORB010000032.1:0-2709 GCA_045656385.1 Eubacteriales bacterium | reverse complement strand
ACTATGAGCGAAGTTAAAAACGTACAGAAAACAGGCTGCGCCGTCATCGGCTACGGCGGAATGGGCGGCTGGCACACCAGATATATTCTTGAGAGTGACGTAGCGTACCTCTGCGGTATCTACGACATCAATCCCGTAAAGGTCGAGCTTGCAAAGACCAACGGCATCCGCGCTTATGCATCCCTTGAGGAGCTTCTTGCAGATGATGAGATCAAGTTCGTTACCATCGCTACCCCCAATGAGGTGCACGCAGAGATCGCCATCAAGGCTCTCCGCGCGGGCAAGCACGTTATCACGGAGAAGCCGGTTGTTCTCAACTCGAAGGAGCTTGAGGAGGTCATCGCCGTTGCTAACGAGTGCGGCAGACTCTTCACCGTTCACCAGAATCGTCGTTGGGACATCGACTTCCGTATGATGCGCGAAACATATCTTTCGGGTAAGCTTGGCAAGGTCTTCTCTTGCGAATCGAGAATCCACGGCTCTCGCGGCGTCCCCGGCGACTGGAGAGGCAAGCCCGAGCACGGCGGCGGAATGATCTACGACTGGGGCGTTCACCTCATCGACCAGATGCTTCTTATCTTCGAGGACAAGAAGATCAAGCAGGTGCGCTGCCTCTGCGAGCATATCACAAACAAGGAAGTTGACGACGGCTTCAAGCTCGATATCATCTTCGAGGACGACACCGTCGGCCACATCGAGGTTGGAACTCACCACTTCATCTCGCTTCCCAGATTCTATATGACCGGTACTTCGGGCGCGGCTATCATCAACGACTGGCGCGACCGTACCAAGGTAATCTCCTGCAAGACCGTCGAGGAGGGCGAGGTCAAGCCCGTCGTTACTGCCGCAGGTATGACCAAGACAATGGCTCCCCGCTCCGAGGATAGCCTTGAGGAATCCTACATCGAGCGTATGGACTCCGATGTTCACGATTATTACCGCAATTTCACCGCTGCTATCCGCGGTGAGGCAGAGCAGATCGTTAAGCACAACCAGATGCGCCGCGTTCTCCGCGTAATCGAGGCTGCGTTCGAGTCGGATAAACTCGGCAAGACTGTTGATTTTGAGGAAGTATAATGACTTATCTTTTCGATTTTGATGGCACTCTCGTCGATTCGATGCCGACCTATGCCTCGCAGATGCTCCGCATCCTTGAGGAAACAGGCACGCCCTATCCCGATGACGTAATAAAGATCATCACGCCCCTCGGCTATATCGGCACGGCGAAGTATTATCTCGAGCTCGGTATGCCCCTCACCTTTGAGGAGATCACAGAGCGTATGGGACGATATATGTACGAGCAGTACGCAAACAATATTCAGGCAAAGGACACCGTCCACGAGACACTTCTTGCTCTCCGTGCGCGCGGCGACAGCATCAACGTGCTGACCGCAAGTCCGCACCTTACGCTTGATCCTTGCCTCAAACGTCTTGGACTTTACGATCTTTTCGATAACGTATGGTCCTGCAATGACTTTGATATGACAAAGGCCGACCCCGCGATCTACGTCGAGGCGGCAAAGAAGCTCGGCAAGAGCGTGGAGGAGGTCACCTTCCTCGACGACAACCTCGGTGCCTGCCGCACGGCAAAAATTGCAGGTATGAAGGTCTACGGCGTCTATGATGATTCCTCCGCCGAGTACACCAAAGAAATGAAAAGCGAATTTGACGGGTATATCGTAAAATTCAGCGAATTACTCTAAAACAAAAAATGCATCACCGCAATGGTGATGCATTTTTGTTTAGATCTCAAGCACGTCCCCATCATTCGGATGAAGTATCTCAAACGGATATTTACCCGACTTTGCAAGTTCTTCAATGTCTCCGAATTTGCGCTCGGAGGCGTGCGTGAAGGCGAAACGCTTTGTCTTTACGCGATCAAGGTAGGGAGTAAGCTCGGGAATGCCGAAGTGTGCGAGCTCGCAGACGATGAGGTCATATTCCTTTTCGAATGCTACCTTCGGGAAATCGTCCTTTGCAAGCTTTTGCGACATATCACCCGTGAAGAGGATACGCTTGCCCTCAAGCTCGATATCCATCGCCGCGCTGAGATGGTACTCGTTTATGTGCTTGGTTGGTATATAGGAAAGCTTGATGTTTTCGTCTTCAAAAACGGTGTCGGGGCTTGCAACGTGTAAGCGCAGGCGGTCGTGCGGGAATTTCGCGCCGGGAGAAACCGCGCCGAGGACGGCATGAATGGCATCAATAACAGCCTGAGAGGTCAGGTAAACATCATAATTGGTATTCTTCCAATACCAATTCGAAAGGTCGATGAAGTGGAAGATGCCGTTTATGTGGTCACCGTGGCAGTGCGTGGTGAAGATGCCGCGAACATCATCGAATACCGCGCCCGAGCGGAGAAGAGTGTCCGTGATCGGTGCACCCGCGTCGATAAGGTAAGCGACGCTGTTCGTTTGGATCATTGTTGATGAACAATGTCTTTCTGCCGACGGCACGCCGTGGGATGTGCCCATAAATGTAATTTTCATAATAATTCTCCTATAAAAAGGTCTCCCGAGAATCGGGAGACCTTTGATTTATTCGGTAGTCACTCCGAATGCTTTAAGATTTTCAATGCCGAGCTTGATGCCCTCGATGCAATCGTTCGGGCCTTCGTATTCGATCGAAACGTAGCCGTCGTAGCCTGCCTTTTTGAGGATCGCGATACAACGCTTAACGGGAATGTCTCCCTCGCCGACGGCGCAGCCT
>JAZORB010000031.1:0-2959 GCA_045656385.1 Eubacteriales bacterium | reverse complement strand
GAAAATGGAGGCGGGAGCCGACAAGACAGAGTCGCAGCTTGCCGAAGGCAAGTGTGAACTTCTTGAAAAAGGTTGACCAAAACTTTCCCGCTGCTGTTGTCATTAGTTTCAATAAAATCGAAAAAATCCGAGCGGAGCGTGATCAAATATAGCAAAACCGCCCTCTTTCGAGGACGGCTTGCTATCACATTTTATTTCACCGCGTTTCTGACAAAATCTATCTGCTTCTTCACAGACTCCGCTGCGGGGCCTCCCTCGCTTGTGCGGCGGCACAGGCAATTATCGAGGTTTACGGCGTCGTAAACGTCGTCACGGATCTCTACCGAATACTTGCGGTATTCCGGAAGCGGCAGGTTCTCAAGCACCATGCCCGTCCTGATGCACTCGGCAACGATCTCGCCCGAGATCTTATATGCCGCGCGGAAGGGCATTCCCTTGCCGACAAGATAATCCGCAAGGTCGGTGGCGTTGATGAATCCGCCCTCTGCGGCGGCTCTCATCTTCGCGGTGCGCGCCGTCATTGTCGCGGTCATCGGAATCGCAACGTCGAGGCACATCTTGACCGTATCGAGCGCGTCGAAAACGATCTCCTTGTCCTCCTGCATATCCTTGTTATACGCAAGCGGCAGGCCCTTCATGACTGTCAGAAGCGACATTAAGTCACCGTTGACGCGACCCGTCTTGCCCCTGATAAGCTCTGCCATATCGGGGTTCTTCTTCTGCGGCATGATCGACGAGCCCGTCGTATACGCATCCGAAAGCTCGACGAATCCGAACTCCCAGCTCGACCAGAGGATGACTTCCTCGGCGTAGCGCGAGAGGTGGGTCATGAGAATTGAGCAATTCGAGAGGAATTCGAGCGCGAAATCGCGATCGGAGACGCCGTCGATCGAGTTCTGCGCGATCGTGGTGAATCCGAGCTTCTGCGCCTCGAAAACGCGGTCGGTGTTGTAAGTCGTACCCGCAAGTGCACACGAGCCGATGGGGCAGATGTCGATTCGCTTAAGCGTATCCGTGAAACGGTCGACGTCGCGCAACAGCATCATGGCGTAGGCGAGCAAATGATGCCCGAAGCTGATCGGCTGCGCCCTCTGCAGGTGCGTGTAGCCGGGCATGATCGCGGTGGCGTACTCCTCCGCCTTATCTGCAAGGGTGGAAGCCATCGCCTTGATCTTTTCCACAACGACCTCTGTTTCATTGCGGAGATACATACGAAAATCGAGCGCGACCTGATCGTTACGGCTGCGCGCGGTGTGGAGCTTTTTGCCCACGTCGCCGAGGCGCGCCGTCAGCACGCTTTCGACGAACATATGGATATCCTCGGCGGTCGGGTCGATCGCAAGCTTGCCTTCATTCAGATCTGCCAGAATGCCCGCAAGACCGTCGATGAGCTGATCTGCCTCATCCTGCGCGATAATTCCCTGCTTAGCGAGCATAGCCGCGTGCGCCATGCTTCCCGTGATATCCTCTTTATACATACGGCAGTCAACGGCTATCGACGAGTTGAAATCATCTGCAATCTGATCGGTCTCTGCCGCCGTTCTGCCTTCCCAAAGTTTTGCCATAATTAAATCCCTTTTTAAAAAGATCAAAAGTTTTCGTCCACCTTTTTCAAAAGGTGCCAGATTCTTAAGGGGGAGCCTTAATTCGCCCTCCGCAGAGGGCGAAACACCTTGTGCTTCGAACAGGCGCCGCCTATTTGACGCAAAGCGTCAAATGGGACGACATGTTCGGAAGGAGTCAATCCTTCCACTTCAGGGGAAGGATTGCGCTCCTTCACCCTATTTTTATTAAAAAACAAAAGAATTGACAGAGCACAATAGCCCCATAAATGGGGCTATTGACTCTGCCCGAACCGCCTGCGGGGCGCAGTCGGTTCGAAGCACGGAGAGAGTTTCGACCTCTGCGGAGGTCGACTTAAGTGCCTTTTTGAAAAAAGTCACTTAAGAATCTTCAAAAACTTTTCCGCTGATTTTATTTGGAGTTCTTCTTGTCGACCATTGCCTTAACGGTAATGGGGAGTCCGAAGAGGTTGATGAATCCTGCTGCCTGCGCCTGATCGTAGTCGGATTCGCCAAATGTTGCGATCTCCTCGCTGTAAAGCGAATAGTCGCTCCAAACGCCCGCGTTGATCATGTTGCCCTTGTAGAGCTTGAGGCGAACCTTACCGGTTACGGTCTCCTGAGTCTTGTCAACGAACGCGGAGAGAGCCTCGCGCAGAGGTGTGAACCACTGGCCGTTATACACGAGCTCACCAAATGTGATCGCGAGCTTCTGCTTTTCGTGGAGGGTGTACTTATCAAGGCAGATCGACTCGAGCACGCTGTGCGCCTTATAGAGGATCGCTCCGCCGGGAGTTTCGTAAACGCCGCGGCACTTCATGCCGACGAGTCTGTTTTCAACGATGTCGAGCAGGCCGATGCCGTTCTCGCCGCCGATCTTGTTGAGGGCGAGGATGATATCCTTCGCGCTCATCTTTTCGCCGTTGAGCGCTACGGGAGCACCCTGAACGAAGTCGAGCTCGATGTAGGTGGGAGTGTCGGGAGCCATGATGGGGGAAACGCCCATCTCGAGGAAGCCGGGCTTCTCGTACTGCGGCTCGTTGCCGGTGTCCTCAAGGTCAAGACCCTCGTGAGAGAGGTGCCAGAGGTTCTTATCCTTCGAATAGTTGGTCTCGCGGTTGATCTTGAGAGGTACGTTGTGTGCCTCCGCATAGTCGATCTCTTCCTCACGGGACTTGATATCCCACTCTCTCCAAGGAGCGATGATGGGCATATCGGGCGCAAACGCCTTGATGGTCAGCTCGAAACGAACCTGATCGTTGCCCTTACCGGTGCAGCCGTGGCAGATAGCGTCGCAGCCTTCCTTGAGCGCGATCTCAACGAGTGCCTTTGCGATGCAGGGACGCGCGTGGGAGGTTCCGAGGAGGTATTCCTCATAAATTGCACCCGCCTTCATG
>JAZORB010000030.1:0-4470 GCA_045656385.1 Eubacteriales bacterium | reverse complement strand
CTTGCCGACACCGACCACATTATGGACAACATCGTTTTCGACACCCTGCGCGATTCGGGCATCGAGATCGAATCGATCGCCGCAACCGTTGAATCGCTCAATACGACGGGCAGAGTCATCATCAAGCCACGCGCGCTCGTGCCCGGTGAATTTGCAGACCGCATTGAAAACGAGAAATACTCCGCCGATTTCTGGAAAAACTATGACAACCACTATCTCGAAAGCATCGAGAATCTTTATGACGGCATCCGCGAGGTGCTCGCAGAGCTCAAATCGCGCGGATATCTTCTTGCCGCGCTGTCAAACAGAAAAGAGAAATACGTTATCGGCATCATCAACGCCGCGTTTGGCGAGGGGTATTTCTCCGCCATCCGAGGCTGGACCGATACAAACCCCAAAAAGCCCGACCCTCACGGTCTGAATCTCATTTTAGATGAGCTTGGTGTTTCGCCCGAAAACGCATATATGATCGGCGACATCGCGAACGATTACAGAGTGGCAGTGAACGCGGGCGTAAACCATATCATTGCAACCTGGGGCTACGGCAAATATGACGAGATCCGCGAGCTTGGCGCAACAATTTTTGCCGACAAGCCCTCCGATCTCCTTGAAATTCTTAAATAAGGTATAAAAAATGTCAAAAAAGCTTCTCATCTTCGACCTCGACGGAACACTTTCCGACACCCAGCCTCTGCTCCATACAATGGTTTACCGCACCTTGCGCGACTCGGGCATCGAGATCGAGTCCCCAAAGGCGGTGACCAAATTGATCAAGGATACCGGAAGCACGGTTTTTGAAGACAACCGCGCACTGATCCCTTGCGTGTTTTTCGATAAAGTGGATCCCGACAAATACGGCATCGATTTCTGGAACAACTACGACGCGCTCTTTATGGATAGCGTCAACCGCGTCTTTGAGGGTATGCACGAGACGCTTGCCGAGCTCAAAGCTCGCGGATATACGCTGACCGTCCTCTCAAACAAGAAGGATCAGTACGTCAAACCGATCATTGCGACCGCATTTGAGGGGCTTTTCTCCTTTGTTCTCGGACGTTCGACGGAAAGGCCCAAAAAGCCCGCGCCCGACGGCATCTTATTCATCTGCGAGCAGATGGGAGCCGAGGTCGAGAACACATACATGATCGGCGACCTTGCAGCGGACTATCTCGCGTCGAAAAATGCGGGTTGCAACCACATCATCGCAAATTGGGGCTACGGACACGAAAAGGGATTGCGTAAACACGGCGCAACTGTTTTCGCGGAAAAGCCGATTGACCTTCTGGATGTACTTAAATAACAAATGACAAAACTACTCATTTTCGACCTCGACGGCACGCTTGCCGACACACAGCCGCTTCTCAATTTCATATTTGCCGACGCGCTGACCGAATGCGGATTTCCCGAAACCGAGGAGCATATGCGCGCGCTCATCAAAGAAAGCGGATACCGCCCGACAAAGGACGGCGGACACGCTCCCGTGGCTTATTTTGACAGAATTCCCGATAATTTCGGCTTCTATTTCTGGACTCACTACGAAAACTATTACATGCAAGCCGCAGACCGCCTTTATGACGGCATGCGCGAAACGCTCGACGAGCTCAAAGCGCGCGGGCACAAGATCGCGGTCTTTTCAAACAAGCCTCACCGCTTCACCGAACGCATCATTAACAAAGCTTTCGGCGAGGGATATTTCGATTTCATCCTCGGCGGCACGCCCGAGATCGCACCCAAACCCGCACCCACGGGTATTAATTATATTTGTAAAATGCTCGGATTTGCCCCCGAAGATAGCTATATGATCGGCGACCTGACCGCGGATGCGGATGCGGCCGTATCGGCAAACGCCCACTTCATCGGCGCGCTCTGGGGATATTCGGATCGCAAAAAGCTCGCCGAAAAAGGCGGGACGATTTTTGCGGAAAGCCCCATCGACATACTTACTATAATATAAAAGGAACAGAAAATTGAAAAAGTTACTGATATTTGACCTTGACGGTACGCTTGGCGATACCCTTTCCACTCTTACAGAATCGATGAACTCGGTGCTCTCCGAATTCTCATATCCCCTCGTCGACGATGCACATATCTGCCGCGCGATCGGCAACGGCATGCTTATGCTCTGCCGCCGCTGTATTCCCGCAGAATTCTACGACGACGAAAGCGTATATATGGCATTCCTTGCAAAATACAAGGAGGCATACGCGCGCAATTATCTTGATATCGATGAGCCCTACGAGGGCTTGATCGAAGTGATCGCTGAATTGAAGTCACGAGGATATGCGGTCGCATCGCTTTCGAACAAACCGCACCGCTACACCGTTGACATTGTGGAAAAGCTCTTCGGTAAGGGCACCTTTGCCGACATACGCGGTATGATCGAAGGCGTTCCCACCAAGCCCGACCCCACATCCTTCCTTGATATTGCCGCAAAACTCGGTTTTAATGCTGAAAATACAATAATGATCGGCGACAGCGAACCCGATATCAACGTCGCAAAGAACGCGGGTAGCGAGTGCATCGCAGTAAGCTGGGGTTACCGCACGCGCGAACAGCTCGAAGTGACCGGAACAAAGACCATCATCGACCATCCTCACGAACTACTTGAAATTCTTAAATAAAGGAGCAAAACCATGCTTGAAGCTATCATTATCCCCTCGCTTGAAAAATGTTTCCTTGACACAAAGATCAACACACTCGAGCCCCTGCGCTCGGCAAACGTCTATCGCGGCAGCACCTTTTCCTGCCAGATCGCGCTGACCGAAAACAGCCTTCAGGGCTATCACCACCACCGCCGATTCATCCACGTAAGCGCAACCGGAATCGACGAGAGCGCAGTAAGCTTCCGCACCGTCGAGCTAATTCCCTCCTATATGCCCGCTTATCCCAACCAGCACGATTCAAATTACGTACGCACCGAGCCGGGTCTCTACCCCGACCTGCTCCAGCCAATGCAGATGAATAACGGCGCGCCCGTTATGCAGGGACAGCTTCGCACAGTTTGGGTCGATATTGATGCATCCAAGCTCGCCGACGGCGAACATAATATCACTTTCGTCCTCAACGATTGGGATCACACTCAAGAGATCCCATTCAAGCTCAATGTCATCCCCGCCGAGCTTCCCGAAGTCGATTTCCCTGTAACTCAGTGGTTCCACTACGACTGCCTTGCGACCTATTATAACGTAGAGGTCTTCTCGGAACGCCATTGGGAGATCGTTGAAAACTTCATCAAAACATTCGTCAAGTGCGGCAACAACACGCTTCTGACCCCCGTTTTCACACCTCCGCTCGATACTTACGTCGGCGGCGAGCGCAAAACGGTTCAGCTTATCGGCGTCACCCGCGATGAAGAGGGCAAATACACCTTTGATTTCTCGCTTCTGACCAGATTTATGGATATGGCAGACCGCCTCGGAATCAAATATTTCGAAATTTCGCACTTCTTTACCCAGTGGGGCGCGGCGCACGCACCGAAGGTCATGGCGACCACCCCGAACGGCTACGAGCGCATCTTCGGCTGGGAGACCGATGCAACCGGTGAGGATTACAACACCTTTATCCGTCAGTTCATCACAGAACTCCTCGACTTCCTCAAGGCGCGCGGCGATGACAAGAGATGCTTCTTCCACATCTCGGACGAGCCGAACGGCGAACAGCTCGAGCAGTATATGAAGTCGAAGAATTCCATCGTTGACCTGCTCGAGGGATACGTCATCATGGACGCACTTTCAAAGGTTGACTTCTACCGTGAGGGCGTAATCAAGAACCCGATCCCCTGCAACAACCACATCGAGCCCTTCCTTGAGGCATACGCCGAGGAAGGCCGCGAAGGTCTTTGGACATACTACTGCTGCGGACAGAATAAGCACGTCAGCAACCGCTTCTTCGGCAGCCCCGGAGCGCGCACAAGATACATCGGCGTACAGTTCTACCGTTACAAGATCGGCGGATTCCTGCAGTGGGGCTATAATTTCTATAACAACCAAGGCTCCTATGACTCGATCAATCCCTTTGCTGACTCCACGGGCAACTATTTTGTTCCCTCGGGCGACACATATTCCGTCTACCCCGCGCAGGACGGCACCGCGCTTGAATCGATGAGAATCCTCCAGTTCCGCGAGGGACTTGACGATATGCGCGCACTTTATCTTGCGGAATCGCTCGTCGGACGCGAGAAGGTTCTTGAAGTAATCGAACCCATCGTCAAGGAAATGACAGGCGAGAACATCGTCTTCTCCCGCTGCATCGACCGCTCGAGCGATATGATGAAGCTCCGCGAAGCCATCGACGAGCTCGTAATTAACGCACTCAACTAAAAAACTGAAAGTTTTTGAAGATTCTTAAGGAACTTTTTTCAAAAAGTTCCTTAAGTCGACCTCCGCAGAGGTCCAAACTCCCCCTGCGCCCCGAGCAGACTGCGCCCCGCAGGCTGCTCGAAACAACAGCCATCTCACCCTCGCGGTGAGATGG
>JAZORB010000029.1:0-4574 GCA_045656385.1 Eubacteriales bacterium | reverse complement strand
ACCAACGCGTGCGATATCTTCGGTGCCGTTTACGGGCTTGGAGATGTCAGCAAGGCACTCAACAGCGCGGTCGATAGCCTTCTTCATACCCTTGCGGAGAACCATGGGGTTCGCGCCTGCGGTAACGTTCTTCATACCCTCACGGATAAGTGCCTGAGCAAGAACGGTTGCGGTGGTAGTACCGTCACCCGCCGCATCGTTGGTCTTTGTTGCGACCTCCTTTACGAGCTGAGCACCCATGTTTTCTGCGGGATCGTCAAGCTCGATCTCCTTTGCGATGGTAACACCGTCGTTGGTGATGAGGGGAGCGCCGTACTTCTTGTCGAGAACTACGTTTCTGCCCTTGGGGCCGAGAGTGATCTTGACGGTATCGGCAAGCTTATCAACGCCGCGAAGAAGGGCGTTTCTGGAATCAATTCCGTAGTAAATATCCTTAGCCATTGTGATTAGTTCCTTTCAATTATTCAATAACTGCGAGAATGTCCTTCTCTGCGATGATGGTGTATTCAACACCGTCGAGCTTGACCTCGGTGCCCGAGTACTTAGCCGCGATGACCTTCTGTCCAACCTCGAGAGCAACGGGGATGATAACACCGTCGTCGTTCTTCTTGCCGGGGCCGACTGCAACTACTTCTGCGATCTGGGGCTTTTCCTGCGCGCTGGCGGTAAGGATGATGCCGCTCTGGGTCTTCTCTTCTGCTTCGACAAGCTTGATAACAACTCTGTCTGCAAGCGGTTTGATGTTCATTTTTCTTCCTCCTTGGGGATAAAAGGCTATGCGCCTCAATTATTTACATTAATTTTGGCACTCTTTTTATCCGAGTGCTAACTTACGCCTATAATTGTACTACAAATTCTCAAAAAATCAAGTACCTTTGTCTCAAATTAACATATTGTTCACACATTTTTTAGCACACAAAAGAGGAATTGCCAACAAATTTCGAGCATATCTTCTATAAAGAGGTGATTTTATGCTTGAATATATCAATTCCCGAATTTTGGGATGTCTTATTCCAATATTTTTGATCGGCGCGGGGCTCTTCTTCATTATATATATGAAAGGCTTACCGATTATGCGTCCGCGGGCGGTAATTGCGCCTTTTTTGCGAAAGGAGGCAAAGGACGGCTCTGTTTCCCCTCGGTCGGCGCTATGGCTGGCGCTCGGAGGCGTTCTTGGGGTTGGCAATATAGTCGGAGTCTCGGCAGCAATATGGTACGGAGGGGCGGGAGCTGTATTCTGGATGTGCGTTTCTGCGGTGCTCGCTTCTATGCTTAAGTATGCGGAAACACTTCTCGCCCTCTCGCGAAGAAAAGACCGCAAAGCTTCATCAAGCGCGGAATACATAAAAGATGTGCTGACCGAACGTGGAATGCCGCACCTTGGCAACTTTTTGAGCTTAGCCTTTGCTCTTCTCTGCCTTGTCAATTCGCTTTCCATGGGGTGCTTAATTCAGGTGAACGCGATGGTTGGCGTTTGCCGTGATATACTGCACGTCAGACCGATCGTTACGGGGATATTGTGTGCCGCGCTGATGATCGTGGTGTCATCGGGAGGACTGAAAAGAATCTCGGCAGCGACTAATAGAATCGTACCATTTATGAGCGTTGTCTTCTGTCTGCTTTCGATTGCAGCACTCATAACGCGAGCCGAGAGGATACCCGCCGCATTTGCAGAGATATTTTCTTCGGCATTTGATTTCAGAGGGCGCGGAGTGATAGGAGGTATTGGAGCATTCTTCATTTCCAGGTCGGTGCGACTTGGAGTGATGCGCGGACTTATCAGCAACGAGGCCGGTGCGGGAACTTCGCCTATGGCACATTCCGCTTCATCCTCTGATTCTCCTGCTGAGCAAGGCTTTCTCGGGATAATCGAGGTTATGATCGATACGGTATTTCTTTGCACGCTGACTGCAATCGTGATTCTCATAAGCTTCCCCGAGGTTGAGCATTTCGGCGAGAATTCGGTGATGATGACGGTTGGGGCATACAGCTCGGCGCTCGGAAATTGGGTCGAGCCCGTAATGTGTGCGCTTGTGCTTCTCTTCGGGCTTGCCACCGTCTTCTGCCAATGTTTTTACGGTAAGCTCTGCCTTTCACATCTGACAAAAAATAAAGCCGCAGAAGCGATCCTGACGCTTTTATACGGCGCGGCGGCGCTCCTTTCTTCGGGAACGCCGCCGGGGGATATATGGGGTCTTGCCGACCTTTCGATCGGTCTTATGACCTTGATAAATATTTCCGTTCTTTTCCTTGAAAGAAAAAGGATCCGAAAAAACACATTTAATTATTTCAATAAGGAAAGATAATATTCCTCAACCTCGCGCGCCATACGCTCAGAGGTGTATTTTGAAAGATACTTATTTTTCGAGGCACGGGAGAGCGATGAAAGCTTTTCTCTGTCACGGTAAAGCTCCTCGATAGCATCGGCAAACGCATCGCGGTCGCCTCGTTCGCAGACGATTCCGCAGCCTTCGGCAATGCGCTTGTTGCCTTCAAGATCGGATACGACGGGAACAACGCCGAGGCTCATGCCCTCAAGCAGAGCAAGATTCGACGTTTCGGTGCCTACCGAGCAGTTGACATTCACATTGCAGATATTCATCAGCGATGCAATGTCATTGACAAATCCGCAGATCTTGATCCTGTCGCTAAGCTCATCTTCTATGGCTTCGCGGATCGTTTCCATCCGGCTTCC
The DNA here is from genome assembly GCA_045656385.1 of Eubacteriales bacterium. Classification (GTDB taxonomy): domain Bacteria; phylum Bacillota; class Clostridia; order Oscillospirales; family CAG-272; genus CAG-390. The sequence continues at coordinate 1,879 of JAZORB010000029.1, read as the reverse complement.
ATCTCCGACGATAAGGAAATATATCTTATCGAGTCCGCGATTGATACATTTCTGCGCCGCATATATGAACGTCAGATGATCCTTGACCTTTTCCACGCGGGCGAAGATTCCGACAACAAAGGCATCTTCGGGGATAGCGAGTTCTGCGCGCAATTCCGACTTTCCGGCTTCGGAAATTTCACGCAGAGCGGGTGCGCCGTTATAGATCACCTTGATCTTTTCGCGCGGAAGAGCCTCTGCGGCGATCGAATCAGCAGCGCTGTCATCGGTAGCGATTGCACCGTGAAGCGTTTTCTTCCATTCCTTCGCAAGCATCTGCTTGAAGGGGAACTTCATAAGCTTGGGCGACGGCATATCCGAGCAATGCTTGGTGAGAATTATTCTCGGAACCTTTGCCTCAACGCCGGCGAATCTTCCCGTTCTTGACGAATGTGTGTGAAGGATATCGGGCGCGAGCCTTTTGATCTTCTCGGTCAGAAAGCCTTGGAATTCGGGAGCGCTGGAGCGATCGGCAATTCCATAGGCTGTGACAACGGGTATTCCGAGCGCTTCGATCTCGGGGATCAGTGCCGCATCCTCGGGGAGGATTACGCTGTATTCAAAGCGGTCACGGTCGGCCTCTTCGAGAAAGTATCGGAGAAGCCTGCCGGCTCCTCCGATATTCGAATCGGTGAGAATATGGGTAACCTTGATCTTAGCTGAGGATTGCATAGGTCTTTACTGCGCCTTCAAGCACGGGCTCGGAGCAAATAACTGCGTGCATACCGAGACTGTTGGTGAAGGAAATATCGATCTTACCGGCAACCGCTTTCTTGAGCACCTCGCCGTCATCAAAAATATGACAGAATTCCTTTGCCACGGTTGCGACAACTTCGTCTGCGGGAACAACGTCAGCTTCGGTCGCCTTTTCCCAGAAGAGTCTTGCGGGAGCGGCATACTTGGTTTCAAGCGCGTCGATAACGTCGGCAACAACAGCACCCGCGGTGGGAAGCTGACCTGCGCCTCTGCCATAGAACATAGCGTCGCCGAGCATATTGCCGCGCACAAGAACGCTGTTGAATACATCGTTTACGTGCGCCATCGGGCAGGATTCCTTAACAAACTCGGGCGAAACGGTTGCATAGATACGTCCATCCGCGAGCTTGCCCGCGCGGCCGATCAGCTTAACCGAACAACCAAAGGTCTCGGCAACCTCAATATCGGTAAGAGAAACCTCGGTAATTCCCTTTGCCTTGAGCATATCCATAGGAATGAGCTTGCCGTAGGAAAGAGCCGCGAGGATAGCGGTCTTGCGGAGAGCATCGGTGCCCTCAACGTCTGCCGCAGGGTTAGCCTCGGCGTAACCGAGCTTCTGCGCATCCTTGAGGACCTCGGCATAGGTACAGCGCCCGTTGGTCATACGGGTAAGGATATAGTTGGTGGTGCCGTTGAGAATACCGCAAACGCCCTCGATCTCGTTCGATGCGAGGTCGTTGATGAGAGGACGGATGATCGGGATACCGCCGCCGACGCTTGCCTCAAAGAGGTAACGAACGCCCTTTGCTCTTGCAAGCTCGAGAAGCTCGTCACCGCAGTCTGCAACTACAGCCTTGTTTGCAGTAACAACGCTCTTGCCTGCCTCGAGAGCGGCACGTGTGAAGTCGGACGCGGGATGGATACCGCCCATTACTTCGACGACTACCTTGACCTCGGGGTCGTTCAGAATTACGTTCAGATCGGTGACAACTCGGTCTGCATAGGGAGTGCCCGACATATCGCGGATTTCGAGAATATATTTGAGATAGACCTCCTCGCCGAGGCGGGATGCTATCAGCTTCTTGTTTTCTTCAATAACCTTGGCAACGCCGCTTCCGATAACGCCGTAGCCCATAAGTGCAAT
>JAZORB010000028.1:0-12322 GCA_045656385.1 Eubacteriales bacterium | reverse complement strand
AGACGAATGTTCTCGTCCTTAAGACCGAGAGCAAGCAGCCAGTTATGGCAGAAGCTTCTCCAGTAGTTGAACCATTCAAGGTCTGTTCCGGGCTTGCAGAAGAACTCAAGCTCCATCTGCTCGAACTCACGAACGCGGAAGATGAAGTTACCGGGAGTGATCTCGTTACGGAAGGACTTACCGATCTGTGCGATACCGAAAGGCATCTTACGTCTGGTTGTTCTCTGTACGTTTACAAAGTTGGTGAAAATACCCTGTGCGGTCTCGGGACGGAGATAAACGGTGTTCTTTGCGTCCTCGGTTACACCCTGGAAGGTCTTGAACATAAGGTTGAACTGACGGATGTCGGTGAAGTTGTGCTTGCCGCAGGTGGGGCAAGGAATGTTGTGCTCTTCAACGAATTCCTTCATTTCTGCGTGAGTGAAAGCGTCGATGGGCTTGGGAAGCTCGAAGCTGTTCTCTGCGCACCAGTCCTCGATGAGCTTATCTGCGCGGAATCTTTCGTGGCACTCGCGGCAGTCCATAAGGGGATCAGAGAAGCCTGCAAGGTGACCGGATGCTACCCAAGTCTGGGGGTTCATGAGAATTGCAGCGTCGAGGCCGACGTTGTACTTGTTCTCCTGAACGAACTTCTTCCACCAAGCTTTCTTTACGTTATTCTTCAGCTCAACGCCGAGAGGTCCGTAATCCCAGGTGTTTGCAAGGCCGCCGTAGATCTCGGAGCCGGGGAAAATGAAGCCGCGGTTTTTACACAGAGCGACTATTTTGTCCATGGTTTTTGCTTTGTTGTCCATTTTTGTATCCTCTTTTTTAATTATAAATTCTCTTGTAAGCCGCGAATATATCGCAGGTTGCCGTTTCATCAACGACTGTCAGCTCATTCTTGCCGACTGTTTGCTGTCTTGTTACTATTGAAAGCTCACGGTTATTAGCTGCGTATTTAAAAATAATGTCGATATTATTCTTGAATTCATCGAGAGTGAAATTCGTATCGACGTGTTTTTCCATTTCCGCAAACACCGCGGGGGCTCGATTATAGTTGGTTATGCTGATGAAGGTGGAAATGAACCTTCTGATTAGGTCGGCGGTTGTTTTGGTACGCGAGCCGCCGTCGGTATAATTATTGAACATCAACACGTCAAGTACGCCCTGCCCGTCAAGGCGATGAGCGCCTTTGGTGATGTTGATATTTATACCGCCTGCATGATCGACGTATCTCATATCACACGGCACATTATAATTGATTCCGCCGAGGGTATCAATGATCGCGGGAAAAGCCTCCATCGAAACAAGAGCATAGTTATCTATCGTCATTCCGGTCATTGCGTACACCTTGTTGAGGAGAATGTCAAGACCATATCTGCCGTAGACCTCGGAAAGCTTTATATATCTGCCGCTCATATCAACGTAGGAATCAGTCGGGAAGACGGTATAAGTGAATTGCCCTCTTTCTTTGTCGGCACTTATGAGTACCAGGGCATCGGTTTCGATGATTCTGTAATCTATCGAATAGAAGCCGCCCGAGAAGATCAGGCTGCCGTCGTCGGCTACAAGCCCATCGGGGCTTTGATATTTTTCATCCGAGACCACACTTCCGGGCTTCGGGAGGGCATCCGCGGGAGGATCGGCGGGTGTGACAGGCTCTTGCTTTATCCCATAAAGCTTCTCAAGCATCACAGGATCGTAATTGACGAAATCGGAGGGTCTGTAATCTGTTCCTATCAACAATATATTGAATGATTCGCCGCCGTTGCCGAACTGGATTCCGATATTTCCCGGACCTTCGTTTTCGGGCGACTCTACGGTATCCTCGGGCGCTTGAGTTTCATCGCCTGACGTGCCGAGGATATTATTCAGTATAAGTCCAACAAGCATATAAGCTATAAGACCGAAAATAACCAACGCAATAAGAAAAGTCAAAACAAAATTCTTTGTTGCGGAAAGCATTGAGCTCCTCCTTTCGTTTTTATATATTATACTATATTACGCCTTATTTGGCAAGAGGGTAAATGTAACAATTATTCTACTCTCTCGCCGAGGATCTTGACATAATGCTGATAGAATTCCTCATATCTGCCCTCGTCGAGTGCTTCGCGGATCTTTTCCATAAGCTCGTTATAGAAATAGAGGTTATGAAGCACGGCAAGGCGCATTCCGAGGCTTTCCTTTGCCTTGAAGAGGTGGCGGATATAGGAACGGCTGTAAAGGCGGCAGGCGGGACACTGACAATCGGGGTCGATGGGTCTGTCGTCCTTTGCGAATCTCTCATTGAGAAGGTTGATCTTGCCCTTCCATGTGAAGAGGTTGCCGTGACGTGCGTTACGGCTGGGCATTACGCAGTCGAAGAAATCAACGCCTCTGCGGACGGCTTCAATGATATTAAGCGGAGTTCCGACGCCCATGAGGTATCTTGCCTTATCCTTGGGCATATAGGGCTCTACCGCGTCGATGATGCGATACATATCCTCGGTAGCCTCGCCTACGGCAAGACCGCCGATTGCATAGCCGTCGAGATCGAGTGCGGCGATCTGCTTCATGTTTTCAATGCGGAGATCCTCATAGGTTCCGCCCTGATTGATGCCGAAAAGGAGCTGATGGGGATTGATGGTATCGGGGAGCGAATTGAGACGAGCCATTTCCTCCTTGCATCTTACGAGCCAACGAACGGTTCTCTCAGCGGACTGCTTGACGTATTTATAGGGTGCGGGGTTTTCAACGCACTCGTCAAACGCCATTGCGATGGTTGAACCAAGATGCGACTGGATCTGCATGCTTTCCTCGGGTCCCATAAAGATGCGCTTACCGTCAACGTGGGAGGCGAATTTTACGCCCTCCTCGGTGATCTTGCGAAGCTGAGAGAGCGAGAAAACCTGGAATCCGCCGCTATCTGTAAGGATAGGGCCGCTCCAATTCATAAACTTGTGAAGACCGCCCATTTCGTAGATCAGCTTATCGCCGGGACGGATGTGAAGATGATAGGTGTTTGAAAGCTCGACCTGGCAGCGCACTTCTCTGAGGTCTTCGGAAGAAATACCTCCCTTTACTGCGGCGCAGGTGCCGACGTTCATAAATACAGGGGTCTGGATGTCACCGTGAACGGTGTGGAAGACGCCGCGGCGGGCTTTACCTTCCTGTTTCAGAAGCTCGTACATATTAACTCCTCTTAAATAAATGATCTATTGTATTCTTTGTAATTTCTATTGCGATTGGTCTGCCGTGCGGACAGCAGATAACTTCGGGATTTACCCTGATCTCGCGGACGAGCCATTCAGCATATCCCTCGGGATATACTCTTCCCGCTTTGATAGCCGCCTTGCAGGATGCCTGATAGAGCGCCTTTTCAAAGATTATATCGGTCGTCAGCTCTACACCCGAGCCGTTTCTGATAGCTTCGGCAAATGATTCAAAGATCGCAGAAACTGCATTGACGGATATTGCCAAGGGGATCTCGGTAACGTAAACGGTATTTCTTGCAGAACGGAAGCCGAAGCCGACGCGCTCGATCTTTTCGCGGTATTCCTCGAGAGAAGCTATCTCATCGCTCATAAGCATTACCTCGACGGGTACTGCCATGAGCTGTGTATCGCGTTCCAAAGAGGTCAGTGACCGCTTAAGTGACTCAAAGATGAGTCTTTCATGCGCGGCGTGCTTGTCGATAAGCAGCATCACATTCTTATTCTCGACGATTATGTATGAATTAAATACTTCTCCGACGAGTCGGAAGAAGCCGCCCTCGATGGACTCGGCGAGTTTTGCCAATTCCTCGCGAGCAGGCTCAGAGGTTGGCACTATTACAGGCTGAACGGGGTCATATTTCGGTTCTTCACGAATGATATTGACCTCACCTTTGTATTCAGGCGGGGCTCGGAATATCGGAACCTCGACAGGAGGTGCCTCGGGAAGCGGAGGTTTTTCCTCGGTTTGCTTTTGCGGTTCGGAGATATCGATCTGGGAATACTGCGGGGTTTTATCAAGTGTTCTGTCAACAACGGGAACGAATGCGAAATTCGCAGACGGGCGTGTTGAGCTTGTAAATGCAGGTTTTCTGCCCTCGAGCGAGTTGATCTCGGGTCGCTCGGTATTCTCGGCAAGCGCAGTTCTTGTGGCATGATAGATCGCGTCAAACACAGGGCGCTCATTTGAGAATTTAACCTCGAGCTTGCCCGGGTGGACGTTTACGTCAACGGTGTTGGGTGCGATATCTATGTAGATCACACAACCGGGGAATTTTTCGGGCGGAATATAGGAGGTATACGCCTGCTCGATAGCCGCCATACCGGTTTTGGTTTTTATATATCTGCCGTTGATAAAAAAGTTTTGATAGTTCCTGTTTGCGCGGGGTGTAGCGGGAGAGGTTATGAATCCCGATACCTTAACGCCCTCTCTTTCAGCGTTGACTTCAAGGATCGCCTTTGCGAAATCCTTGCCATAAACGCTTCTTATAACCGATTGTCGGCTTCCGTCGCCACTTGTTTCGAGCTTGACAGAGCCATCAGAGATAAGCTTGAAAGCAACCTCGGGATGCGAGAGAGCGATCTTTTCAAGAACAGCACAAACTGCCATTCCCTCAGTGAGATCGCGCTTGAGAAACTTCAGTCTCGCGGGGACGTTTGCAAATAGGTTTTCAACTATTATGGTTGTTCCGTCGGATGCGCCTCTTTCGCTTACCGCGCCGACTCTGCCCGAGTTGATCTCGATAAAGGCTCCCATTTCGCGGTCGCGCGTTTTTGAAATGATTCGCACATCAGCAACCGAGCATATCGCCGCAAGCGCTTCGCCGCGGAATCCGAGAGTCATGATAGCTTCGAGATCATCAGCCTCGCGGATCTTGCTCGTTGCGTGACGGCGGACGGCAATGGGCAGATCCTCGGGTTCAATGCCCGAGCCGTTATCTGTCACGCGCATGAAGAGGACTCCGCCGCGCTGAATCTCGACAGTGACTCTGTCCGCACCCGCGTCTATTGAATTTTCAACCAACTCTTTAATTACCGATGCGGGTCTGTCGACGACCTCGCCTGCGGCAATAAGGTTGGCAACCTCAAAACTCAATACGTTGATCTTGCCCATTTTTCCTACCGTTTTACTTTAATTTCTTTTGGAGCTCATTAAGGAGCGCCATCGCCTCGAAGGGCGACATATTGTTGAGATCTGCCGCGCGGATATCATCTATTACGCTGTCGTTGATACAATCATCGAGAGTGATGGCAATATCCTCATCGGGGATCTCTATTTCATTATCCTTCATTGCTCTTGCGCGTGCCTCTGTTTCGGCAAGGATGACCTTTGCGCGGTTGATTACCTCATTCGGAATTCCCGCAAGCTTCGCCACTTCTATACCGTAGCTGTCATCTGTGCCGCCGGGCACGATCTTTCGAAGGAAGACTATTCCGTCGCCGCGCTTTCTTGCGGCAATATTGTAATTTACTACTCCATCAAGCTCGTCCGCAAGTGAGGTGAGCTCGTGGTAATGCGTTGCAAAGAGTGTCTTTGCGCCGACCTTTTTGCTTTGCGTGTACTCAACTATCGCACGCGCGATACTCATACCGTCAAAGGTGGATGTACCACGGCCTACCTCGTCATAGATGATGAGGCTGTTCTTTGTTGCCGAGCGCAGGATGGTTGCAACCTCGGTCATTTCAAGCATAAAGGTCGATTGTCCCGAAGCCAGGTCATCGGAGGCTCCGACTCTTGTGAACACTCTGTCAACCACGCATATATCTGCCGCTGATGCGGGAACGTAGGAACCTATCTGCATCATGATGCTGATAATCGCAACCTGACGCATATAGGTAGATTTACCTGCCATATTCGGGCCCGTGATTATCATCAGGCGCGAATTTTTCATATCGAGATGAGTGTCGTTCGGAACAAAATAGGAATCCTTGACAAACAGCTCGACAACGGGGTGTCTGCCGTCGCGGATCTCGATCATCTTGTTGTCGTTAATCGAGGGGCAGACGTAGTTGTTCTTTGCGGCAACCGAAGCAAGCGAGCAATAAACGTCAAGCTTTGCAAGAAGGGATGCCGTAGACTGAATTCTCGGCGCGGCGGCGGCGACAAGCGCGCGCACCTGCGAGAAGAGATCGTATTCGAGAGCTGCAAGACGGTCGCCCGCGCCAAGCACGGTAGATTCGATTTCTTTGAGCTCTTCTGTTATGTATCGCTCGCCGTTTGCAAGCGTTTGTTTTCTGATATAGTGCGGAGGAACCTGATCCATAAAGGATTTTGATACCTCGATATAATAGCCGAAAACGCGGTTATTGCCGATCTTCAGGGTTTTGATGCCTGTGGCTTCGCGCTCCTTTTCGGCGATCTGCTCGAGCCATTCTTTTCCGCCGCCGAGGATCTTTCGAAGCTCGTCGACGTCCTTATCGTAGCCATCAGCGATCATGCCGCCTTCGCGAACCGAAAACGGGGGCTCGGCGATTATTGCAGAGTTGATAAGCGAGGTTATGTCCTCAAGCGTATCAAGCTGATTGCGGAGTGTGATAAGCTCATTGCCCTGACAAGACAAAAGAATCTCTTTTATCTTCGGGACGACCGAAAGAGTTGAGCATATCGCACGGAGATCGCGCGCATTCGCGCTTCCGAAGACAACTCTGGCAACAAGACGCTCAAGGTCGAGGACACCATCCATAAGGTCGGCTATATCCTCGCGAAGCATATAGCTTTCAAAGAGCTCGGTGACTGCATTCTGTCGGCGGAGTATTTCCGAAACCGAAAGAAGTGGATGCTCGATCCACATTTTGAGCATTCTGGCTCCCGCGGCGCTCTTGGTTTTGTCAAGCACCCATAAAAGCGAGCCCTTCTTCTCTTTTGTGCGCATCGTTTCGGTGAGCTCGAGGTTGCGGCGCGTTGAATAGTCGATCTGCATATATCTGTTAGTCTCATAGATATTGAGATCCTTGATATAAGACATATCCGAGCGCTGTGTTTCGGCAATATAGGAAATGATTGCGCCGAGAGCGTAGATAAGAGGCTTTTTCTGCTTGTCCTCATCGCGGAGTATACCCGCAAAATGCCTTTCGGCTGCAACCGTTGAAGCAATCGGCTCGAAGAAATGAGCCCGTCTGTCCTCGACCATAGAACCGATACGCGTTCTGATAAACTCGGAAAGCGAGGGCATGGTTTCAAGTGGGACATTGATGAGTATCTCGCTCGGCTGATAGGTTGCAAGCTCGTTTTGAATCTCGGTCAAACCATTCTTGCCATCGAAATCAGTGGCGTAGATCTGTCCGGTTGAAATATCGGCAAAGCAGAGTCCTGCGCCGTTATCCGAGAAACAGAGAGAACAAAGGAAGTTGTTAGCTCCTTCGGTCAGCATCTGTGCCTCAAGGACAGTTCCGGGAGTTATGATGCGAACAACGTCGCGCTTGACAAGTCCCTTTGCTGTTGCAGGATCTTCGACCTGCTCGCAGATAGCAACTCTATAACCCTTATCGATCAGCTTTGCGATATATCCCTCCGCGCTGTGGAAGGGCACGCCGCACATCGGTGCGCGCTCGGCTTCGCCGCAATCGCGTCCCGTCAGCGTCAGCTCAAGCTCGCGCGAGGCTGTGAGGGCATCGTCAAAGAACATCTCGTAAAAGTCACCGAGACGGTAAAACAAGAGGTAGCCCTCGTATTGATTCTTTATTTCAAAATATTGCTGCATCATTGGAGTCATAATGCAACACCTCTCATTTCTTAAGTGTTAAATAAATTAGTGACAACCGTGACAGGTGGAGCAATCGTGAGTGCAAGCAGAGGGATCTTCGCCTGTGATCTGCTGCATCATTACATTGTTGATCTGTGTGAGAAGCTCACGAACCTGATCCTGCTTTTCGCTGAACTCAACGAAGGTCTTTGATGCGGTGATCTCACCGTAAAGACCCTGAAGTCTGCCCTGAACGGTTTCGATGATGAATGCGTTGGGCTCGGGCTTTGTATTTTCCTCGGCGAGGAGCTGCTGCTGTACCGAATACTCGCGGATCTTGTCCTGAAGTGCTTCGTCTGCAACGTATGCTGCCTCTGCAGCTTCATATGCCTTCATAAGTGCGCTTTCTTTTACTTCCTTGCCGATAGTTGCGGCAAGCTCAAGAATCTGTGCTTTTTCCATTTTATATAATTCCTTTCAATAATAAATCTTATTTTACTTCTTCACCGTAAAGGGCGTAGGCGTGTGTTTCAGTAACTTTTACATTTACGTAATCGCCCTCGCGCGCGGTTTCGGACGCGAAAAGCAATATCTTGTTACCCTCGGTTCTTCCCTCAAGCATACCGGCGTTATTCTTGCTCTGTCCCTGGCAAATGACGCGATAGGTTTTTCCAAGGCATTTTGCATTGAGGCTTCCCGCAATCTCGGTTTGAAGATCAAGCAAGCGGCGCATGCGATCTGCTTTTACGTCATCGGGAACGACATCCTCCATTTTTGCTGCAGGTGTGCCGTTTCGAGGCGAATAGATAAAGGAAAAGACCATATCATATTTGACGTACTCAAGAAGCTCGAGCGTCTTTTGGAAGTCCTCCTCGGTCTCGCCGGGGAAAGCGACGATTATATCGGTGGAAAGGGTCGCATCCGGGAGCTTTTCCTTGATATAATCAAGAATTTCAATATACTTCTCTGCCGTGTATCCGCGGTTCATTTTGCGAAGAATTTCGCTTGATCCCGACTGGAGCGGCAGGTGGAACTGACGAGCGATATGCTCGCTTCGAGACATTACATCGATCAGCTTCTTGGTTGCGTCCTTTGGATGGCTTGTCATAAAATGAAGCTTGTAATCACCGTCTATAGACGAAAGACGCTCAAGCAGATCTGCAAAATCGCAATCGAAATCGCATCCTCTGCCATATGAATTCACGTTCTGTCCGAGAAGTGTTATATCCTTATATCCCTCTGCGATCAGCTGGCGAACTTCGGCTTCGATAGCATCGGGATGTCGACTTCTCTCCCTGCCTCGAACGTACGGTACGATGCAGTAGGAGCAAAAATTGTTGCATCCGTACATGATGCTGACCCACGCGCGGTAATCGTTACCGCGTACCACCGGGATGTCCTCAACCACGGGAGGCCTATCCTCGGGAATGATGAAGGTTCGCTTGGCTCCCGAAAGGCGTCTGTAAAGTAGCTCGGGGAGCATATAAAGATCTGAGGTGCCAAAGGTAAAGTCTACGTAAGGATATTTATGCTTGATCTCGTCGGCACGGTGCTCCTGCGAGGGCATGCAGCCGCAAACCGCAATGACAAGCTCTTTTTTGTTATTTTTACAATGCTTGTATTGACCTATAAGCGAAAGCGCCTTCTTTTCGGCATGCTCTCGCACAGCGCAAGTGTTGACAACGATGAGATCGGCTTCATCGGGAGATTCGGTTATTGAATAACCCATTTCTGCCGCCATACCTGCAATGCGCTCGCTGTCCGCCTCATTTTGCTGGCATCCAAAGGTCTGCACGAAGCACTTGCAGCTCTTGCCACCGATCAGCGAAAACACAGCATCAGCATAAGCTTTTCGATCCTCGGGAATAGGCTTTTCTTTTGATATTCTAATACATTTATTCATAGCAATATTACTCGATTATATATAAATATTATATCACTTTATTATACTACAAAATCGCCTTTCTGTCAAGTGAAAATTTTGCATTTCGGGTGCTCTCTGTCAAATAAAACCATAACGTATAGATTAGTTGACTTTTGATTGAAAATTTGGTATAATATAATACAACAACTATTCAGAATGGAAAACAATGAAAATATCAAAGCGAACACTAATTTTCATCGGAATACTGAGCATATCAATGTCTCTTGCCCTGATAATCGCCGGCTTCTACGTGCACTTATCGGGCAGTCAGGATATAACTCTTGAGGTAACTGACCGAACAAGCGCTCCCGATATTGTTGCCACCCAAGAGGCAACATCAATCCGCGATGACACCACCGAAAGCGTTCAAACCACGGAGATTATCGAAGATACAACAGAAGCGCAAGAAACCACATTGGAAGAAACATCAGAAGAGATCCCCGAAACTACGATTGCAGAAACGACAGCCGAAGAAACCACTGTCGAGGAGACAACGCTCGAGGAAACTACTGTTGAAGAAACAACTGTTGAAGAAACAACTGTCGAAGAAACCACGGTTGAGGAAACTACTATTGAGGAAACAACAGCTCACGTACACTCATATTCAGCATGGAAAACTATAAGCAAGCCCACTTGCGAAAAAAACGGCAAGAAAGAGCGTGAGTGTAGCTGCGGCGAAAAGCAGAGCAAGTCGATAGACGCGCTCGGGCACACAGCTAAAAAGCTATCTGCAGTTTCCGCCACTTGTCAAAAGACAGGACTCAGCGCCGGAGAGATCTGCTCCGTCTGCAATGAAACTCTCAAAAAACAGACGGTGCTGGCTAAAGTAAAATGCAAATACGAAAAATCATTCTGCATTTATTGCGGTGATTTCGATTCATCCTCGATAGCGCTTACAAATAGCTATGCCGGACTATATAATGCAGATACTCTTGAATGTCTGTATTCCCTAAACGCAGACACAAAGATCGCTCCTGCGAGCCTTACAAAGATGGTCACTGCATGTGTCGCTATCGAGAATCTACCGCTAAATACAGTTATAACCATCGGCTCAGAGCTTTCTCTCGTACCGAAATATTCAAGCCTTTGCTATATTTACAAGGATCAACGCGTAAAGCTTTCCGATCTTTTGACGGGAATGCTTCTCTGTTCCGGCAATGATGCAGCATACACTATCGCAGCTAACGTCGGAAGGCACGCAAGCGGCAACAGCACTCTTGGGGACAAGGAGGCAGTCGAGTACTTCTGTACCCTGATGAACGACTATGTCAAAAAAATCGGTGCAAAGAATACCAATTTCACCACGCCGGACGGTTCAGACAGCGAAGGGCAATATTCAACTGTCAACGATCTTGCAATCATTACCGCTCATGCTATGAAAAACAAGACCGTCGCCGCGATAGCATCAACGCACTACAAAAAAGTCGTTTTCGTATCCGGACAGATTGCAAAATGGACGAATACCAACGAATTGATAAATCCCGACAGTCATTACTACACCGAGTGTGTAAGCGGCTTCAAGACCGGAGGCACAGAACTCGCAGGCAAATGCCTCTCAGCAACCTTCACCAAGAATGGCATCGAATACATCGCTATCGTAATGGGCTGCGAGGACAACGACGCAAGATATGAAAATATTCTTGAATTGATCAATAGCGTAAAATGAGTCAATCCCCTGCTGCACGCGGTGGATTTTTGTTGACAAAAAATATTCAATATGATATAATAAAAACGTAAAACCAATCAGTAGGACAATTTAATGAGATCTACAAAATACTCGCAAATAATAAAAGTATATTACTGATATTAATATTATCCATCCTCCCTCTTTTGTTCTCCTATAGCTATATAGTGCAATATGAGAATTATGTTTTTCGGATCGAGGGTGGGAATTATAGGAACTTTGTCAAAGCCGTAAATTATATCAATGAATCTTTTACAACCAAAGTAGCAGAACAAATCCATAACACAATACTTTTCAAAAACAAATATACTATCAGAAAGGAATAAATATGAAATATAAACCATTACTTTTATCTTTATTAATTATAAGTATTATTTTGGGATTAGTACCTAATATTGTTTGGAAAGCTCCTATTGACAATGAGGATGTAATTTTTCTCGATGCTACATTAGCACAAAAAGTCGAGTGTTTCGATGAAAACGGTCAATTAGCGTTGTGTACTATAACAGTTAATGAATTTGACACAGTGTTCTTGTTAAGTGACTGGCAAATAATAGATATAGATCTTTTGGATTCTCAACAAGAAGGTGATTATATAAAGTTAGGAATAGAAAAAGACGTTCAAGATTATATCAATCAGGCGCCTTCCTTAATGCTGATTTCTGCAGATTCCGCAAATGGAAGCATTGCAACCGTAGAAAGCTATCAGCGTTCATCCAATATCTCAAAATTTATTATTTCAGGCATAGGAATAGGGGGAGCTATAGTATTCTCTATTGCGTTAGTTATAGCGGAGATTATTAATAAAGTTAAAAGATAAATAACACTCGCTTCTGTATTAAAAAATATAGTCCCTGATCGAAGAAAATCTTCATTGATCAGGGACTTTTACAATACAACATAGAAAAAAGAACGGCACTAGCCGTTCTTTTATTTTGACCTATTCTTTGAAAACCGAATAAAGTATAGAGTGTTAGAGAAACTCAAGAAATTGATGTGAATTGAACCGTTAGAGGTTCAAGCCCTCGGTCTATTAGTATCGGTCAGCTGAACACATTACTGTGCTTACACCTCCGAC
>JAZORB010000027.1:0-3777 GCA_045656385.1 Eubacteriales bacterium | reverse complement strand
TACTTGAGGACAAGCCATACTTCCTCCACGGCACTGACGTCGGCTATTCCACAATAGTCACCGCGCGCCTCCGCGAGGAGCTTCGCGCGCTTGCAGAGCCCGATTTTTCCGCGGTTTCCAATGAAGTACGCGAAAAATGCTATGAAAAGATCTACGGCAAGATTGCGGGCGAGGTCAGCGAGCTTCAAAAGACCGCGGGACGCTATGCAAATCCCGTGAACGATATCTACCGCGAAAAGTGGAGCGAGGTTGTTGAAATTCTGAACGAATGTCCTTCCGCCGCCGAGATAGAAGAAATGCTGACCGATTGCGGCTTCGATCTTTCTCTGTTCGAGAAAATGTACGGCGCGGAAAAGATCTCGAACGGCATCTGGTTCGCCAAGGATCTCAAGGACAGATATTCGGTCCTCTGGCTCTATTATAACGTATTTTTCACCGAAAGCGAGGCTCAGAAGATATTATGAAAAGCTCAACTTTTGAATTTATGAGATCCTCCGTCGCTGCGGAACGCCGCGCGCTCGACGTGCTTTACGAGCAGATGGACGAGCAGGAATTCTCTAAAACGCTCGAATTTATCCTGAATTCAAGCCTTGTCGTCCTCTCCGCCTGCGGATCTTCGGGATTCGCGGCGAAAAAATTCGCGCACTCGCTCTGTTGCGTCGAATGCCCCGCAAAATTCGTGCCCCCCTCCGAGGCTGTCCACGGCGGCATGGGCGCGCTGAAAAAGGATAACCTTCTCATCCTTGTTTCCAAAGGCGGCAAGACCGACGAGCTCATCCCTCTCGTTTCGATAGCAAAATCAAAGGGCGCAAAGATCGCGCTCGTCACCGCAAATAAGGATTCCGAGCTCGCCCGCGAGGCGGATGCCGTGCTCCTGTTGCCCGATGTCCCCGAAAGCGACGTCTACGGCGTTATGTCAACGGCAAGTTTTGCCGCAACCGTTGCCATCTTCGACGCGCTGATGATGGGAATTATGGAAGAAAAGAACTACGCACTCTCCGATTTCGCCCTCATCCACCCCGGCGGAGCGGTGGGGAAGAAGATTAATTGATGACAAAAACCGCAGCAAAGCTGCGGTTTTTCACTTATGAATATACATCCTTGAATCCGTATCCTCACCGTCACCTCGAGCGGGGCAGAGGTATTCCCAGCCGTAGCGCTCGTAAAAGGAGTTGTGATCTGTCAGAAGATAGAGCGGCGAGATGCCGCGGTTGTTCATATCTTTGCAGACATAATCAAGGAGCGCGCCCGCGATTCCTTGTCCTCGGCAGTCGGGCTCGACAAAAACGGCGCAAACGTTCGGCGCAAGATCGGGGCGGTCGTGAAAATCGTTTTCAATCACTCCGAGCCCGCCGATAATTCGCCCTCCGCCGAGGGCAACGTACCACTCGGGAACGGCGGATTTACCCGCAAGGCATTCCTCCATGCTCTCAAGATACGCCTCTTCGGGGATGCCCCATTTTTCGTGGAACCACCGCGCCATCGTTTTTTTCATTGCGGGGCGCGCGGAAAGAGTTATAATTTCATATTTCATTGTCGTATCCATCACTGTCCGAAAACATATCGACCAATCTTTCAAAGTAATGATAGCTGCTGAAGCAACCGTAAAACTCAAGAACCTTGCCGTCCGCGGAGTATTTTCCTATGTAACCTACGAATGCTTCGTTTTCGGAGTCGCAGTTGACTATCAGAAAATCTCCGTTTTCGTATGTCAGCCGCAAGCTGATCCCGCGGGGTGAATTAAAGACATAGTAATGGTATAAGATATCGGAGCGGCTGAGATTTTTGATAAAATCGACTGATTTTTCATCATCCAACTGTTTTACGAGGGTGCATTTGGAATTGTCAAATGGCAAAAGATCGTCCGAGTGGTCGGGGACCCACGAGATAAATCCTTTTTGATCCGGATTGTTGTAGTCTATAAGATCTATCCGTACTACGTTTTTTGTAAGTTCGTCAAAGCTGAGGTAATACTGCCCAGGATCACATGCGGTCATCGACACGCACAGTGCAAGTATAAAGACGAAAATGAATATCTTTTTCATGTCGATACCTCCTTTTTTCATTATACCATAAAACAACTAAAACCGCAAGTCCAATTTTGGATTTGCGGTTTTTGGCAAGTTTGCGGGGAATAGATATCAATAAAACGACATTCTCTTTTATTTTTTGTATTCGTTGCCGTTTACAAGAAGCGTATACCCGTTAAGATCTATGCCCGAGGTGTCGCCTGTGAGAGATGAGATCGAGCTGTTGGCGGTGAGAATCCATTTGCTGCCCGAATCAAGCGTGAGCTTTACATTTCCTTCACTTAAGATCGCACCTTCAAATGTGCTGTTATTCAAGTTGAAATTGAGCGAGGAGATGCTGTCAACGGTAATGTTGCCCTGGAGTGCCTGATCGACAGCATTGAAGGTACATTTACCTCCGTTCTTGCCGTCCTTGCCCCAGCGGCCCTTGGATACGATAAGCAATCCTCCGTCATCCGAAAGAATAAGTTCGCTGCTCTTGAGGTTTATGGCGCTGCTTGTATTCGTGCAATAGAACATAGCTCCGCTTTGTGATATGAGCTTGCAATCGGTCGCAGTCAAGACGCTCGTGCCCTCCTTCGCGTCACCCGAGGTGCTTTGATAGAGCATAATATTTGAGTGGACGCTTCCGGTTTTCGTTGACTGATCGTTCCCCGAAAGCGTGCAGTTTTCAATAGTGACGCTGTTTTTGCCCTCGATGATGATCGCGCGGGATTTTGTGGAAACTCCGTCTGCGTTCCTGACGGTGATATCTGCCGTCGAATAGATAACGGGGCAACCGTCCTTGCCGTTTGAGGTGTAGGTTCCGCCGTCGATAACCATAATTCCGCCGCCTCTGTCGGAGCGGATGGCGGCTTTGCTCTCTGTCGTCACGGTCAGGTTGTTGCCGTAGAGTGTTCCTCCGCCTGCGACCTGAACGCCGCCCGCACCGTTTCCGGTTACGGTCACTGTGGAGTTGGAAATGCGGATCACACCGTTCTGATAGGCAAATACGCCCGTAGCGTGCTCCGCATCGGCTTCGATTACGCAATCCTTCAGCGTAACTTCGGCGTTACCGTATACGCGGACACCCGAATTAACGCCCTTGAAATTGGAATCGTCAACGCTCGAGGCTTTTCCTGAGGACTTTTTTATGACGGCGCCGGTCACGGTCGCTTTAACGTTTCCCGATGCCTCAATCGCGCTTTCGTCGGTTCCCGTTGCGGTGTATGTCCCGCCGACAAGATCATCTCCGTTTTTCATTACGGTAGCGGAATGCTCAGCGGATGTGTCGTAGCTGATCGTTTGCTCGAGTTCGGTTTCGGCAACTGTATCCGAATCGATATCGCCCGAACCGATTTCGGAGGCTTGGCTGTCGGGCGAGGTTTGTTCGATTGTTAGTGAAGATGATTCTGCGGGCGTATCTGCGGTTTCCTTTCCGCACGCGCTTGCAGAGAGGATGAGTAATAGCGAAAGAAATAGTAATGCGTTTTTTTTCATAGTTGAAGTTCCTTTCGGTTATATTCATGGACTTGCAATTATAATTATAACCCAATTAAGTGTAATTTCGATGAAAGGAAAATGATCGTATTGTGGAGTTGGGTGAAAAAGGAGATCGATTTTGGTGATTGAACGGCGAGTATAGGCGGAATAGATATAAGAACTCGTAATATAAAAAGCGGTATAATAAAAAGTCGAAAGGCTTCGCCTTTCTTCATCCCACTCAGTCCCTTAGCCGCACTCCCTTCCTCCGCCCCCGGCGGCGGTC
>JAZORB010000026.1:0-24286 GCA_045656385.1 Eubacteriales bacterium | reverse complement strand
GGCTCCTTCACGCTTGACAACATTCCCGTCAAAAAGTTTGCCGATACCTATTATTTCAGACTCTGCCAGACAGAGGGCAGCAAGGTCCTTTACGATTACGTTTTCTCTTACAGCGTTACTTCATATTGTGCCGATAAGATTGAGGACGGAGTCACAGAGGATATCGACCGCCTCTGCCTTGCGATCGCCGAGTATTCAGCTTGCGCAAGAGAATACTTCGGTTATAAGATAAACGGATAATTACCATATAAAGAAACAAGCCGACTCTTTCGAGTCGGCTTGTTTTATTGTATTTTATTACGAACCGAAATTGTTTTCGCCGAAGATCTTTGCGAATGCCTTCGGGATATCGGTGTTGTCGATAACGTCCTTGTTGATAAGCTCTGCTGCGCCGTCGCCGAGAGCGAATACGGGAACGTTCTTGTTGGTGTGGTTATCGGAATTGTAAACGTAGTCGCCGTTTGCCTTCTGGCTGAGGTTTCCGCAATCGTGGTCAGCGGTGATAACGAGCATAACGTCGCCGCGGATCATGGTGTAAGCAATTGCGTATGCGATAGCCTTGTCGTAATTCTTAACGCTTGCTGTGGTTTTGGACAGGTTGTTGTTGTGCGAGTTCTTGTCGATGTAAGCCTCCTCGATCATAACGAAGAAGCTGCTGTTATCCGAAGAGATAACCGAAAGTGCCTCGCGGGTGTATTCCGCAAGATCAACTCCATTGTTTTTGGCTGCACCGTATGTGTAATCGACCTTGCCTGCCTTGATGAGTTTGTCGATCTGGCTCTGAAGCTGAGCAGTAGCGTCGCGGTCGGGATAGTGGCAAAGGTAACCTGCGGGAGTAGCACCGGTGATCTTGTCGGTGGTTACAACAGCAGTCTTTGCACCGGCGGAGTGTGCAAGTTCACGGATGTTCTGTTTTTCCTGTTTCTTATGGTTAACTCCAACGTATCCGTTAACGGTCTTGTAACCGCTCGAAAGAGCAGTTGCGGAGGCAGCAGAGTCGGTGTAAGCCTTACCGCTGTGAAGAACAGAGTAGGAAGCTGTGGTGCATTCAGCCTTGTAGGGAAGGGTGTCTGCAACGAATTCCTTGATAACGCCGGTGTCAACTGCCGCAGCAAAGTGAACTGCGCTCATACCGTCACCGATCATCATAATGCCCGAGGTAGCCTTCTTGAAGGTGTAGGAAGCAGCAGCGGGAGCGGTGGGAAGAGTGGTTACGTCAACTGCCTTGCCGTCTGCCTTGAAATAGTCGTTGATAAGCACGCCTGCAGCACCTGCAACCATGCGGTGATCGCCCTGAAGAACGACCTTTGTTCCGGAGATGGAAAGAGAATACTTATCGGTACCAAGATCAATGCCGATGTTCGATGCGGCACGGTTGGTGTTACCGAGGAGAAGCTCATACTCGGTTTCAGCCTTGGAGTCGTCGATGACCTCAAGCTGTACGCCTGCGTTATCGTAGAGATAATCCGAAATTGCAAGCGCGGTGTAATATGTAACGAGGTCGCCTGCCTTGGGGTAAACGATCTTGTATTCGGTGATGGGAGTGCCCGCGATGGAGATGCTTCCCATGGGGTACTGATAAGCTACGATCTCGAGGTGATGCTCATTAAGAACGATCTTCTTGTCAGCCGCGTTGATGTAATTCTCGATGAAGTAGTTAACCGCATCTGCTACGCCGCTGTCGGTGCCCGCGGTGATGACGATTCGCTCGTTCTCGAATGCGATGGCAAAATCCTTCGCTTTGATCTGTGCAAGTACGTTTGCGGTCTCGGTGCGGTTGGTCTTACCGACAAGGATCTCCTTTGCGGTCTCGGGGAGACCGTCGGCTGCCTTGTACCAGTCATCAGAAAGCTGAAGGTCAACGCCGAATGTTTCGTTAAGAGTGTTCTTGAGGTTTTTAGCTGCTTCGACAGTAACGTCGATGCTTTCGTTCTTTACCTTTTCGGGTCTGCAAACGATGTAGTCCTTGAGGATGTCCGCCGTCAGTTCAACGGGAACCTCAACTTTTTCGGTGATCTCTTCGGTCGTGTCGATGGCCTCGGGAGCGGTTGTTTCAGCGCCCTCGCCGCCCGTGCATCCGACAAGCCCGAAGATCATAATGAATGCCAGCAGAAATGCTGTGAATCTTTTAGTCATAATTGTTCCTCCGTATGTAAAAATGAGATGAAATAATTATACATCAATCTAGCCTCGAAGGTGTGAACAAATGGTAAAAAATGCGTTTTTTCATCACAAAAAGTACACATGGGAAACAGATTGAAAGAATAATTGGATAAATTTTCCCGCATGTCCAACTTCGACCTTTTTTTCACGCGCGGTATGTTATCATTTTTTCAGTAACTTCAAAGGATGTGAAAATATGAAGAACAGAAGGATACCGCGCGATAAGATGAAGCCCTATGAGCGCTTCGGCGGTATTTTTGGTGAATTTATCGGAAATTTGCATACAAAAGTCCGTGCCGCGAGAAAGGAATACAGCCCAAGAATCTTTTTGAGAGGACTTGCTCTCGGTGCGGCGGGATTTATGCTTGGCGGTGCTGAACTTTACTTTTCGGCTTCTCCCTTGGGGGTGGCATGGCTTTGCGCTGCGCCCGACGGGATGCCGTATATTCTTACGGGTGTGCTTCTTTCTGCATTGCTTCGCGGAGAGGAAGCACTTGTATTTTCTTTGAGTGCGGTATTCGCCGTGGCTTTGCGAATTGTGGTCAGATGCGCAATCGAGCCCCCGAGGAATGAAAATTTGACCGAAGCTCTGTTTTCCGAAAGCGTCTATCTGCGAATGGCAACCTCAGCCGTCGCGGCTTTTGCGGTTGGATTTTACAGAATATTTGTCGGCGGATTTTACGTATACGACCTCTGCGGATGCATAGCCGCGACCGTAATCGCTCCCGTAGCGACTGCGCTTTATATGCCGCTGTTTGAAAAGAACGAGGATCAACTGCCAGAGGCGGACGGCACGGCGGGTAAGCTCCTTTCGGAAGCCTCCTATTTCGCCCTCCTTTTTTCGCTGACTCTTGCGGCGCGAGGCATTGAATTTGCGGGTCTTTCCCCGCTTCATATTGCGGTTACCGCTTCGATTCTATATACAGTAAGAGCAAAAGGCGCGGCGCGAGGTATAATCGCCGGTGCTTTATGCGGCGCAGTTGGCGGTTTTGAATATTTAATAACCTATGCCATTGGAGCCGCAGGAGCAGCGCTGTTTATGAATCTTTCTGTTCTCGCCGCAGGGGTTGCTATTCCACTATGCGGTGCTTTTCGTTCGCTTTCCTTTTCGGACGCTGAGGGATTTATCTTGCTTTTTCCATCACAGGTCGCGGGACTGGCTCTATTTTGTCTCATATCACTGTTTAGTGAAAGGATGGATTTCTTTCACAGCAAGGCATATGTAACCGATAATCCCCCTGCCAATCCGATTGACAGCAGGGAACGAATGCGCGAGCTATCCGCTGCTTTTTCGGGACTTGCCGAAAGCTTTTCCGAACTTGCCTCAAAAAGGCGGCGACCAACCGAGGGCGAGATGCGCGCAGCCTGCGATGCCGTTTGCGACAAGGTATGCCTCAAATGTTCTAACAGAAATCTTTGCTGGAATCTTGAATATGCCTCGACCTTGGATATTATATCGAAGATATGCTCATCTGTCATCACACACGGATTTGTTGAGGTTTCCGATCTTCCCGAATATATGCGTCGCCGATGCCCGTCAATCGACGAGATAACCGACGGTGTCAACCGCGCCGCCACCGATCTCGTCCGCGAATGCCTCGAGGATGGCAGGCTTTCGGGGTTTTCCGCCGATTATCGCGCTGTTTCAGCGACTCTTGCAGAGGCTGTTGCCGAGGATATGATGGAAAACAGCGAGGATCTGGAAAGAACCGAAAGGATAGGGGAAATACTTACCTCTGCGGGTGTAAGATATTCATCGGTCAGCGTCATTGGAAAAAGACGTATAGCAATCAAGGCTGAAAACGTCAATCTCTCGCGTGCTTCGCTTAAGGCATCACAGCTCAGAAAGGAGCTCGAAAGATCACTTGACTGCAAACTGAGCCCGCCGACTCTCACGCCGGCAGGATCCGGCATATCACTTGAGTTTTTCAGCCGTCGAAAATTTTCGGTATCCTTCGGCGCGGCGCGTTCGTCGGCTCAATCCGGAGATCCCTGTGGCGACAATGTCTGCACCGTTGATAATGGCGAAGATTATTTTTACGCCGTCATTTGCGACGGTATGGGACAGGGAAGCCGCGCGGCGTTTGCTTCGTCTGCCTCGGTCAGCTTTCTCAAACAGATGCTTGAGGCGAAAATGAGCGTGGAGACCTCACTCTCGGTACTCAATGCCTGGCTTCGTGCTGACCGCGAGGAATGCTCGGTCAGCATAGATATTCTCAAGATCGATCTTTTAAGCGGAAAAGGTGCGATATATAAAAGCGGTGCCGCGCCGAGCTTTCTACGCCGCGGTAAGGATGTCTTTCCCATCGAAGCCGAGGGATTCCCGATCGGCATACTCAAGCAAACCAATGCCACGCGCACAGATCTTATGCTCTCGGACGGCGACATTATCCTGATGGGATCGGATGGAATCGATCCCGACGGTCGTATTGTCTGCGGCGACGAGGTTTGGCTTCTCGACATTCTCGAAAGTGTAGATCCGCAAAGAAGCGAAAGTGCTACTATTGCAGCAAAGCGCACCGTAAGCGCAGCAAGGCAGGCGGGCAGCGCAGATGACGTCTGCGCCCTCTACGTCGCTCTCAAGACAGAGCCTTTTGAGGAAGAATAATTTTGTATATTTATTGACATTCGCTCCCGAAAATGCTATAATAAGCTAATAATTATTTTTAAAGGAGCAGACAAATGATTATTTCAACAGATAACAGCGTTATGCGCTTTGCATTTGGCGACGAAGAATCCATCAGAATGTGTAAAGAGGCAGGCTTTGACGGTATCGACTATTCGCTTTTCAGAATGATGCCTGATAACGATATCCTCAATCTTCCCGACGGCGAACGCGAGAAGCGCGCGTACGAGATCCGCAACTATGCAGAAAAAATCGGCATTTCCTTCCCCCAGGCACATGCGGATTTCGATCTCCGTTACGGCGAGGGCAAGGATTCGCTCAACTACCACAACCTCATCCGCAGCCTTGAATTTGCTTCGATGATGGGCGTTCCCCAGATCGTTGTTCACACAGTAAAGTACGGCATCCCCGAGGACGATGATTTCGATGTTCTCGCGTACAACCGCCCCTTCTTCTCGGATCTTATTCCGATCGCAGAGAAGCTGAACCTCAAGATCGGTATGGAAAACCTCTTCCACAAGAAGCCGAACGGTAACTATAACTATGTCGGCGTTCTCGGCACCGCAGAGGAGATGAACGCATACCGCGACTCCTTCAATACCGATGTTTTCGTCACCTGCTGTGACGTCGGCCACGCTGCTGTCGTAGGCGTTGACCCCGCAGAGTTCATCCGCGGAATGTCGAAGGACAAGCTGACCATGCTCCATATTCAGGACACCGACAACAAGGCAGACAAGCATTGGCTCCCCTTCATGGGCAAGCACGATTGGGATTCCATCACCTCCGCACTTGCCGAGATCGGCTACGACCATAACTTCAACCTCGAAGTTCTCCATTTCTATGACCGTTTCAAGGATCACGATCTTATGCAGTCCTCCCTCAACCACGCCGCAAAGGTAGCACGCTATCTTGCAGATGAGGTAGAGGCGAAGAAGGCAGCTCTTGCTAAGTAATAACAAATCAAAAATTCCTCGCCCGACGGCGAGGGAATTTTACCTTAATGCTGCATTCTGTATTAGTTTATTTCAAACTCTGCCCAAAGCATATAGTGATCAGAATAGCTCTGTGTCACCGTGCCCGAAGCGATCTCCTTGAAGCAATCGGTATAAACGATATTGTCGATCGCACTGTTTCCGCCGGGGAAGGTGGGGTACCAACGTGCGGCGTTGTTGATAAGAGTGCCGCCAACAACGGTAAATTCGTTGAAATCAGCGGTGTTGAAGTCACCAGTGAGGATGAAGTTTTCACAAGCCTTGGTCTTTTCCGAAACCTCAGCAAACTGAAGTCCGCGCAGAGTCTTGTCCTCATAGGAAAGGTGAGTGTTGAAGAAATCGAATTTGAATCCTTCAATATCAATAACTGCGTGGCCGAGAGCTCTGCCTTCCTTGTCCCAGGATTCAAGCGGGATTACCTCGCTCGAGATGATGGGGTATTTTGAAAGGATAAGTGTGCCATACTGTCCGCCCTGATAGTCGATGCCGCGGACAAAAACATAGTAGGGCATGTCTGCTGCCGCGGCAAGCATTCTCGGCTGGTCGATGCCGTTTGAACGCTTTGTTCTGAGGTCGACTTCCTGAATTCCGACGATGTCAAGATTTGCCTCGGTGATGACTTTTGCGATCGTCTTGAGATTGAGCTTTGCGTCTGCAGCGTGCTTGATGTTGTAGCTTCCTATTCTGATGGTCTTGGGCATTTTTAATTCCTCCTCGGTTGTTTCGGGTGCGGCTGTTGTTGCCTCTTCGGTCGTTTCTTCGTTTTCTGTCACCTCTGCGGTTTCGCTCAAAGCGGGCGCCTCGGTTTCGGGCGCGGTCGTTTCTTCGGGCAAATCTTTTGCGCAGGAGACGAAAAGAGAACAGAGAAGAGAAAACAGCATAAGGATAATTGTCAATTTGATCTTCATTTTACTGCCATCCTTCTTTGAATTAATGTTATTATATCTTAAAGCGCGGATTTTGTCAAGCAATTATTGACAATTTCTTTTGTTGGTGGTATAATTATAATGATAAAATTTGTTTTTAAGGAGAGTCAAAATGGCTGAATGTATTTTGTATCAGAGTCAGGTGCCTGTTGTCCGCGAGTGCGACGTTCTCGTTGTCGGTGCGGGACCTGCGGGCGTCCCCGCCGCTGTTTCCGCGGCAAGAGAGGGCGCAAAGGTAATTCTTTGCGAGCGTTACGGCTCTGTTGGCGGTATGCTGACCATGGGTAACGTCGATCCCATCCTCGGCGAGGTTGCGGGCGGAACATATTATGATGAGGTGGTCAGAAGACTTTCCGAGATAGATAAAGGCACTGTTCCCACCACGGGCACAAGAATCGGCCGCGAGATCCCCGTCAACCGCGAGGTTGCAAAGATCGTTCTTGACAGAATGATCGAGGATGCGGGCGTTGAGCTTTGGGTAGGCGCGGCATTCGTTGATGCCCTTGTTGAAGATGGCAAGGTCACCGGCGCAATTTTCGCAACCCAGAACGGACTCAAGGCGATACGCGCAAAGATCACCGTTGACTCCACCGGCGACGCTTGCGTTGCTGCGGCAGCGGGTGCAGAGATCGAGATCGGACGCGAGAGCGACGGCGGACTTCAGCCGATGACTCTTGAATTTACCGTTACGGGCGTTGACGAGAGCATTGCTATCAGCGTTTGGGGCGGCTCGGATCCCATCAAGATCCCCGCGGGTGAGTTTGAGGGTATGGAATACCGCGAGCTCTGCAAGCAGAAGAACCGCGAGGGCGAGCTCCCCGAATTCGTAAGCATCGTTCGTCTGCACAGAACCTCAAAGCCCGGCGAGCGCTCGGTAAATGCAACTCAGGTCAATAATCTCTCTCCCCTCGATCCTTCGGATATGGGCAAGGCAGAGCTCGAGCTCCGCGATCAGATCAAGAAGTGCGTGGACTTCCTTCAGAAGTATATCCCCGGCTTTGAGAATTGCTCGATCAAGACCTCGGCAGATACCGTCGGTGTCCGCGAGTCGAGAAGAGTCCGCGGAATCGAATACATCGTCGACAGCGACGTTGAAAACGGCAGAATGCGCGAGGACGGCATCGTTCATAACGCCTGGTTCCTCATCGACATCCACAATCCCAAGGGAGGCGGACAGGCAGAGGGCTATTCGAAGCCCGCGCAGCCCTATGATATCCCCTACGGCGCACTCGTTCCGATAGCTACCGACGGACTCCTCATCGCAGGCCGTCCCATCTCGGGAACCCACCGCGCGCATGCTTCGTGGAGAGTCATGGCGATCTGCATGGCAATGGGCGAAGCCGCAGGCGTTGCGGCATCCAAGTGCGCTGCCCTCGGCTGCGAGCCCCGCAACCTCGATCCCGCTGAGGTTCGCAAGGTCCTTATCGCAAGAGGCGTTGAACTTTAATATAACGTATATAAGGAACAAGTCATTTCGGCTTGTTCCTTTTTTCGACAATATTTTCCGTTAATAAATATTAAGAATTGATACACAAAATATTTATTCAAACTAAACACTTGAATGATATAATAAATTGAAATTTTCTAACTTTATCAAAAAGGAGAAAAACACTATGAATGCACAGACTTTAAAAGAAAATATACTTTCGGGCGCGCTTGACGTGCGTTTCGCGAAGCTTTACAGCTCGGATGAGAGCGTTCTCGCATCGCAGAGAGCAAGATATGCCGCTCTGATCGACGAGTTTGCATCGCTCTACGGTGCAGACCGCGACATCGCACTCTTCTCGGTTCCAGGCAGAAGCGAGCTTTCGGGCAACCACACCGACCACAACCACGGCTGCGTTATTGCAGGCAGCATCGACCTCGATATCATCGCGGTTGCCGCAAAGAACGAGAATAGCATCATACGCATCAAGAGCGAGGGCTTCCCCGAGGACGTTGTTGACATCGATACTTTCAATTCTCCCGTCGAGAGCCGCTTCGGTAAGTCGGATGCTCTTATCGCGGGTGTTGCCGACGGTTTCCGCGCACGCGATTACAAGGTAGGCGGTTATGATGCCTGCACAACCTCGAGCGTTCTCAAGGGCTCGGGACTTTCCTCGTCCGCCGCTTTCGAGAATATGGTCGGACTTATGCTCTCTCATTTCTACAATTCCGGAAGCGTTGATTTCGTAACTCTCGCGCAGATTTCACAGTATTCCGAAAACAAATTCTTCGGCAAGCCCTGCGGACTTATGGATCAGGTCGCATGTGCCGCCGGCGGTATCGTGTCTATCGACTTTGCCGATACCTCCGCACCCATTGTTGAAAAGGTTGATTTTGACCTGACCGAAGCGGGCTATTGCCTCTGCATTGTAAACACCGGCGGCAACCACGCCGATCTCACACCGGATTACGCCGCTGTCCCTGCAGAAATGAAGGCTGTTGCCGCTGAGCTCGGAGCTCCCGTGCTTCGCGAAACGAGCAGAGAAGAGCTTATGAAGAACATCGCCGCTCTCCGCGAAAAGGTAGGTGACCGCGCAATTCTTCGCGCGCTCCATTTCTTTGCCGAGAATGATCGCGTTGCAGAGCAGAAGAGTGCTCTTAAGAGCAGTGATCTTGAAAAGTATTTTGCAGGCGTTCTTTCCTCGGGAAGATCCTCCTTCTGCTATCTGCAGAACGTGTATACCACCGCAAACGTATCCGAACAGGGTATTTCCCTTGCACTCAACCTCTGCGAGAGCTTCCTCTCGAAGCTCGATAAACCCACCGCATGGAGAGTTCACGGCGGCGGATTTGCGGGAACCGTTCAGGCTTACGTTCCGACCGAGAACGCAAAGGATTTTGTAAAGCTTCTCGAGAGCGTCTTCGGCAAGGGCTCGTGCTATCTGCTCCATATCAGACTTGCCGGAGCAGTAAAAGTTTTTTAATCGAAAGGAACTCCCGATATGAAAAAGGGACAAAACAATTACGGTGAGCATCAAAGCGTAAAGGAAGCCGTTAATGCTTTTAATTGGAAACGCGCGCTCACTCTCGTGCTTGCGACAATTGTGTCAATGGGACTTTATTTCTTCCTTACAAGCACACCGTTTTGGAAGATTGCGGTTCTTGCGTATATAGCCGTCGCATCGGTTCTTATCATTGCATATTTCATTGTAAACCGTGCGTTTACCGGAAGCGGTGTTACCTACGAAATGCTTCCCGATACAATGACGCATAAGGAAAAGGAAGAGTATCTTGCCGATGTTGCCGACCGGGAACGCCGCTCAAGACCCATGCTTATGGTTATCTTCCCTGTGATAGTAACTCTTCTTGTTGACCTTTTCCGTCTTTTTGTGCTCGACGGATTCATGGGTAACTGATGGGCGAAATTCTTATCGGAACGCTCTGCTCGGGCTCGAAGGGTAACTGTACCCTTGTGAAATATCGCGACACCGCGATACTCGTCGACGCGGGGCGTTCAACGAAATACATAAAATCCGCGCTTTCCTCGGTGGGCATACTCCCCGAGGAGATCAGCGCGATCTTTCTGACACATTCGCACAGCGACCATACCTCCGCGCTAAAAGTGTGGACGTCGCATTATCACACTCCTATTCATGCAAGCGGGGCCGTGTGCTCGGCAGTCGGAAAGAATTGCTGCGATGGCGTGCTTTGTTCTCATCCAATCGAATTCGAGGAGAGAATAGGTGATATTTCGGTGCGCAGCTTCCCGACGGATCACGATTCCTTCGGCTCGGTCGGTTACCGATTCACCCTCGGTGAAACTTCGGTCGGTATAGCAACAGACCTCGGCCACGTTACCGATCAAGTTCGCGCAGGTCTTTTTGGCTGTGAGGCTGCGGTCATTGAATCAAATCATGACGTAGATATGCTTCTGCGCGGGCCATATCCGCCCGATCTCAAGCAGCGCATTCTTTCACGTTACGGGCATCTTTCGAACGAAAGCGGAGCGGAATTTGCAAGATTTCTTGCGGATAACGGAACCACTCGCCTTATGCTTGCCCATATTTCGGAGATTAACAACACCCCCGAGCTTGCTTATCGCGCGTCCTCTGCCGCCCTTTCTGATATTCTCGAAAAGGTCGAGCTTGCCGTTTCCGAGCCTGCTGTTCCCGTACTGTTTAACCTTTGAGGTGACAAAAATTGATCAATCTGAAATTCATAGTCCTTGGAAATATCAAGGAATCCTTCCTGCGCGATGCGGCGGCGGAATATATCAAGCGCCTTTCCGCGTTTGCAAAGGTTGAGCTTTGCGAGCTCAAGGAGGCAAGACTCCCCGACAATCCATCGCAGAGCCATATTGATGCCGCCCTCGAGGATGAGGCTTCGCGCATCCTTGCCGCTATCCCTCCGCGCTCTCACGTTGTTGCGCTTGCGGTTGAGGGCAAGCAAATGACATCCGAGGATTTTGCGGCACACATTGAAAACGTGACGCAAACGGCGTCAAACATTTGCTTTATTATCGGAAGCTCGCATGGGCTTTCGGATAAGGTAAAGCGCGCGGCGGATTATAAGCTATCTCTGTCAAAAATGACTTTCCCGCATCAGCTCTTCCGCGTAATGCTTCTTGAATCGGTCTACCGCGCTTTCAACATAATCAAAGGAACCAAATATCACAAATGATATTTTGATATAGATTTGGAGAACAATATGCGTTTATTTAATGAAATAGCCAAAAGAGGAGTTGCCGTGCTTTTGCTGGCAGCCACCGCTTTTGCTTCGATAACCTATTCTCTCGGTGTTTATGATTTTACGTTCATAGACCGCCCCGAAGGAGGATATGATGACGATCGTACGCAGGAATATCTTGAAACCCTTCTGCCCGGCACGAATATTTCCGATATTACCGGTGCTCCGGACGATATCACTACATCGCCCTCGACAACTCCGATAACCGACGCTCCCTCAACCTCGGAGCAAATGTCGGCGACCACAACTGCGCCTTCGGTAGATACGACCGAACCGGCAGGAACAACTTCGTCGACCACAACCCCCGAAACCACGACCCCTGCCGATCCTCCGCTCTCGCCTCCCACCCTCAGCGAGCTTCTTTCTCTCGGATATTCCATCAGCTATGCCAATTACAATTCCGATATGAAGATCGCACAGGTCATGCTTGATGCGTCCGGCCTTGATCAATTTACTCTCGGTAATGCAAAGCGCGTGAGACTGCAGCTTCAGAGAAACTACGGCGAAGGCCACCGCGAGATTCCGTATCATGCCATAAGAACGCAGGAGCGTCCTACTCTTGAGGTCTATATGGGATACATAATCGTTGATGCGGGAATCGGAAACGTGATCTCCGGCATCACCGACCGCACCTATAAGGATGCTTGCCGCGTAAGCATTTATACCTCGGACGGTAAGTTCATCGGAATTTTCCCCGGCGACGAGGTCATTCCCGCATATACCAGAGACAAAAAGGACAGGCCCGTATTCTATTACAGCGGATATTATTATTATCTCGATGAATCAACCGGCCGCTTCATTGAGTCCGATTTCAATCCCGATACCGATAGCCGCGGACTGTATTTCGATTATAACCCCGATTTCGGCAAGTCGGATTGCAAATATCAGATTTACAGCACCGAGCAGATCATAACCGAAACCTTCACGTTCAATGATACAAGCAGCTATTTCACACGATACGGTGTTGACAGCAGGCTTGCTGAACAGCTTTATCTCTATTATCCCAAGTTTGCAAATCAGATTGCGCTTACATTTGACGGAGGAAAATATTATAACCGCCTCTTTGCCGAAAAGCTTAAAGAGGTTATCAGGGGTGTTCAGTCCGGCGAAATAACTCTGCCTCCCGAAACCACGGTGGCTCCGGAAACTTCGCTTGAACCCGATGTAACCCTCGAGCCCGAAACAACCCTCGATCCCGAAGCTACGGTTGTGCCCGATACTAAGGTCGAAGTCGAGACCACACTTGTGCCCGAAACCACATTGGAGCCCGAGAGCACTGTCGATCCCGAAACTACGGTCGAACCCGAAACCACGGCAGAGCCGGAGACAACAGAAGCTCCCGCGGAAACCTCTCACGTTATAACCGACGAAACTACTGCCGTGCCCCCTCAGGCAAGAACGATCATTCCCGGCACCGAGGATAAAGATGGAAACGATATTCCCGATACGCTTACGGTAGATATCAGCTACCCCGCATATCGCTTTACCTACCGCGCTTCGAAGCCCAAGGAGGATACTTCAAAGGTAACGTCAAATAAATATAGCTACAATGAGTATATCACTCAAACAATAAGCTGGAATACCGATTTCAAATACGCAAGAGCGTATAATTTCAGCGAGAATCGCGCATATACCGTTGATGCAAACGGAATCGTAAAGATAATAAATACAAGCGGAAATTCTGCTGTATATCTTTATAATATCTTCAAGTCAGACAGCGGTTCGGGCTCCTTCTATCATTTCGAGTATTATACCGAGCCCTTTGAGCGTAACGAATATATGCTCGGTCATTTCTACTATGACGACGGACTCATCCGTATGCGTGTCGTTGAAAGACTTCGTTATAGGCTCAATATCTATGAGAATGACTATGAAGTTCTTCTCGACACAAACGGCAAGAGATCGACTGTCGTTCCCGAAGGTTATAGCCTTGTATCCTATTCGGACAGCATTCTTCTTCTTGAGCGTAACGGCAGATACGGCTATTATCACCGCGACGGATATTGGGTAGCTCAGCCTATCTATACCTATGCCGCACCCTTTATCGAAGGCCTTGCGGTGGTTGGATACGAGGATGGCGTCAAGGGTGTTATCGATACCTCCGGTAACATCGTTATTCCTTTCCACTACACTTCGATTTCAAATGCTTCCACAGGTATCTTCGCTTGCTATTCCGAAGATAACGGCTGGCAGGTATTTGCAAAGGTTTCTAAAAAATAATTATAAAACAACCGGCTCGTGCTTCGCGTATCGAGTCGGTTGCTTTTTTATTTTGAATTTTTTGTGTCGGAACTATTGACTTTTTTATATATTTGTGGTATATTATGTATATAAATTTGAAAGGAGATGTCAATTATGGCATTTTGTAAGAATTGTGGCGCACAGCTCGCTGACGGCGTAGCTTTCTGCGCTAATTGCGGACAGAAAACCGAGGCTCCCGCACCTCAGGCTGCTCCCCAGCCCGCTCCTCAGCCCGCACCCGCTCCCGCAGCTTCCGCTTCCAGCTGGGACGGCGGTGTTCTTGATACCGTTGTTAATTCCATCGTAGCAAGCCTTATCATGTCTGTTACTTGCGGTATCGCTACTCCTTGGGCTATCTGCTATATGTGGAAGTTCATTATCAGCCATGCGGTTGTAGACGGCAAGAGACTTTCCTTTGACGGCACCGGCGGTCAGCTCTTTGCTAACTGGATCAAGTGGTTCCTTCTCACCCTTATCACCTGCGGTATCTACGGTTTCTGGGTTGCTCCCAGACTCTATAATTGGGTCGTATCGCACACTCATATTGAGAATAAGTAAAAAACATAACCGCCGAGCTTTTCGCTCGGCGGTGTTTTTTTATTTGGATACTATTCTTGTTTTTGACATATTGAATCTGCTGAAATAGATCAAGAGCGTGGTTGCGCATGCAAGCCAACCGAG
The DNA here is from genome assembly GCA_045656385.1 of Eubacteriales bacterium. Classification (GTDB taxonomy): domain Bacteria; phylum Bacillota; class Clostridia; order Oscillospirales; family CAG-272; genus CAG-390. The sequence continues at coordinate 9,986 of JAZORB010000026.1, read as the reverse complement.
AGGGTATGCCATACCGATCGGCACAAGCTCGCTCGATATGTAATTCGAGATCACAAAAAGCATTATCTGCCTGAATCCTACGAAAGTTGAAAGCATTATGATCATCGGCGCGGTGGTGTTTCCCGACCCGCGCAGAGCCGCCGAAATCACCTGATTTACACAGCAGCAAACGTAGAACGGCGAGATAAAGCGCAAAAGTATTGCCGAATTCTTTATAACGTCGGGGTTGCTGTTGAATATAGAGGCCCAGAAGGGCGACCAGATCATGATGGGAATAATGATGGCAACAGCAGAAACGAGAGCCATACAGAGTGCGAGATACGTGCCTTTCTTGGCTCGCTTGGTGTCGTTGACTCCGAGGTTCTGACCGACAAAGGTGGTTACAGCAAGACCGATCGATTGAATGGGGAGGAAGATGAACTGGTCGATCTTCGAATATGCCGTCCATGATGCGAGAACTACGGTCTGCATATCAACTCCGGATGTAAGTCCGCCGGGGATTACAGCACTTGCGATATAGTACTGAACGAATACGTTTGAGAATGAAGTGATCGCCATCTGTATTGCAGCAGGGAAGCCGACCTTGACGATCTTTTTGAGGTAGAACCCTTCAAACCGGATCTTTTTGAGACTCAGCTTGACGCAAGTATCACTCTTGAAGAGTGCTATGAGCGTCAGAATAGCTGAAAGCGTTTGAGCGATAACAGTCGCAAGAGCGACTCCGGCAACCCCCATGTTTAATTTGAATACAAAGAGAAGGTCAAGGAGTGTATTTGTGACAGCGGCAACTATCAAAAAATAAAATGGTCTTTGCGAATCACCGATAGCGCGAAGAAAACCTGCGCCCATATTGTATATCATTAGCGATGCAACGCCCGCAAAGTAAATAGTAAGATAGGTCTTAGCTTCCTTGAAAACGGGGTTTGCTTCCCCCGCGCCGTCTGCCTGTAGCATCAAATCAAGCGCATAGGGAGTCATAAGGATGCCAACGATAGTGAATATCACCGCCATAACGAGTGTCAAAGCCATAGCAGTATGAACAGTCTTATTCGCTTTTTCTTCCTCTTTAGCGCCGAAATACTGCGAGATTATTACTCCCGCACCGCTTGAAAGGCCGAGAAAGAGTCCGATAAGGATATTGATGATCTGACCAACGCTTCCAACAGCGGCAAAAGCAGCCGTGTTGCCCGTCTGACCGATCACCCATGTGTCGACAAGGTTATAAAGCTGTTGAAAAAGATTGCCGACAAGAAGGGGAAGGGCAAAAAGCAAAATGTTCTTTGCAATGCCGCCCTGAGTCATGTCCATCGTTTTCTTTTTGCCGAATCTGATCCCTTTAATCGCTGTCATTTCTTGCCTCGCAAATTAATTGTTCTTGTTGAACTATTATATCACAGAATTATCGAAAATGCAAGTTTATTTTACGCTATAAATCTTTTATATAAACAATAATATTAACGAATACATTTTTTGTAAAAATAATAAATCAACATATCATTTTTTACGGGCAAAGTGCTTTATTTTGATTAAAGTGGTTGACAAATATCACTATTTGTTGTATAATTTTTATATATGCGAACAGCAATCTTATTGCTGTATTTATTGTTTTTAGAGGTATTTATTATGGCAGTATTAAAGCCCGGAACAATGACCAATCTGTTTTATACATATAGACCCGGGGAAGAGAATGTGGTTGAATCGATGCGCCGTCTGCGCGAGATTGGATTTGAGGTCATGGATCTCAATATGTGCCCGATGCAGAGAAATAAGTTTGAGCTTTGCGAGGACGAAAATTGGGAACGCTTCACCGATAACATCGGTAACGAGGCCGCAAAGCTCGGCATTACTTTTGTTCAGTGCCATCCCGTGTATGCAAAGCCCCTTTGCCGCCGTAAGTCCGCGGAAGAGGATGGATGCGAGAAGAACGAGTTCTTCCTTAAAATGCTTGACCGCTCTCTCGACGTGGCTTCCCGCCTTGGAATTCCGTGGGCAGTAATGCATCCGCTCGAGGAGGCTATCGAGGGCGAATATAATCTTGAATTCAATACAAAATACAATCTCGATGTTTACGGTCCATTTTATGAAAAATACGCGCACAAGGGTCTCGGCTTTGCTTTCGAGAATATGTGCGACGTTGACGGCAGACGCCGCTTCGGCGTAACTCCCGACGAGCTGAAGATGATACTCGGTGCCTTTGGCGACCGCAAGGTCGGTGTCTGTTGGGATACAGGCCATGCTAACCGCATCTACTCTGATGGTATCGCACCCCTCCGCCGCGTAGGTAAAGACCTCGTATGCACACATATCGACGATAACGTCGGCACCGTTGACCTCCACCAGATGCCCTTCATGGGAACAGTTCCGTGGGCGAAGGTCATGCAGACTCTCAAGGAGATCGACTATAAGGGCGGATTTATCTATGAGCTCTCAACCGCCAAGAGACTCCCTGAGGAGCTCAAAAAGCCTGCTTTCGAGTATGCTTATCAGGTTGCTGAATATCTGGTAAATCTTTAAGGTTTTTTGCCGCACATACACGGCTGAAAATAGAATATTTAAAAAATGAAAGGCAAGGTATTTCAAATGAAGAAATTTACCTCCATCCTTCTTGCTCTTGCTATGCTTGCAGCAATGACGGTCATCATGATCCCCACGGCTTCAGCCGCATGGGACGGATCCTCTGTTTCTGCTGGCCTCGTAGGCTCGGGCTCGGAGTTTGATCCCTATCTCATTACGAGTGAAAACGATCTCGCTTTCGTTGCAAAGCAGGTCAATGACGCTGTTACTACCTATGCAGGTGAGTATTTCAAGCTCACCGTAGACCTCGACCTCGGCGATAAGCCCTGGGCTCCCATCGGTCAGATCAAGGCTAACTACTTCTCGGGTCACTTTGATGGTGACGGACACACCATCTCGAACCTCAACGTTAAGACTATCGACGATGCCAACGCGCTTTACGCAGGTGTTTTTGGCAGAATCCTTGACGGTAGCGTTAAGAACCTCACCGTTGACGGTGCTAAGATTATCAGCGCTAAGTACGCAGGCGCGATCGCAGGTGTTCTTAACTGTACCGCAGAGGGCGGCTCCGCTTCCGCAACAAACTGCCACGCACTTAATGCCGAGATCATCGGTGTTCAGGTTGGCGGTGTTATCGGACGTTCCAGCCAGAAGAAGTGCACCAAGGATCAGCTTAAGATCACAGGCTGCTCGGCTATCAATATTACCCTTGGCGTATTGACTACAGATCATTTTGCATCCGTTGACAACGGCAACCACTTTGTTGGCGGTATCGTTGGCGGCGTAGGCGCAACCACCATTTCCGGCTGCTTTGCAAAGAATATCACCGCTGATATTTATGGCACCGGCTTTGCTCCCGCAGGCGGTATCGTTGGCGTTCTTGGCGCGGACAGCAAGAGTGGCGACGTTACCAACTGCTACGTTACCGGTGTAAACTTCACAACCCGTGAGGGCTGCCACCCCGAAAAGACCTCCGTTGGCGGACTTGTCGGTAAGGCTGCACACGTTGCCGTTTCCTTCGGCGACCCCAGCACCGAGTATAATATCTTCAACAACTTCGTTTCCGACATTACTATCAACAACACTTGTTCGGTGAACAACGGCGTTCTCATCGGTCTTGTTGCAGACTCCATCTACTTCAACGACGTATATTACGTTCCTGTATCGGGTCTTGCATCATTCGGCACTGATACTTACTTCGCAGAGTGGCCCTTCATGGAGATTGCCGCAATTTCCGAGCTCACCGCTGAAAAGCTCAACAAGGGTAACTCCACCAAGGTTTGGATCGACGACCTTGTTGCCGGCCATCCCGTTATCGACGTTGAGGCTCTCATTGCAAATGTTCCCGCTTATGTTGACTATTATGTAGAAAACGCAGGGGAAACCACCGCAGAGGAAACCACTGAAGCTCCCGTGGAGACCACTGAGGCTCCCGTGGAGACCACTGAGGCTCCTGTGGAAACTACCGAGGCTCCCGCAGAGACCACCGCAGCTCCTGAAACCAACGCTCCCGAAACTAAGGCTCCCGCACAGACCGAAGCTCCCAAGGCAGAAGGCGGTTGCGGCGGTATGATCGCAGGCGGCGTTGTAGTTGTAGCACTTCTCGGCACTGCTCTCGTTTTCAAGAAGAGAAAGTGATCAAATTCTCCTTTACATATTGAGGTATTGAACATGAAAAAGTTTATCAGAATTATTGCGCTTGTAATGGCGCTGCTCACTATGTCGGGGCTGTTTGCAGCATGTGCAACCACTCAGGGCGGTGAAGAAACAACTGCCGGTGCAGGCGTTGCCGAAACCGAGGCTCCCGTAGTTGAAACCACCGCGGAGGAAACTCTTTACGCACCCGACGATCTCAAGGAAAAGTACGATTTTAACGAAACCGTCACCATCTTTATGTGGAGCGACTACTCTATGATGGAGTTCTACGCAGAAGAGACCGGTGATATAATTGATGATGCAATCTTCAACCGTAACGTTGCTGTTGAAACAAGACTTGGCGTTGAGTTTGAGTATGTGGAAGAGAAGGGCGCATCAAGCAATTATACCCAATGGATCCAGAAGGCAGAGAATGATTGGCAGTCCGATAATACATATGATATTTATGCAGGCTACAGCCGTTCCGCACCCCTTATGACGCTCAAGGGTATGACCGTAAATCTTCTCGATTATGAGGCATTCAGCGTTGAAAAGCCTTGGTGGCCCCAGGCTCTTACCACCGAGTGTACCATCAACGACAAGCTCTATTTTTGCTCAGGTGACATCTCCACCAACCTTCTTTGGATGATGATCGGTACTTTCTACAACAAGGATCTCTATGAGCAGTATTTCGGCGGCGAAAAGTCCCCTATGGATATGGTTGAGGATAACGAATGGACTATGGAGAAATTCTTCTCTATGGCTCAGGATATCTATCTTGATGACGGTAACGGCAAAAAGGATGACGCTGATACCTATGGCTTTGTTCTTTACCAGACCAATGCCGATGCTTTCCAGACAGGCGCGGGAATCATTTCTATCGAAAAGGATCCCGCCAAGGGTCTCCGTATTTCCGAAGGCTGGAACAGCCAAAGATCTGCCGATGCTTGTGCTCTCTTGGGTGCATTCCTTGATTCCGAAGGTGTTTTCTATAACGACAGCACCAAGATCAGAGATATTTTCTATGAAGAGCGTGCTCTCTTCATCACCGACCGTCTCTTTATCGTTGCAGGTAAGGACACTCAGGAAACCGGTAAGATCGAATTCTCATACGGCCTTGTTCCTCAGCCTAAGTTCTCTACTGATCAGGAAATCTTCCTCACAAACGTCGGCCACCCCTTCACTATGTATGCTGTAAACTCTCAGAGCAAGAAGCTTGAGGCATCGGTAACCTCTCTTGAGGCTATCGGATCTGCAAACCACCGCTCCGTAACCCCCGCGGTATTCGAGGTTGCTATGAAGGTAAGATATACCGATGATCCTCAGACATCGAGTATGTATGATACTCTCCGCGAGGGTATTTCCTTCGATATCGGACGCCTTTACGCTTCCACCTTCCAGAACGGAACCGCTAACCTCTTCAGAACCACCGCTCTTTCCGGCAACCCCTCCGGTCTTCTTTCCAACATCAAGAAGAACGTTAAGGTTATCGAAAAAGGCATTACAACCATTATGGAATTCTACGGTAAATAATTCCGTTTGCAGGCTCACCTTTCGCGGTGAGCCTGCTTTCTTTTTGCAAAAAGTTCATAAGTGCTTGACTTTTTACAACAAGTGTGCTATAATTGGCTGGTACAATATATGGTTGTAGCAGCAATTATTTTTGCTGTATTGCAATAAAATTACTTTGGAGGCTTTATAATGAAAAAGCACGTCAGACTGATTGCAATGATGCTTTCACTCATCACCCTTCTTTTTTCCGTAGTTTCCTGTGCGGAAACAGTCGAGGAAGCAGACACCACAGTTGCGGATGCAGAAACAAACGCGCCCGCAGGCAACGGTGATTCTACAGAAGCAGAAACCACAGCGGAGGAAACCCTTTTCGCTCCCGATGACCTCAAGGAAAAGTATGAATTCAACGAAAAGATTACTATCTTTATGTGGGATGACTACCGTATGACCGAATTTTACGCTGAAGAAACCGGCGATATTATTGCCGATTCTATCTACCACCGTAATATCAAGGTCTGCGACAGACTTGGCATTACCCTGGAGTTCGTTGAAGAACCCGGCGACTCCGGTGACTACAAGCAGTGGATCCAGAAGGCAGAAAACGACAGAGCAGCAGATAACGATTATGATATTTATGCAGGTTATAGCCGTTCCGCTCCTCTTATGGCTCTCAAGGGTATGAACGCAAATCTTCTTGATTACGAAGTATTCAACGTTGATAAGCCCTGGTGGCCCGAGGCGCTTACCTCCGAGTGCACTGTTAACAACAAGCTTTACTTCTGTACCGGTGATATCGCAACCAGTATGCTTTGGTACATGAACGGCTTCATGTACAACAAGGAGCTTTATAAGGATCATATTTCTACCGAAAAGACTCCTATGGACATGGTTCTTAACAACGAGTGGACTATGGATATTTTCTTCGGTATGGTTAAGGATCTCTACGTAGATAACAACCAGGACGGCACTAAGGATAAGACAGACTTCTTTGGTGCAACCATGTATTCCACCGACCTTGGCGCATTCCAGATCGGTTCGGGCATCACCTCTCTTGAAAAGGGTGAGGACGGAAGCCTCAGAATTTCCGAGAAGTGGAACAGCCAGCTCTGTGCGGACATCTGTTCGCTCCTTGGCAGCTACATCCAGCAGCCCGGCGTTTATTCCGCAACTTCCGCATCCAGAACTCCTTTCTTTAACCAGACCTCCATCTTCCACATGGACCGTATCTTCCTTATCAAGGGTGTTGATAACGGTAACTCCGAGGAAAAGGTCACCTTTGCTTGCGGCGTAGTTCCTGTTCCTAAGTATGACAATTCCATTGAAAAGTACAGAACTAACCTTGGTAATCCCTATACCATCTATGCTGTAAACGCTACCTCCAAGAAGGTTGAAGTAGCAGTTACCACTCTCGAGGCTATGGGCTCCGAAAACTACCGCAGCGTAACTCCTGCTGTATTTGAGGTAGCAATGAAGGTAAGATACAGTGATGACGCTCAGACCTCTCAGGTCTTCGATATCCTTAAAGAGGGCGTTTCCTTCGACTTTGGCAAGCTTTACGGCACCAGCTTCGGCGATGTAACATCCAACCTCTTCCCGAACACCGCAAACTCCGCAAACTATTCTACTTTCCTCTCTCAGCTCAAAATGAGTGAAAGAATTATTAACAAGGGCATCAAGGATTTGATGAAGGTTTATGGAAACTAAGCAGTAAAAGCATCCCTCCCGACGAAAAAAGCTTTCGTCGGGAGGACTTTTTTGTGCAAAGTGCTTGACAAATTTGAATAAATATGATACAATTTATGTAACAATTACGGCGTGTCTTATTTTGGATTATGCCGTATATCTTTATTACAAAACGGAGGCTTACTATGAAAAAGTATGTCAGATTGATCGCAATGCTCCTTGCGCTTGTTACTCTTATGGGCGTTGCGGTTTCCTGTGCTAACACAGGCACACCTGAAGAGACCACAGGTGCAGGTGCAGGAGCAACCACCACAGCAGCTAATGCGGACACCACGGCAGAGGAGACTCTTTATGCTCCCGATGACCTTGAAGAGTCTTACAATTTTGACCAGACCATCACCTTCTTTATTTGGGATGACTGGCGTATGATGGAGTTCTACTCCGATGAGACCGGCGACCTTATCGACGATGCTATCTATCACCGTAACGAAAGAGTTCAGAACAGACTTGGCGTTACCTTCGAGTGGGTAGAGGCTCCCGGTGACTCCGGTGACTACAAGGATTGGATCACCAAGGCTGAAAACGACTGGGCAGCAGATAACGATTTCGATATCTATGCAGGTTACAGCCGTACCATCCCGCTTCTGACTCTCAGAAATATGTCCGCAAACCTTCTCGCACAGCCCGCTTTCAGCGTTGAAAAGCCCTGGTGGCCTGAGGCTCTTACCACAGAGTGCACCATTAACGACAAGCTCTTCTTTGCAACCGGTGACATCGCAACCAGCATGCTTTGGTACATGGTAGGCTTTATGTATAACAAGGATCTTTATAAAGATCACATTGGCGAAGAAAAGACTCCTATGGATATGGTCTCCAACAATGAGTGGACTCTTCAGAACTTCCTCCAGATCGTTCAGGATATCTACGTAGATACCGATAACAACGGTCAGAAGGATGTTACCGACTTCTACGGCGCATCCATCTATTCCACCGATATTACTGCTTTTATGATCGGTGCGGGCATTACATCCTTTGAAAAGGCAGAGGACGGCAGCCTTCGTATCTCCGAAAAGTGGAACAGCCAGCGTTGTGCTGATATTTGCGAGACCGTTGGTGAAGCTATGAATCTCACCGGTATCAGCTGCACTGATGACAGAACTACATTCCGTACTCATCAGTCCATCTTCCATATGGACCGTGTATTCATTATCGCCGGTACCGATACCGGTAGCGAAGGCCTTGACTTTGCTACAGGCGTAGTTCCTGTTCCGAAGTTTGATGAAACTCAGCAGAGCTATAAGACCAACCTCGGTAACCCCTACACTATGTATGCTATCAATGCACAGTCCAAGGAGCTTGAAGCTACCGCTACAACTCTTGAGGCTATGGCATCTGAGAACTACCGCTCTGTAACTCCCGCGGTATTCGAGGTAGCTATGAAGGTTAGATATACCGATGACGCTCAGGTTGCAGAGATGTTCGACATTCTTAAGGAAAATGTATCCTTCGACGTTGGCCAGCTTTACTACTACGCAACCGAAAAGCTCCCCGCTAAGATCTTCAGCGATACTTGTCTTTCGGGTAACCCCGCAGGATTCCTTTCTGCTCTTAAGAAGAGTGAAAGAGTTATCAACAACAAGATCAAGGAAATTATGAAGGGTTACGAAAATTAAATTGCATATTTTTGTCGCTTGCCTCAAATTATATGGGGCAAGCGACTGCTTTTTTGCAATATGCTATTGACATATCGTTCAAAATATGATAAAATAAAGCATATTTTTATTTCGGAGGATATAGATATGTTTTTTGAAAGAGTAAAGGATTTCGATGCAGAAGTCGGCGCGGCGTGCGGCAGAGAATTTGCACGTCAGTGCGGCAACATTGAGCTTATCGCGTCCGAGAATATCGTATCCGAAGCGGTTCTTCTCGCCGCAGGCGGTGTTCTCACAAATAAGTATGCAGAGGGCTATCCCGGAAAGCGTTATTATGGTGGATGCGAGTTTGTTGACGAGGTCGAAAATATCGCCCGCGAACGTGCTTGCAAGCTTTGGGGAGCGGATCATGCAAACGTTCAGCCTCATAGCGGTGCGAATGCAAACCTCGCAGCTTTCTTTGCACTTCTCAATCCCGGTGACAAGGTTCTTTCCATGAATCTCGCTCACGGCGGACATATCTCTCATGGTCTGCCTATCAATATCTCGGGTAAATATTTTACTATTTATCAGTACGGTGTTGATGCCGAAACAGGCCTTATAAATTATGACGAGGTTCGCCGTATGGCACTTGAGTGCCGCCCCAAGATGATCCTTGCCGGCGCAAGCGCATACCCCAGAATCATCGATTTTGCAAAGTTCCGTGAGATTGCAGACGAGGTTGGCGCATATCTTATGGTTGATATGGCGCACATTGCAGGTCTTGTTGCTGCAGGTGTTCATCCCTCGCCCGTTCCTTACGCAGACATTGTAACCACTACCACTCACAAGACTCTCCGTGGTCCCAGAGGCGGTCTTATCCTTCCAAACGACGAGGAAATCGCAAAGCTCATCAACAACGCAATTTTCCCCGGCACTCAGGGCGGACCTCTTATGCACTCAATCACTGCAAAGGCTGTATGCTTCGGAGAAGCTTTAAAGCCTGAATTT
>JAZORB010000025.1:0-41210 GCA_045656385.1 Eubacteriales bacterium | reverse complement strand
AGAGGTCTTTTGGAAGCGGATGCTCGACCGTGACCGCAATCAGGAGTGTCGAGTAAAAGCTCTTGGCAAGAAAATCGAGGTCGGAGGAAGAATCTTCTTTATAGAAAGCAGAGGTTATTACGCAAATTTAACCGATGCCGAAACAGGAATGATTTGCGGAGACCTTGCACGACTGAACGAAAACGATGATATCGTCGGGAAAATCAAAAAGAAGGCGGAGGAATACACTCTTGTTACGGACTTGCCTTTGGCTGTATACGATACGAAAACGAGAAAATTCAGTTACCCTGAAGAAGGCGAGGACACGGAATGAAGGCTTGGCTTGTTAGAAGCAAAGATGCTTTCTATTACGGCGCGGAGGTTGTTTTTGCCGAAACGAGAGGCAAAGCAAGGTCGTTGGCAATGGCAACAGATTGTTGTTCCGAATCTGCATTCACCGATATTGAGGTGTATAGACAACCGATTGCCGATAAGTATTACAAAGAGGGCAAATGGCATCTCGATTGGGATAATCCTAAAGACAGACTTGCACTTGTCAAAGATTGCGGTTTTTCGTGCGACCCCGAATATTTTGACATTGAAGAATGCGAGAGGCATTGCTCCGCTAAAGAATATTGCTACCTATACAAAGATTATAGGGAAAGCGAGGACACGGAATGAGCTATTACGGAACAGACGATATTACATTTTGCTCTAACCATAAGTGCCGTAGAAAAAATTGTCTCCGACACCCAGATAACAGAACAAATAAAGATAGACCATACTCTGTCGCAGATTTTGAAGATACAAAATTTTGCGCTAAAGTAAACCACGGAATAGTCCTTGAGGAAATTGTTGTTTTTATAGGTGATGATGAAGAAAACGAAGAACTTCGCAACAAAGAAATTGCAATTATGCGAGATTGTGGTTTTACTTTTGCCGAAATCGGTAAAAAATATGGACTTTCAAGGCAAAGGGTTCATCAAATACTTAACAAAAAACGGAAATCAAGGAAGGACACGGAATGAAAGCAGTTTTGAGAAGCATCAAGCCGTATTGGTTATATCTGATCCTCATCGGTAAAAAGACGATTGAGGTCGGCAAGAATTTCCCGAAAGCAGAGGATTGGAATAAGGATGTGTTCCTCCGTTGCTCAAAGGATATGCGGTCGTTCAAGCGCATCCCCGAAAAGGATAGAGGGTGGATGCAGAAGTATCTCGGCAAGTGCGCCTGCAAGTTTGTATGCGGACGAATAGACACGATTGGAAAGCGCGGCATCAACAACAATTTTGATTATTGCTACCAATCGCTCAATGTGTTCGGTAACGATGATATAGAGGTCGAAATAACGGCTATTCAAAAATCGTGCATACCCAAGGTGGATCTGAACGCATACGGAGCAACATCTATGCGCTTGTTTGCTTGGCACATCTCCAACATTGTGATTTACGATAAGCCGAGGGAGTTGGGTGAGTTCAAGGCGTTCTGCAAATCTTACTATGACGGCGACAGATGCGACGATTGCAAATACTTCATTGATGGCAGGGGGTATGAGTTCGACGAGAGCGACTGCGGTTGCAACGGAGCGAAGCCGATCGAAAGACCGCCTCAAAGTTATTGCTATGTGGAGGTGCAGGGATGACGAGAGTGCAAATTTGGATGGGCGGTTTCGATTGTCCTGTGTGTGATATTAAAAATCCGCAGAAGGTGACGATGAACGGCGAAATTGTTCTGATCGTAGCAGAGGATGGAACGAAGTTTGAAACCGCGCCTCAAAATGTTTTGATGATTACGGAGGCAGAGAAAAATGAGGAATAGGCTGATTGATTTGATAGAGGGCTCTCGTTATTGGGGGTCAGGAACATCTGCGGAGATTGCCGACCACCTTCTTGCCGAGGGAGTGATCGTGCCGCCTTGCAAGGCGGGAGATGTGGTTTTCCAAACGGATGGAGTAAGGATATATCCTTTAGTGATAGAGAAAGTAATATATGATACCAACGGCATTGCCTTTGATGAAAGGGCAATCGGCAGGAGCATCTTTCTCACCCGAGATGAAGCGAAAAAGGCACTTGCAGAAAGGAGCGAAAATGGAAAATCTTAATGCGGAAAATATTATAAATGAAATTCAGTCGCTTATAAAGGCACTCAAAGATTGTGGCGGTTGGGTAAAAAGAGGGAACGGCGAAGGGTGGTTTAATCACGAAATACTTGCAGACACCCTCGCCCTCATCAAGTCGCAGGAGCAGAAGGTCAAGGAACTCACCGAGGAGAATGAGAGGTTGGAGGGCGAGAATTTGCCCGTACTTGTGGACGGTAAAGAGGTAGGTACTTGGGACGGCATCGTTCACATTTTCTGCTGCGGAAGAGCTAAGCAGATTATCCTCACGGCAAACGGCGATGAAAGCGACCGCTTCTTGAGTCTTGACGATTGTCTTGATGAAATCGAGTGCGACAAAGAGAACGAGTATGCCATTGTAATCATCGAGGAAGGTCTGCACGGAGACATCTATAAATTCGGGCAATACTCGAGCAGAGAGTGGCATAAATGCGGGTCGTCCTGTGGATTTTGGTGAAGTCATTCGAAAAAATGAGAAGGCGGCTTTAGAAAGGGAGCTGCATACAGATTCGATGACGAACTTCTAAAAAAATAAAAAACAAAAAGGAAGAATGTACTATGAACGTTTCTTGTATTGAAAAAAAGACAGAAGAACTGAAGGAAAAGGCTTTGGATGCGCTGCTGAAGAAGGTCGATGAGGCATCTTTGGTAGAGCTGAGAGAAATTTGCGAGGCAATCAGGGCGCTCGGAGAGGACGCGCTCGTCCGTTACACGAGCAACCTTTCGGAAGCCTTGAAGTCCGTGTCAACAGCAAAGAATACTGCGAGACCCGAAGACGAATCCTCTGCGCTCGGCATTGGCGGAATCTGCGGTCTATAAAAAAGAAAGGGAAGGCAATGCCTTCCCTTTCCCATTATTTCCGCATCCGCGCTTCGACTTTCTTCCACTTCTCCTCGTGTTCGGGCTTCAGGAAATTCATTTCCTTCAAGTATTCACGGAAGAATTTCGCGTGAGTGTACTCGTCGTGCGCCATTGCACGAAGTCCAGCGGAGAGCGTGGGAGCGTTTTCGGCAAGCTCGGCGAGATCGAGGTATTCGCAAACATCCTCCATCTCGTCCTCGAACTTTTCCAAAATCTCGTCCTTCATAGCCCCTCCTATGCGTTCATAACGTAATTCCGAAGAGAATCAACGTCGGAACGCTTGAAGATCATATCCGTGAAGTGGATGCCGAACACCTTGATCGGAAGCTCGATCCCCTCTTCAGGCATATTTCTCTTCATCTTGTCGGTGAGCTTGTCAACGTCGACCATTCCTTCGTGCGTTACGCCGAGCATATCGACGAACGGAGAATGAATGCTCGCTTCCGAAATCAAGTCAACGACCGTTGCCATTGCGAATCGCTTCGCGGATTTTTTAGGCAGCTTCTGAAGGATCTCCGCGTCTGCGTAGGCGCGGAGCCCCTTCATAAACTTTTCTTCCGTAACCATAGGTTACGCGCCTTCTGCCGGGGCGGTGGGTGCCGTCCACGAATTGTAGCGCTGCATAGGTTCCGGACATACGTTGCCAATCGGGATCACAGTCTTGGTGAGTCCGTTCAGCACAGCGATTTGGTTCTGCATGCAGCTGAGGTTTGCAGTAATCTGTGCGTTCACAACTGCCTGCGATGCAAGCTGTGCCTCGATGCCGCGGAATCTTCCGTCGACGTACTTGTAAAGCTCGAGAGAATCGGTCTTTGCCGCATCTCTTCCTTTCAGGTACGCGATTTCGGAGTCGCGGTCAACGATCTCCTTCATCTGTGACAGCTCGTAGCGATTGACGGGCATGTTCTCGGAACACACGGCGTTACCGCCGAGAATCCCTCCGAACATTCCGTTGTTGAGCGCTCCGAGTGCCGTACCGATGATGCCCGTAGTCAAACCTGCGTTTGCTACACCCTTGCTTGCGAATTCCATAATGATTCGCCTCCTTAAATAAAGTCAGACCTTTTCGATCTGCAACTTCATTTTAAGGATTTTAGAAGGGTGTAGCGTATCAGGTTTCGGTCAAGTTTAGGTCGCGCCTATTGCGCGATCGTAGCCGAATTGATGCGAAATCCTCTCGACCTTGTCAAGCACGATTTTTTTAAGCTCGTAGAATTTCCGAGCGGGAAGGGAGAGAATACGCATTATTGCGTAATCGTAGTATTTGTCCTTGTTGAGAGCGTTGAAAACAGCAAGCTGTTCGTCGGTGAAGTTTGCCGCCTCAACAACTGAATCAAGCTCGCGTTTTGTCAGCGCACTGATCTTTACCTTCTTCATTTGTTTCCCTTTCGCAAAAAGATTTGAATTCCGAAAAAATCAAGCCCTGCGTTTCAAAGAATTGCACCGTGTGTACCGCCTTTTTGCGGTAGCCGAGACGTGCGCCCTTGAGCCCCGAATACCAAACGGTAGCGACAGCCCAAAGGCAGGTCACGACGGTCTCGGGCGTCGGCCGTGCGATGAATTTGAAAACGAAGGAAACGGACATCAGCATAAAGACCGCCGCGAACAGTACCGAGCGCACGATCTCCTTCCTTGCCCTTGCATCGGGAGAGAGCGTGTCGATTCGTCCGCCTCTCGCGCCGTCCTCGCTTGCCGCAATGGTGAAGCGGTCAAGGTTGATCGGCTTGCACCGACGGCACCTTTTGAGGATGCGACGTTCCTTGAAGGTGAGATTCTGTTCTTTGCCCGCAAGGAAATCGTCGTACACGGATCGCTCGATGTGGTAAGCCCTTAAGATCTTGGTGATGTGGTTGTTCAGCTCGTATTCCTTGAACCATTCGCAGAAGCCGTCCGCTTTGGATTTGTCCATTGCCTCATATTCCATCTGCAGGACGCGGTAATCCTTCTCCGCATTGACGTATTCCTCGGTCTTCATTCCGTTCGCCTCGCCCGAATCGAAGTAGATCCACATCATCGCATACCCGCACAGAAGAAGGATCAGATAGTTTCCCGTGAAGGAAATGATGCCGTCGATGCTGAGCTCGGGCTTTGCAAGATAGACCATCACCACAAGGGTGCAGACGAGGATGGATGCGATCGACCTCCAATTTGACTTTACCGTGTTATACGCGGATTTTGAAGCGAGATCGATGCTGTTGTTGATATCGTTCATTTTTCCTCCTTATATCGGTCGCGCCACTTGAAGAGCAGCGCGCCGACGGCGTTCCCGATGAAGCCCACAAAGGCAATGGATACGCAGGAATGAATGATTCTCTCCAAAAGGAAGGTGAGGATAAAGATGATCAGCCACATGCTCCACTCCGACGGGGACTTGAAATACGCTCGGATCTGTCGGTGAAACGGGATGCAGCAGAGGAGAAGCATAACCACGGTAATGCCGGGGATCACCACCTCGCCGCCCTGCGCCGCCCATATCGGGAAATACTGAAGCGTGCAGACGATCGGAGGTACGGTGCAGAACAGCATCCCGACGATGTTAAGGATTGCGTACTTCGTCTGCGTTTTCATTCTCAAGCACCTCGATCAGATGGTCGATCTCCGCCTTCTCTTTGCTGACCTTGTCTTTCTGAAACTGCGGAAGGTTCGAGGCCATAAACAGCTCGTAGAACATCTTGGACTGCGACTTTAGAGCTTTTGCGAGAATCTCCTTTTCCGTGGTCGCCTTCTTCAGCTCCGTCTCAAGCTTTTTGTTTTCGTTGCACATTTGCTCCACGACCTCGGGGACGTTCTCCAGCTTTTCGATGACGGGCTGGATGCTCTCTACGAATTTGTCGAGCTTCCCATCGGTGTTTTCTGCCATTTGCTTTGCCGCGGAAATGCCCGCCTTCAAATTGTCGTCAAGCAATCCGACAGATTTGTTGACGGCAGGGAGCAGTCCTTTTTTGTAGAAGATAGAAAGGATCACCGCGCCCAAAAAGGACAGCGCAGAAAAAATCTCGCCCGAATATTCCGTGAAATATCCGTAGATAACAGAGGAGATGGTTTGCTCCTCGGCTTCCGAGGCTGCTTCGGGGGCCGCCTCTGCGCCAACGGTAACGAAGACCATTGACAAAGCCAAGAGAAGGCAGAGCAGTAAAAAAATCTTTTTCATAGTTTCCTCCTTAGAACAGGGACACTTCCCCGTATTTTTCTTTGATCTCGGAGAAATCCTTCTCCATTTTGGCAAAACGCTCGTTCAAGCCCTTGATGAGCTTGTATGCGTGATAGGTGGACGGCGGTGTCGTAGGTACGACCTTGCCTCCGATAAAGCGGACGGGGTCGCATTCAATGCGCTTACCCTTGTCCGTTGCGATATGTACGGGATATTCCCCGTCGGGACGCTCGGCGACCGTGAAGGTGCCGTCCTTGAACGAGGAGGTCTTTCCGCCGATTGTGACGAATCCGCTTGGGATGTCCACCGTGACCTTGTTCCCGACGCCGCCGAACACGCCGTGGTCAAGCAGAATTAAAACCATTCCGTCGCCTCCTCTGCGCTTCCGTCGATTTCGGGGGAGTCCTCCACCGCGTAAAACTCTCTCGGATTTGCTTCGAAATCATAATTGACTCCGCAGGTGACAAAGACCTTCGTGTACCTCTTTTTGGTCTCAACGAAACGCCCTGCCTCGTCGTAGATCTCGATGTCGAATCCCTTCGCGTGGAGCTTGTAGCCGTCGGCGGGCTTGATTTTGTAAAAATCACCGCTTTCGTGAAGCTCCATAATCGTGTTTGGTACGATGCTTTTGACTTGTGTAAACATATTTGTTCCTCCTTAAAGTACTTCGAGATTCCAAGCCTTGTCTTCGATATAGCGTAGTGCATAATCCCATCCGCCGCTTGCCATTTCTTCGTCGAGCTTGTCCTTTGACGCTTTGGAGATGGTGAGGGTGTGAGTCCACTCATCTTCTTGATGGTAGCAATCTTTGAGCGCATCTACAATGCTTCGCAGGGACTCAAGGGTAAGGTTCTCGCAATCCGCGAAGTTGATATCGTTTGCGATAGTGCCTTCAAAACGGATTTCTTCAAGAGCCGTGCATCCGACGAACCAACCTCCGTAGGGGATGAGTTCATTCACGATTACTTTGCGAATAATCTTCAAGTTCCGACCGTATTCAAATACTGCCGATTTGTTTGAAGAGGTCGTGCTTCCGCTAAAATCAATATCAACTTTCGTATCAGTGATATCAGTATAACTAAACATTCTGCTGACAGTATTCACACCTTGCACTTTGAAAGGATGTTTCGGGTTATAATACCCATCTCTCCATTTGTAGAAGCGATAGGCAAGATTAGACGAAGGCGCGCCGTAACTTTGGAATCCATCCCAAAACGCATCGTACTCCGCTTGCTTGCCTGCATCAAAGACCTTCTGCTCGTTCTCGGCGATTAGTTGTAATTTTTCTGCTATACTCATAACTCCTCCTTAAAGCACTTCGAGACTCCACTTTTTGTAGATTTGTACCATAGACCCAATCCAAGATATATTATCTGCGTTCAAGATGTCAACAGATGCTTGAGATAGCGTTAAAGTTCGCGTATGCTCGTTTTCTGTCCCTGTGAAATCGGCAAGGCTTCTTATGATGCTTAGAAGCGAGTCAAGAGTAAGTTTGGGAGAGTCGGCAAAGCTGATATCATTTGCAATTGTGCCTTCAAAGGCGATGTTTTCAAGCAAAGGACACGATGAAAACCAGTTCTGGAATGTGTTGTGTTCTGCGACGGTCAGCAAGTCGATGGTGTGCAACCTTTGGCAATTATGAAAAACCAATGTTTGATTGGTTGCAGTAGATTCTGCCACATTCAAAGGCGGGAAATGTTCTATCATCGAGCTTTGGCACAGGCTTCCGTATGACCTGCATTTACTAAAATCCAAAGGTAAATCTTTTAGAGGTGCTGCAACGTCCGCAATGCTTGTCGAATAAAACATTTGGCTCGCGTATTGAGGTTTTATTTTGTGCTTAGGCTTGAAGTTAGCATTTTGCCAACCACTATAACTAAAAGCGTTTGTATAGTTTGTCCTTCCTCCAGCCTTTCCTTGAAAGACATCCCAAAACGCATCGTACTCCGCTTTCTTGCCATCCTCGACTCCTGCATCATAGACCTCTTGGCTTTTTGCCTTGATCAGCTCGTTATTAGCGGTGATTTGGCTTCTTCTACTCTCAATGCTCATTCCGTCTCGCCTCCGATCAGGTTGTCTTGCGCTTCAAGGACTTCCCCTTGCTCCTCGATGATATCGTCAAGGATTTGGTTGAAGATGAGGGAGTTTTGAATTTCAAGGATGGCATCGAGGGCTTCTTCGATATCGCCGAAGTAAGAGTCCGCATTGAACGAGCGAACCTTCACGGTCTTTCCGTTTGTATCCTTGAATACGATGTAAGAGCCTTCCGAGTAAATATGCGTGTCATCGGCGGGGATTACAGAGCCTGCGACGGAAGATATTGCATCTGCGATCTTTTCCATCGACACTCTCACTTCCGTTCCGCCCTCCAATTCGAGAACAAGATCGTCTCCGTCGAGTCGTGCCCCTGTCACAAGCGACTCAATCGGCAGGTCTATTTCCTTCTTGTTGCCCTTAGAGTCGGTAAAGGTTATCTTCTCCTCCGTGGCATCGTAAGCAATGGAAATGGTTGACAGACCGTCCTCTACACCTTCGATTCGTTCTTCGTGGTCGGAGATGGATGACTCTGACTCTTTTAAGTCAGCGGAGAGCTTCAAAATAGCGCTTGCAAGCGTGTTTGAGTCGAAGCGCGAGTCCTCGTCAATGTCATCTTTCCCAACGCGCTCAGAGAGAGAGTTTAAGGCACCCGTGATTGTCGCTCCATCTACGCCGTTACCGAGAATGCCGAGAAGATCGTTTGCGAATTTAATGACTTCTTCGAGCTTTCCTCGTAGAAGGTCGGGGTATTTGTCGAAGAGCTCCTTGACCTGCGTTGCGTCCAATGCGTCGGTCCCGTAAAGCCCCGAGGAGCTGGGGCGCGTCCTTGAGTTTGCGACCCGTACCTTGTCTACGGCCGCATCTTCAAGCTTTTTAATTTCATCCATAGTGTTACTCCTTTACCCGTCCCGTGACCTCGAAGCGGAACGCCATACTGTATACGCCGAACGGTCGCTTGAAGCCGTCCGAATACAGCATCAATTGCGCCTCGACAAACTTCTTCGCGGAAGCCCTGAATGGGACGATCGTTTTGTCTTGGTCGAACAGATCCATCGTGTCGAATTTCAACGCGCCGAAGTCGAGCGTGCCGCTCGTGTGTACCTCCTCGTTCTCGTTGAAGGGAACACGGTCTGTTCCTACCTTGAGATAGAATTTGCTGTTATCCATAGATTTTGTTTTGACCACCAAAGATTTCTTGATGATCTTTTTGCGGAGATGCGGAACGCCGCAGTTGTCCGCAAAGGTGACGAAGCCCGACTTGTAACGCCTTCCGCAGAAGGTGTAATATTCATTGGGGATGGTGTCGCCCTCTCTTTTGTCCGTGTTGATGCAATAGAGTGCGCCGCCCGCTCCAAAGTAAAGAACGTCGTCAATGACGGCGGCACAGGTGATGTCCTTGCCGTTTCCATCAGCGTATTCGTCCGTTGGACGGCATAGATACGATGTTTCCTTCTCGTAGTAGTGAATGTAGGTTTTTCCGCCTACCACGCTCTCAAAGGATGCGATAGTCCCGAATGCGACGTCGTCTCTCGTTGCATCGTTGTTTACCTTGATGTAGTCGGGCTTTATTCCCACACCCGTAAGCGCGACGTATTCGTTGTAATCTCCCTCGTCCGCATAAGCGTAAATCGTAGAATCGGTCTCGTATCCCCTCAACCCCTCAACGTAGAACCATTCGTACTCTGTCCCCTCGTTGCCGCTCGCCGTTCTGCGAGAGTCGGCGAGGTACATATGACCGTTCGGGAAGAGGACGCAAAGGTATCCCTTCCATTCGAGGAGCCACGCCTTTGAAAGATCCTCGGTTTGGAGCTTCGCATCCACGAAGGAGGAGCGATGCACAACGGAGCGTTCAAGATTGACCGCCGTCTTTTGGATTCCCTCAAGACCGCGCTTGGAGAGAAAGACCGCATCGTCAAGGAAGTTGCAGGACGGTCCGATGCACGCGATGCCCGATCCGCCCTCGCTCTCGGCGTAGATGCTCGGGACAAGGTCGCTCTCGGACTGCAATGCGGAGTAGTAATAGATGGTCGCGTCCTGATCACTCTTCTGCTTAAAGACGGTGAGGACGGATGACTGCGCCATCATCGAAACGATTGGCGAATCGTCAAGACCGCAAAGGTCAAAGTTGTATTCGCCGATGTAGGTGGGATTGGGAATGCCCGTATCCTTCGGCGCGGCGCACCACCATATTTTAGAGGGAGCGTCGGGGCTTCCCGAGAAGAAGAGGTTGCCGTTGAAGGACTGGACGAGGGTGCATTTGGGGAATGCCTTGTCCTCGCCCGAGAGGACGTATTGCTCCGTCGCTGTCGTAGATAGCTTCTTGATTTCAGGCAAGCCGTTCGCAACGGAGATGTAGCTCCCCTTCAACGTGCTTCCGCTCGTTTTCTCGACGTATGTAAATGTTGCGTTGTGCCTATCGGCAATCTTATTGACGTCGGTGTCGCTCAGGTCTCCGTCGTAGTAGAGAACGTCCGCGTCGGGCACCTGACCGAAGTAGATCGGACGACCCGAATTTCCCAAATTCGCAAATCCTGAGTATGTCTCGCGCAATGCGCTCCATCGCGCCGCCGATCCGCCGAACCAAATTCGGTTGATATTTTGGTTCAAAATCATTTTTTCGAATGCCGCGCCGCCTATGTATTGTACGGTTGACGGTATCACGATGTCGAAACTGCCTTGAGTCACCAAATCGAAATCTAAGATTTCTACGACGGTTTTTACATTTTCGTCTATCGTTACCGTGTCGGGGATCTTGATGACGCGATTCGGCACTTTGGTGCCGAATCCAGCAAAGGCAACGTTATTCTCTCCTACGATCATCGTCGCATCGGCGAAGACCATATATGGAGAATGCGTCGACTCCATCGTCCCGAGCGAGAACGTCTTTTTCTTCTTGTTGGAAAGGATATTCCTCTGCTCGACCTCTGTCCCGTTCACCTCGACGGTCGGCTCGTAGGCAACATCATTAACATTTTCGATTTTCCAAACATCAGTTCCTGTAATGGGGCTTTTCTCCAATGTGACACAAAGATACTTTTCCCCATCGAGGATGTAGAGACAATCCCCCCACACAAACGAGGTGCTTTTGTGGTCTGCAAGACCTACATGGATTAATTCCAGTCCTCCTTGTCCGGTTGGACTTTTAAGATCCACGACCTCCCACAACGTCGTTCCCGTATGCAGCAGAATGCGCCCCTTGTACCGATGGATTCCGTTCACCTTACTCGTACCTGCGCTTGATAGAGTCAGCCGTCGATACCCCGGAAAGGTCTCCACGGCAATTCCGTTTTGCGACTCGTAGTCCTTCCACATATTCACGCAATGAGAAAAACGGTACGGCGAGACCTGTGCAGGGTCGCTCGTGAAGTCCACGCCGCGGAAATTTCCGTATACCCTCGATTGTTCTGCCATACCGTTTACCCCCATCCGTTAAAGGAAATGACGTCAGGGCACTTCATCCTGCGCGATACGGATGCAGCCCGTTCTCTGTAAAGGTTCATATAGTACACCGACTTGTCCGCCTCGTCCTCAAGCCACAGATACGCGGCGATCAGGAGGGGAAGCAGATGCACGAGATCATCGTCAAGCTCGATCTGTTCGTCCTTCTTGTCGCTCGTGAAGGTCTGCGGCTTTACCTTGTACCATACTTCCGCGAGGTCTCTGATATCAATACGGCTTCCGTCGTGCCTGTGAAAATCACAGAAGCCGTCGAAGTCCTCGACCGTAGCCATATCGAGGATCGCGGGCATTCCCAAGTAGACCTCGACGTTTCTCGCTACGCCCTCGATCTTGAAGCCCGTGAATGCACTGTCGTAATAGACGCGTCCCGTGCGTTCGTTTGAAACGTCGCCCGTGAAAAAGGTGACCTTTCCAAAAACGTCTCCGACAAAAAGGTTGCCGGAGACGTCTGCCGTGGTTTCTTCCACGTAGCTTTTGGAAAAGACGGGAGGCGTATACATCACAGGAATACATTTTACGCGCGGGCGCAATTCGTTTACCTGCCGCACCGCCCTGTTGAGGGCAGGGATGAAATGCTCATACTCGCCCTCAAGCATCGACTCAAAGCCGAGCGAGGCGGTTGCGGAATATACCTCCGCGACGGTCATCAGACTTCCTTTGCAAGCAGGATGTGCTTGTAGGTACCGAAGCCAACGCCGAAGCGGCAACGACCGACCCAGTTGTAGTTGGAGGTGGGCTCGTCTTCCCAGTTTTTGATGGTCAGAGGAACGCGGTTGAAGAACATATTGCCGCCGAGGTTCTTGTTTGCCTCGCTCGACATGATCATTACAGAGTCCTTGTCCGCCTGCCAATCGGGCATTACGACGATGCTCCAGTTACCGTGCTGCAGGTTGATGTCGTTGTAGTTGTTGCCGAGAGCGCCGTCAGATCCGCAGACCTTCTTTGCGATCATCTCTGCCTCGGGACGGTTGCCCGGAAGAATGAGGGTGTCGGCAGTGTAGCCGAGGGGATTGCCGTTCTCGTCCTTCATATTGCGGATCTTGTTTGCGAGCTCGTTCAGTACCGACTCGAAGTTGCCCGTGCTGCCGAACAGACCCGCTTCCTCAATGAGGTTGGACTGCGTGCCGTCATCGACGCCGTATTTGTGGTTGGTGGCGAACAGGGGAAGCCCGTCGCCCGTGGTCAGGTCGATGGTCGCGCCTGCAAACGTGGTGGACGCGGAAGCTGCATTGGCAAGAGCTGCCTGACAGATCTGATGCTGGGTGCGATAGTACGCACGGACGAAGCTCTCGGCACGGCGGCGTGCGTCTGCGGCAACGCCGTAGTTTGCGTCCTCCATCATCTCGGCGGTGATGGTGAACTGCTTCATAAACTGAATGTGCTCAATGAACTTCTTGTAGGTCTCCTGCATCGTGTCCTTCTCAGCTGCTGCACCCTCTGCGGCTGCCTTGAAAACGCCGAATTCATTGTTGCCGACGATGGTCTCGCCGAATTTGCTCGACTTCTCAACGTTGAAAAGCCAGTCACGGATGCCGCCCTTCTTGGTCTGAAGGTCGCTCTCGTGCTCGATGATCATTTTGATAGGAGTCTCCAGCTTGCCGATGGCAGCGTTGCGGAGACCGCCGGATTTCTGATAGATAATAGACATACTCTTTTACTCCTTTTTAAGATCTTGCGCGGCGAACGTAAGCGGCGAGATCCTTATCCGTGAGCTTCGGATCGTTCAAAAGCTCACGCGCCGCTTCGATCTCGCTTCTTGTAACGTGCTCTCCTGCCGCCGTGCCCTTCGGTGCTACGGCGTGGAGATGCTCCTTGCCGCTTCCTGCGGCAATTCTTTTCTTTGAACCACCCGTAGCGAGGAATGCTTCCTCAATGGTGCATCCGTTATTGCGAAGGCGCATAAAACGCTCGGGATTCTCGATATCGTCCATCGACGACAATTCGGGGTGAGACTTTCTCAGCTCGACGAAATCCTTTGCAAGCTGCACCTCGTTTTTCACGGACGGATCCTGCGGCTCTTTCTCAGCGGCAGGCTCTTCTACGGGCTCCTCCACGGTGGGGGCTTCCTCTGTCTCGACGTCCTCGTCGATAAACAGATCATTCATCTCTTCATCAAAGTCCGGCATCACTTCTTACCTTTCTTGACACGAAGATCGTTACCGACTACCTTATTCACCTTCGGATCGCCGGCTGCGGGGTTGGTGGGCGCCTGAATCTTGCCGCCCTTGTTGGTTGCATAGGGGTTCTTGGTCTTCATATGCTTTCTCCTTTCCTTTGCCGGTGCTCCGGCTTCAATTGTAACTATAGCATTTTGGTTTCACAGTGCAATAGCATTTAACTGTTTTTTTGAAATTTTTTCTATAAAATAAAGAAAAACCGCACAAAAAGTGCGGTTTCCCTATTTAAGATGCTTTTTTTAGGTATTTTTCATACCCACTGTACCCCATAAAGTGAAGCACGATACCGATCTTCTCGGTCGTGAATCCGATCTCCTTAAGGTACTTGACGACCTGTTGCTTCTTGTTGTCACCGCGGATGTAGCGGACTCCGAAGTAGGCTTGCCAATACTCGTCGTAGGTGATACCGTACTGCGCGATCGCCGCCGCCTTCTCCTCCATTCCAAGCGCCTTGAACGCACGCTCGGTGCCGTACATCCTACGGAGCGTTTCGGCGTAGGCGAGCTTCTTTGCGTTCGTTTCCACGTAAGAGTCCGCCTCTGCCTGCGTGTCCTTCTTGACGGCAACCTGACCGTCAAAGAGGACGGCGACCTTGCCGACGTCTCCCTGTTCAAGCCCGAGCTTCTTGAAGTTTTCCTTCGTTACGCCTTCGGTCGCATAGGAGCCGTAGACAAGCATTCCCTCATTCAGCGTATTGCTGAATTCCTCGTAATCGCCGAGCGCCTTGCGGTAGATCTCGTTGATCGTCGCGCGGAGGATGCGCACCTTCTCCTTTTTCTCGGAGTCGGAGAGATTGCTTGCCTCGATGGAGTCGATCTCCTTGTACAGATCGCTGATCGCGCTCTTGTACTCGCCGAGAAATTTCTTCTTGTAGTACGCCGTCTCGCTACCTTCGTTGTCGCGGTACACGACCTCGTCGTATATCTCGTAGAATTGCGTAGACAATTCGTTCGAGAGGACGGGATCGATCGTGAAGTTGGCAGAGAAGGGATCGCGCTCCGCCCTCTTTGATGTAGCGGGGAGAAGAACGTCGCCGATGACACCCGTGTACTGGTCGAGGACGTAATGCACGCGCTTGGGGGATATGTTGAAGAGCTTGCCGATGCCGATAGCGATCGCGCTTGTCGATTCGTCGTAACGGTTCTCGGGGCGCACGTTCTCAAACTCCCGACCCTCGATCTGTCCGCCGTACCACGTCGTGTTCGTCCACGCGTCCTTGACGGGGGAGATGATCGAGCGGGAAGCGGTATCAAAGGGGAGGTTGTTCTGATAGACGTTCTCGAAGTATTCAAAGAAATCAAAGCCCTCACCTTCAATTGCACTGTGCGTCTGCACGACGGCACCCGCGAACATTGCGGAAATGCGTCCCTTCGGAATCTTGAGGTAGGTCTCTCCGAACCACGGCAAGACGTAATAAATGGTCTTGTCGGTGTCGCTCAGCTCCTCGTATTCGTCGTCGCCGATTGCCTGATGCAGAAGCTCAAGCAGGATCTGCGGCACGAATCCGCCGAAGAACGCGAGCTTGAACAGAAGGGCGGAGATCTCCGCGAAGGTCATCTTCGTGTCAACGACGTTTCTGTACATTCTGCTCATACCCTGCACGGCGGGGTTGAGGAAGGGGATGAGGTAGGTATTGAAGGTCTTCACCACGTTGCCCGACCGCCCGAAGTTGGTCGTCACCTCGGCAGATGCAAGAAGCGCCTCGTCGATGCTCGCGCCCGCCTCTCTCGCGCAGATGTACTCGTTCAGACGCGTTGACTGCTCGATGAATGCGTTTAGCACCTCGATCGATTGGAAAACGCGCCGACCGTACCTGATAAACGGATTCTTGTCAGCAGACCATTCAAAGCCGCGGGAGGTAACGCCGATATCGAGATCCTTGAAGTTGATATCCTTCGCATCGTAAGCGGAGACGTTGAACCCGCCCGCCGCGCGGTATTCGATCCAATACTTGCCGTTCTCTGCGATCTCCCTTTCTGCCCTGAACGATAAAAGATTCTTCAAATACTGTGCGGGATATCTCGTGTTGATGCCCGCATCCTGAAGGTCGCGGATCTTGTTTCTGATGCCGAAGAAGGGATTGAGTGACGTGATCAGCGCCTTGTACCCGCTCATCGTCTTGCGGACCAGCTTCAGGATCGCGTTGTTGCTCATATTCGCGGTGCTGTTGAAGCCCGCAAGGATCTCGGGCGAAACCGCGACCGTGATGCGCTTGCCGTCTCTGTACAGAGTGATCTGTCCCGCCTTGCCGCGCTCGACCTTCTGCTTCGTCTCGAACTGATCCTGCTGTTCCTCGTTGGCGTAGACGCTTTTCTCGCTGAGCACCTTGACGTAGGTGGTGTCGCCCGTTTTCACGGCAACGTCGTACAGATGCCCGAGGAGCTCATTGACCGCCGCAGCGCGGTATACCTGAAGCGCGTGCTCGGCGATCTGATTGCCGATATCGCGGATCTTGCGTCCGCTGCCCGTCGCCTTCTTGATACCCGTCTGTACCTCGATATTGTTCTTGCCGCGGATCGCCGCAATGCCCTGCGGCGCGTCCTCGCGCCCCGTGGGAACGTAGTGCGGATATTTTGCCTTCAGGTAGTCGGCATCCGCCTGCGTGATCAGCCCCGCCTCAACGCGCACCTTCATCAGGTTGTCGTTGAATTTGTAGAGCTTATCGGCAATTTCGATAAATTCGGGATGCTCATTCTCGTATTTCTCGACGATTTTGCGGGACTCGTCCGCGGTGATCGCAGCTTCTCGATTCTCATTCACACCGAAAACGGGCTTGTTCTCCTCGACCACGAAATTGTCCATCTGCGCTTTCAAGCGGATGGAGCGCTTCACGAGCTTTTCAAGCTTCTTGTAAAGCTCGTTGACCTCGCTCGTGTTCCCGCTTTCCTCAAGCGCCTTGATCTGATCCCGCAGGGGAAGGATGCGTTTGCGCACAGCCCTGTATTCCTTGCCGATCTTACCAAGCTCCTCCATCGACTTGTCGTACAGGCTCATACGGTCAATGTTGTGCTTGTGCTCAAGGTAGTTGAAAAAGAATTCCTTCTCCTGATCGCCCTTCTCGTAGATCGGCTTCAGGATGCTGATCAGCGCCTCCTCGACCTTACCGTCGACGAGCTGACCCGATTCGATGGCGCCGTTGCCGCGGGAGGCGCCCATGCGCGCCTTCTGCACCGCTACCTCTGCCTCTTGCTGAGTATAGCCGCCGCGCTTGACGAGGTAATCGATCGAGCCCGCATACGCATCAAAGAAGGCAATGCGCGCGCCGATCATCATCGTATTCACCGTGCCGCGGACGCCCTCGCGGTATCCCTTTTCCGCGCCGACGCCCGTCGATTCAAGAGAGGATTCGAGAGCGGAGTCGTCGAGGGAGTAGCGGATGTCGCGCTTCGTTCTGTCAAATCGACGGGAAAGCGGAATGATGTTGCCGTCATCGTCGTAGGTGACGGGATCGGCGGACTTCAAGGCGTTCTCACCGAGGAAGGCGTAAACGGTCGATTCTCCCGCACCGCTCACGTCGGTTCCGCCTCGGTCAACAACGCTTTCAAATACAACGCTGTCGTATCCCTTAAGACTTGCGTACTGCACGACGTCCTTCGTCGTTACGGTGCCGTCTCTTCCGATGCTCCTGCCGTCAAGATCGTTCCAATTAGCGCCGTCCGCGTCGACGGTGAGGGATCTTCCCGTTCTGCCGAACAGCTTATAAACGCCCGAGAAGAGCTTCGGGTAAAGCTCCGTGATCGCCTGACCTCTCGACAGCATCCGACTTCCGTCCGTAAACGCAACAGATCCGTATTGAAGCGTCGACACGAGCGTGGTGTACGCTCTGCCGAGATCGTCAACGATCAGCGGTCTGACGTCTGCCAAAAGCTCGCCGTCTGCCCACTTCAGATCCCACGTCGCCCTTTCGTATGCGGTGTACGCGTCTTGAAAATCGGTATACGATTCGGTTGCGGAAAGCGTGTCCAACGCGGCAACCATATTTTGAAGCGCGGTCTTTGCCTTGCCGTCGATCCGCTCCGCGTTTTCATCAATGAACGCGGACAATCTCTCCCGTGCCTTACCGATCGATTCCTTCGCGGACTTTGTGTATCTCTCGGTCGAGATCATACGGAAGCCGTCGTCAAAATACTCGTTGAGGTAGGAAAGGATCTGCTCGTCGCTGGACGCTTCAAGCCCCTCGGGCGTTATGCTCGCCCTTTCGCTGACGGACGTCTTGGGAGAATCCGACGCGTAGGTCTTCGCCACCTTTTCGTCGGTCGTAGCAAATACCGAAACGCGATCCTCCGATCTCGCGGAATCAAATTCCGTAAAACCGAACGAGGTCGTGCCGTGGTACAGCATCGGGGAATCATACCCCGCCGCTTTTGCCGCCTCATCGACCATCCTCTGCGCCGTTTCCATATCGCCGTTTTCGACGGCGGAGAGGTAGTCGGAGTCGAGCGAATGCTTTACAGAATTCCATTGTCGATCTGTACCGCTGCTCGAACGATCTCCTGTTCCGTCGCTTGCAGATCGTTCTCGCCCGTCAGTCTCATCTTGACCCAATTGTTGAATTTGATTATTTTCTCTTCCGTATCGAGTAACATAACCAAAAGCACTTGATTCTCGTCCTTCAAGGGAATAACCTGATTTATTGAGTTTATCAATGAAATCAGTGCTTCCCGATACGGACTTGACTTGTCCACTCCTACCATATTCCTTAATCTCCTTAAATATCGCTTCAAATTCTCGCTTGGTAACGTAAGCCTCGACTTGATAATAGTTTTCCGCATCATCGAACTTTTCTACCAAGTACCACCTATCGTTCATCGAGATGAGGGTTCGGTCTCCTGTTTGCACGTCTTGACTGCGTGCCCACCATACGGCAAGACGGTGCGCCTCGCTTTGAACCTCGTTTTCTGGCGGAAAGTTTTTGTGCAAAAAACTGAAATATCTTTTGCTATAATGACCGGTTCTATTATAGCGCTTTTTCCCCGGAGAAGCAAGAGCATATTTTACTTCTGCTGTTCCATCCTCTGTAACAGCACCCTCACCCGCCTCAATCTCCTCAAACGCGCCGAGAATCCGAAATGCCTCTTCGGCATATGCGTCCTCGTAAGTATAGCGTCCGATGCCCTCGATGAACGTCCTTTCAAGACGGCGTGCGTCGCGGTAGACGGGATTCTTGACGTTCTTGATATCCGCCATCAGATCGCTGAGGAATCCGATCGAGCGCAGAAAGAAGCCCCTTTGCGAGCGCGCGAAGCGTTTGACGAAGCGAATATCGTTCAGCTTCTCGGCAAGCAGGTCGCCGATGCCCTCCTCGGTCTTCAGCTCGTCCGAGATCTCCTTGCCCGTATGCTGCTTGTAGCGCTTGGCGTAGTCATCCTCGTAGCCCTTGACGATCTCGCTGCCCTTCAGGTCGGTGACGATCTTCTGTCCCGCCTCAGTCCCGTACAGCTCGTGCCACAGCTCGTGGATCAGCGCGTGATTTGCGTCGGAGGAGCGCACCAGCATCAGGCGGCGGCCATTGCCGCTTTGAAGGTGCAGTCCCTTGTTCTTGTAATTGCCGAATTCGATCCGCAGACCGAAGCGGCGCTCCATCAGCGTGGCGGCGTATTGGATCGAATCCTTGTCCACGCCCTTCGCCGAGCGCACCATATCCAAGATATTCTTGCGCGTCTCGTAGGGCAACAGGTCAAAATTCTTCGGGCGGCTCATCAGCTTACGCGCGAATTCCTTTTCCGCCGCGGTGTAGTTGTCTCGGTATTCCTCCGCGGTCTCCTCCTCGATCGCTTCATCGACGGTCGCTTCCTCGGTCGTTTCCTCGGTCACCGTCTCTGCGGTGCCCTCAACGTCCTCCGTGAGATCCTCGGAGAATACGTCCTCGTCGGTGCTTTCCTCGATCGCCGCGAGGGCTTCATTTTTTGCCTCTGTTGCGTTTTCCTTCGCGGTGGTATTCTCGCCCTCGTTGGATATGTAGTACTCGTTGGCGGCACGCTTTCTCGCTTGCAATTCGCTGTCCGTTTGCATCAGATCTTTCAGTTCCGTATCGCTCTCGGTAATTGCTTGGATGGCGGCTTCGTCACCCGATGCGGCGTCGAGGATTTTGGACTTATCGGAGTCGGAGAGAGAACGGCGTGCCTCGATATCGTCATCAAGAGAGCGCCTGATCGTAACCGATTCTTTCGTGCTTTTTGGCAAAGAATTGACGTCTGGTTTGCTTTCCACAAGTTTGCGGAAGCGCTCGGGGTCTTTGTCAATCATCTCCTTGAGCTTTCCGAATTCTCCGCAGTTAAGCCCTGTTCTTTCCTCCGTGACTTGGGCATTCTCCAATTTTTTACCCTTGCTGATGGTGTAGAACACATAGCCGCCGTACTCAATGCGCTTTCCTTCGTGCACGAGGGCTTTGTGCGGTTTGCCATTATCACCACGTACTGCGGCATAAAAGTCGTGGATATAGGCGGCTTTGCTTTTGCTTGCAGAGGACGGTTGCTTGTCCTGCGGTTTCTCTGCTTTCTTCGCCTCAGCCTCAGCCTCGGTTTTCGCCTCCGCCTTCTCGGCAGGGGCTTTTTCCTTTTTCTCGGACTTCGGCTTTTCCTCGGTCTTTTTGGCAGATTTCTCATCCGACTTCACATCAGCCGCTTTTTCCTTTGATTTTTCGGACTTCTTGTCCGCTTTTTCGTCGATCTTTTTGTCAGCGGCTTTTTTCGTGGTCTTCTTCGGCTGCTTTTTGGTTGACTCTTTGGATTGATCAGCCGCAGATTCGGTTGACGATTTGGTTGACGATTCGGTTGCGCTCTTCGAATTGGCGACGGTGGATTTCAGGGTAGCAAGGGCTTCCTTCTTTGACATAAAGTTCGTATGCTTTGCATACTCTCCGCTTGAGTCCGATACCGCAACGCGGTAGGAATTGCCGCTTCTCGCGACGTAAGCAACGTCGCCGTTTTCAAGGTTGAAGTACGCAACGTCGCCGCTGTTCATCTCGGGGAGCTTGCCCTCGAAGGCGATCGGGTGTTCCTTCGCCTGCTCCGATGCCTCGTTCAGCGCGACCTCAATGCGCTTCGGGGTGACGAATTTGTTCGCAAATGCGGCGGACGCGGCGTATTCAAGGATGTGATCCTTGTTGTTTTGGATCTCCTCGGCGGTGTAATTGGTGCTCATCAGGGCGTTGACCTGCGCCGTGGTGGTGTTCGGATCGCTGTTCATTGAGAAGAGGATATCTGCCTTCGACTCAAGAACGCCGTCAGACACCGCGATCACGCCGTTGTACGCCTTCATCTGACCGAGCAGGAGCTTTGCCTCCGTGCCCGTCTTGTTCTCCAACGCCTGATAGCGGTTGTAGGTCTTATACAGCCCGTTGAGGTATTCGTTGGAATTCTTGGAGGGGGTGAAGTCCGTGAGATAGTTGTCCGCGACTCTTACGATGTTGTCGCTCGTGCCCTTCTTCAACGCCATATGCCCCGCGGCAATGGAGCGCGAGTCGCTGATGATGCTCGAACCACCCGACATCACGGCACCCGACACCGCGCCGACCGCGACGTTGTACATCATCTCGCCGAAGGAGAATCGCGCGTTCGGGTTGATATCGTACCATTTCTGCGCATAGTAGTCAACGATGTAGGAGATGCCTTCCTCAAGACCCTCCGTGCCGCCCTCGTAGCCGACGCGTGCGAGACCCCTGACGATGAAATTGCCGAGCACGGTGCCCGACGCCGCCTTGACCGACTGCTTCGCGGCGCCGCCGACGATTCTCGACGCCGCCTTGCCCGCGTTATTCGTCAGCACCTCTACGCCACCCTCGGTGACACCGACGGTGAGCGCGTAGCCCCAAAGGTTGCCGTTCAGCTCGTGCCCCTCTTGGATCTTGCCCGCAAGCGCGTTACCCGTCGCGGATGCGGTCGCCGCACCGAAGATAAGTGCCTTGCCAAGCGCAGGACCGACGCCCGGTATAAACGACGTCGCGGCAGAAATCCCCATATAGACCGCGGACTGACCGAGACCTGCGGACACGCCGCCCGCGAATTCCCATCCTTCGGACGGGTTGAATTTATTACGCTCGTTCTGGAGCCAATGCTGAAGCTCGCTTCTGCTCATTTCGTATTGCAGACGAGCGGGGTCGTCCTTGTATTCCATCGCGTCGAAGAGGTTGCCGATGCCCTCGAATACAGAGCCGACGCCTCCAACGAATTCTTTCCCGAGGTATACAAGACCCTCTCCGAAGCCGCCGTTGTTTTGCTCGGCGGAGAGCTCGGTGGTGGGGGTGTCGTAGTGGATGGTGTATATGTTTTCCCAGTTTCTGCTCATTTATATTTACCTTTCTATTGACAGTTTTAGTTTTTTGGTGTATAATCTTCCGAAAAGGAGGCGCTCAAATGAGTAGAAATTGGGAAGATATTTACACCCCACCTCAAGACATGAATTCCTTTGAACAATGGGGATGGGATAAGCTTGGCTTGCATCCCGATCAGCTTTGGGATAAGGTATTCGATGTCGTTGGGTGGACTGTTTTTGGCATTGCGATCGTGACCGCGGCTACGGTCGTCCTCGTAAAATGGATCAAGCAAAGACCGAAGGACGAGCCGAAGAAAAAGGGGTTGAAAAGGGTATGCCTCGTCAAACTCCAAATGACAGACACGACTGCTGAGGAAAGCGAGGTCGTGATGGTCTTGAAGGAGGGAGAAATCCCTAATCCTGAGCGAGACGGTTACCGTTTTATCGGTTGGTTTTACGATCGGGAATACAAGCAACCGTTTATGCCCGTGGACGATATCAAGGAAAATATGATCCTTTACGCAAGATGGGTGAAAGAGGGAGATTGACTCCCTCTTTTATTTTTCATAAAGGTCTCCAAAATATTTCTCGGCGTGCTCGGGTGCGGCTGTGCTCGTAGACACAAAACGCTCTCCCTTCATCCCTTTTAGGATAGATTCAAGCGCGTCCAGTTCTTCCTTTGTAAAATCCTGATCGTCTCCGAGAAGCTTGTTTTCTCCAGCTTTGTAGGTCTTCCCATCATACTTGACATAGTACGCAAATCCGTAATCGCTCGGGTTTCGCGACTGCCCGCCAGTGCTTACTCTTACGATAGAAATATCGTGATCCTCTATGAATTTCTTGATTGCGGATTCGTGTGCTTCTTTGAAATCAGAATTGCCAGCTGCTTCATTACCATACAGCGCCGCAGACGCCCAGTTTCCCAGCGCTCTGAAGCCACCTTCTCCACCAACGCTGAAACTGTTCTGCGTTGATTGCATAGCATCAGCCGCAAACATCTCCCCGACCGCGTCCTTCAACGTCGCCAGATTCGGGTCGCCGTTCGCCTTCGCATCCTCGTAGATCGCATTCGCCGCGGCAAGCATCGTTTCGGCATCGGTCTCGCTCGCGTTCTTGACCTTCTCGGTGTAGGCAGAGAAGGTCTTTTCGATCGCGTCCTTGTTGCCGATGCCATTGCTCTCGAAAACGCCCGTGTTCACGAGGTCAACGACCTTTTGGAGTGCGTAGGCGCTCTTCGCGCCGTCCGAGATCGGGTTGCCGTCTTGATCGACGAGATCCGAGCCGCCCCATGCGTCGAGGAATCGGTCGAGGTCGGCGGGAGAGTCAAACGCCTTCTGCGCGAGATCGGAGCGGATCGCGTTCGTCTCCCTCTTATAAGCGTCGGCGGTCTCCTTGTCGATGATTCCCTCCTTCACCCACGCGTCAACGTTGGCGTAGGGGAGGCGTATGCCCGAAGTGGCGTATGTATCGAGGGTGCTCTGCGCCCACGCCTTCGCGGTCTCCTCGGTGATCAGCCCGTTTTTCACGTCCTCGGCGACCTTCGCGGTATCGCTCGGTAGGTAGGAGCTGAGGAGCTGACCCTCTGCCCATTCCTTCGAGACGGTGCCCTCCTGCAGAGCGTAAAGGATATCGTCGCGGTTCGGCGCTTGCCCCTCGGGAATGAGGTCTCGCTCCGCCTTCAGCCTATCGACCGCGCCGATCTGATCGGCGGTGTAGCCGTCCTTCAGGAGCTTCTGTTGGATCTGCGCGGGACTGTAATTCTCACTTTCATACCTTTCGTAGTCGTCAAGGACGGTGCCGTACTTGGAGATGTACTGAGCGTAGTTGGAGATGTTCTGCGCCTTCAGTTGTGCGGTGTTCACCGCGATCTCTTGCTTTGCCGCCTTCTCGCCCTCGTCGATGGCGTAGAGGTTCTGCTTCAGCGCCTTCTTATTCGCGTTGCCGAGATACTTTGCGTACCCCGAATTGTTCGCGCCGAGGTCGTAGAGCTGCTTCCCCTTTACACCGTAGGTGGGCTTTGACAGCTCGTAAAGCGTGCCCGCTTGCGCCCTTTGCCCTGCGACCTGCGCGTCCAGATCCTTCTGCGCTTCGAGGTTATAGAGCGTGTGACTCGTGCCGCCCGTTGCGGCGAGGTATTCCGATTCACTCATAGCCGACTCTGCGGCGGCACCGTAAAGGGGCACGGTGACCATCCCCGTCTCGTCGTAGAGCTGAGAGTTGATCTTGTCGTTATTCTCGACCGTCAGGTCGTACAGGTTCTTCATTCACGCCACCTCCGTTCTGCATTGCTATGATCTCCGCGTCCTTCTGTCGGCGGAGCTTTTCCACCATATCCCGCGCGTGCGGGTAGTGCGTCTGCTCTCTCATCGTCCACAGCTCAAGGAGCGCGTCGGTCGTGCCGGGCTGACCGTACAGACCATTCGCGTAGTCGGTCATCTGCTGCTGCCATTGCGTGACCTTGTCCTGCTGATCCGCGCGGGAGAGGTCAACGGAGAACATATACGCATCGTCGTAGTACCACTGCAGTGTTTCCTTGTCCATTTCGAGGAAATCGTAACGGTTGAAGGTCAGGTTCTGAAGCTTGCCGTATTCGTCCTTGTACGCGATCGGGCGCGGCTCGTCGGCGTAGGCAAGGCACAGCTCGAAGATAGAGCGGAAGATGTTCGCCCATGCGGCGTTCTTCATCACGCGGGTGGAATCAAGGCGACCCACGCTCTGCGCGACCTCGATCTGCTTTGCGTATCCCGACTTGGACGCGGTGCTGTCCTGACCCTGATAGGAGTCAGAGATGCCGAGGATGCGCTTTGCGTTATCGTATTCAACGTTCATCTGCATCTGCTCAACGGACACGTCAACGCTGGTGTCGATCACACCGTACAGACCCTTGTTTTCCCCGGGGCGCAGGCGGATGACGTTGCCGAACACCTGATTATTGATGGCGACGGACGCGTCCTCGGGCATTACGGGGGTGACGCTGGAGCGCATCAGCTTCTCCAAGACGCGGCTCTTCAGCTTGTTGACCGTCTGCTGCTGTTCTCGGATGGCGGCACAGTCGGACGCACCGAGCAGGCACTTGTCTCGGCTGATGTTCTTTCGGATGATGACGGGGAAGGACTTCGGCTTGTAGTAAGGGAGTCTTGTCGGCTCCATCGCGTCCTGCATCTGCTCTTCTTTCGTCACAAGCGGGAGTCCGTCGTCGCCGAGGATAGGCTGTTCTTGTTCATCAAGAACGTGGACGTCCACCGTTACCTTCTTCTGTCGCCGCGTGCCGTCCGCGTTAAGGACGGGCGTTTCGGCGGGGATGGTCTCGAAGATCTCCCGCACCTGACCCGTCATAGGATCGGGTATACGCGCGGAATGCTGAAGCTGTATGTTTTCCTTCAGCTCCTCGTATTCGTCGCTTGCAAGCTCAATTTTCGGCTTCTCGCAGGTGCACAGCTCCTCGCGCTTCCCGCAGACCGTGCAGTAGCGTCTCTTGCGTGCGTAGTAGTCGGTGTAATCGGCAAGAACGAGGTCGTCCGACCACGCGAACATACACACGGTGTCATCCTCGTCTTTATAATAGCATACGTAGACGGTCACGGAGTCCTCGCCGTCGGGATGCTCAAGATCGGTCTCAGCCCCGGCAGAGGTGACGGCGTCCTCGTAGGAAACGCCGTAGCGCCGCACCAGCTCCTCGCGCACGGTGTCAAAGCGGATGAAAATGTATTGCATATCCTCAACGCGGTAGCAGTTAGGCTGAGGATAAACGTGTTGCGGATTCAGAAGAGTCACCGAGATGTCGCCGACGCTGTCGTGCGTCCTCTTACTCTCATCCCACTCCACGAGCCACGCAGATCCGCCGAATATATAGGTATACCTCTCGTCGAGGTCATTCATCTCCTCAACGGGGAGAACGTCAAGCAGGGCGTTACAGAGCATCTCCACGCTTCTTGCGTTTCTGTCGGTTTTAACGGTCAGCCGCCGCGGCCGCACTCTCGGCGCGGGGATCGTCGTGTTCACCTTCGCCTCGATCAGCTCGCGCGTGATATTCCACGTGTGCGAGGCGGGCTGAGTGCTGCCGTCTATTTCGTCATCTCCGTCGTACTGCCTGTAGTTTTTCTCCATCTGTGCGAAGGTAACTGTCAGAGCGTTCTTGGTGCTGTCGAGAAGCTCCTTGAAATAGTCTATCTTTTTTCCTCGAATCATCATAGGGGTTCACCATACTTCCTTTTCAAATATTTCTTGCCGTCCTCATCGGCGGCGTAGTAGTCCTGCCACATATCTTCTGTCCATGCGCGGCGCGTGACCTTTGCCTGCTCCTCGGCGGGGCGTGACCAATAAACGGCGGCATACCTCAGCGCGTCGGGCGCGTGCGTGATCTCGTGCGGCTGCGTCATACAGTCGGTCGGCTTTCGCGGGTCGATCTGCAGCATCGGCAGACACTTGATCAGCTCGGGGCAGGTCGAGAATATCTTCAGTCGGCACTCGCCGTTTACGTCCTTTTTCATCAACTCCTTGATGGCAAGCAAGCCCGCCTCTCGGTCGTTCGAGGACTTGGTGAGGCGCAGTCCCGCCTCGTAGAACAAATCAGCCTTGCTTTTGCCCGACTCCTGCGACCGTCCCCACATATCGGGCGGGGCAAGGGTGACGTAGGGCTTCTGCTGTCCTTCGGGGATATCGAGCATCCGCTTTGCCGCCTCTGAAATAGGCAGATTGCTTTCGCACTCCTCACGGAAGACGTAGTAGGTCCTTGTAGAGTCCACGGCGATCCACAGACACGCCAAGCGGTCAAGACCGTAGTCAAACGCCTGATACACGCGCCAATCCTTCGGTATCGGGAAGGGCTGGATCACCATCGTCTCTCGGTCCCATTCCGTGAAATACTGACCCTCAAAGATGTCCCAATCACCGTGCAGGAGCGCACGCCTTTGCATTTCGGGCAGAGCTTCGAGCTGTCGTTTATATTCGGGGTTGCTTTCCATTAGGTATTTGTTGTCGTCAACGCGCGAGGGAATGAACACGCGGGTGTTTCCATTTGTATCCGTGTAAACGGTGTTCGGCGGCATCGGGTCGATGAAGCGTGCCTTTACCCACGTGTGCCCAACGCCGCCGGGGTTCGTAGAGGACTTGATTTGCTTCGGAAATTTGTTGACACCGCGCAGACGGGAGAGTAGATAGATGTACTGAAATTCAGTAAAGTGCGTCAGCTCGTCAAA
The DNA here is from genome assembly GCA_045656385.1 of Eubacteriales bacterium. Classification (GTDB taxonomy): domain Bacteria; phylum Bacillota; class Clostridia; order Oscillospirales; family CAG-272; genus CAG-390. Next base: position 13,979 of record JAZORB010000025.1, on the reverse strand, counting down.
GCGGATCGTATCATATTCCGCACTTTGATACTGGTATACATCGTTCTCGGTAGCGCAATATCCGAAGTCTATTAACGAGCCGTTCATAAACCGACCGACGTGGTTCCCTGCGTTATAAGTGAATAAATCGCGCGGATAAAGCCCTAAAGCGGAGCGAATCAGCGACTTTTCCAGATCCGGAAAGGTGCGTCTTAGAATGAGCTGCTTGCTCTTAGGGTAACGCATAGCATATAGGAACGCGTCTATCAACTGACCGTGGGATTTGCCGCCTCCTGCCGCTCCTCCAAATAACACCTCTGTTGCCGTTGCTCCTATGAAGGCGCGTTGCTTCCGCGATATGTGAAGATTGATATCAGTCATCCACCGTCACCGTTACCTTGAAGCCCTCGTCATCCTTATTGCCGATATCGACCTGTGACTTATCCGTCATACCGTGGTTATTGATGGCGAGGAAGCGCGCATATGTCGCATCGTACCTCTTCATCATCGTGCCCTCGTGCATCTTGCCAAGTTGGATGGTCTTGGCGATCGTAACAGCCTCGTCGAATTCAGGATGATCCTTAGCCCAGTTGGTTATTGTGTTGATCGAAACACCAAGCTCGATGCCCGCAAAGTTCTCAAGCGTAGGGAAGCCTTCGTGATCTTTGAAATACTCTATAAGCTTTTTGGCATATTCGGGTTTGTATTTTGTGCCGCCGTCATTACCCGGCTGAAAATAGTGTTCCTTTGCAAGGTCGTTGCCCTCTGCAAAGTAGCCGTTTGCCTCTCGTTGTTTTTTAGGGACAGCCACGCTATCACCTCCTTATGCCCTTATCTTATCATTTTGGTTTCACAGTGCAATGCTTTTTTGAAAAGAAAAATAGAGTCCCAGCGCGTGGGACAAAGAAAAAACGCCCCCGATCACTCGGATGGCGTTATTTTTATACTACAAAAAACTGTAATGATATGCTACAAATAATTTTTGTGGAAAAATAAAAAAGGCAGGGGCGTAAACCTCGACCTTTCTTTCTTGGCATTTATTGGATATTTTTATAGCGAATTGAAGTCCACTTTGAAATCGAAAAAAACGGCGTTTTTTCTGACGAGATTTCTGACGACACTTTTGACGACATTTGACGACAGTTTTTATAAAAATTGACGACAAATTTGACGACTTAAAGAGTAGGTAAAAAGTAGGTAAAAAGTAGGAAAAAGCCTTATAGATAAAGAAAAAGTGAGTAGATTGTACCCACTTTTTAGGTACTTTCTACCCACTCTTTTTGGCGGAGAAGGAGAGATTTGAACACTACCACAAACCTTGATATATCAAGGCTTTTTCTTGCTTTTGACGACAAATTGACGACATAAATTCGTTTTTATAGGATATTTACCTTCCGTTGAGTCATCTCGGAATGAACGTAGGTCTTGGACGTGATCGATATGTCCGAGTGACCGAGGAAGCGGGATACGTGGTAGATGTCTCGGGTTTCCTCATAGAGCAGGGTGCCGCAGGTGTGCCGAAGCTCGTGCGTCGAGAGGCGGAGATCCTTGTCTACCTTCATATAGTTATAGAACGCCTCAAGCTGACGCTCGGCAAAGTGATCGGGCGTGATGTGGTGACCGTTCAGCATCGCTATAAAACCCTCCCCACGATCCTCCCTCATCTTGATCAAGAGGTCATCCGGGATCGGCAGAGTCCTTCTCGAATTGAAGCTCTTGGGGTCGCCGATGTAAACGCGCCCGCCCTCCGTCGTCAACGCCCTCTCGACGGTAAGCCTCCCTTTATCAAAATCGACGTCCTCCCATTTCAGGCCGCAAAGCTCGGAGCAGCGGAGTCCCATCCGCAGAAGTATGTGGACGAGGAGACCGTACTTGTGGTCGGAGGAACAGAGGAAGTCGACCGACGCCTTATCGTAGACGCGCTTCTCACCCTTTGTCGCGCGAGACTTGGCATCGATGTTTCTACAAGGGTTTTTTGAGGTCAAGTCGTTGTCCATCGCCGTCTCAAAGATCCCGCGCAGGCAAATGACGATCTTATCGAGGAGCGATTGAGAGCGGTCTGATATCGAATTGATGAACGACTTGATCGTCAGAGGTGTGATGTCCTGTAAATACACGTCTTTGAAGTAGGGGATGATGTAGTTGCGGCATGGTCTCTCATAAGTCGTGAGGAAGGTCGTCGGCTTTACGTCAGGCTCTTTATAGGTGTATAGCCACTCGTCTACCCATTTGGGGAACGGGGTTCTCACCCTCTCGCGCTTGTGTCTCTCTTCTTCTTCGAGGAAGGCGCGATACGATTCAAGCGCCTCGTCTTTGTTTTTTCCGTAAAATGACTTTCTCGTCGTCTTCCCATCTGTTCCAACGGAGACAGGGCGCTTGATCTCATACCGTCCGTCGGAACGGTTGGACTTTTTCGGTCTTGGCATTACTCCGTCCTCTGCAACAGCTTCCCATAGATATCGTGGAGGTTATTTATCTTTTGTTCGTACTCAAGCTTGACTGTAAGCATGTTTTTTTCGCTTTCAAGCGTCGCATTTTTCTTCCGCTCCATCTCAAGGTCAATCTTCAAGCCGTCGATGCAAACCCTCAGCTCGGCGTTTTCCTCTTGTAAGCTTGCGAGGTCTTGCGAGCCGATGACAGCGCAGGTTTCCGCGAAGATCTCCGTCCAAGAACCGCCGAGCGCATGGACGATCCTGCGGACGAGATCGACACCGGGATTCTTCGCCTTTCCGTAAAACACGTTCTGAACCGACTTTTCCGCCAAGTTTTCCTTCTCGGCGATCTGTCTGATCGTCACGTCTGTCCTGTTTTTTAATTCGATCAGGTTAATTAGCCATTGTTCAGCCCCTGCGGGGATAGAAAGTTGCTTGCTCATTTGCGTTTTTATCCTTTTTTATATTATTTTTTGTCTTTTCATTTCGGAAAATGCGAGGAGTGAAAGTGCGTTTTTGGCAATTGCGATTTTTATTCGTGTGCGTTATAATGGGATCAAAGAAAAGGAGGGTCACGAAAAATGACTGAAAAAGAAAAAGAGCTTCTCAAGACCATCAGGGAACACACCGATCCGAGAAAGGCGCTCGAAACGGCGATAAAAATCATCGTGGAAATCATATCCCCAAAAAAGCCATTGTATGTGACCGTCGTTGTATAAAGAGAATCCCCCGAAAGGGGGTTTCTTTTTTTGATATTATGATATCATTACAAAAGTCATTACAATTGTTTGTAGTATGTTGTGACGGACTGTTATTTTGCATTTTCGAAATAATCCCGTTGAGTTTCTATGATATTTTCGATTGTCTCTCTCAACCCACTGGGACTGTAGCCAATAAGCTCGTATAGTTTTTCGTAAAGGGTGTCAAAATTCTCGCTCGATTCGCCATAGGACAGTCGCTCGTATTCGTCCAGCGAGAATACGGTGATCCTCGTTATTTTAACAATATCAATGCAAAGTTCGGAGTGAAAGAAAGCCCGCATAACTGGCAAAACCATTTCATCGAAATCAAGCATAAACGCATCATCGTAAAAATCTTCCATTATAGATCGCAATCTAAAAATCAAAAAAACGGCGGCATTTACGATCGCGCGCTCACCGCGTATCGGCGATTTCATTCCGTAATGCTCAATCTTTTCCGCCTTCTCAAGCAGCAGTTTGATCGGAACGGCTATGTAAAATGCCGCTTCTCTTACTTGTCTGCCTGAGTTTTTAATGTGTTGGATGACTCTTTCTAAGATGCCGTCAAGTTGTATTTTTTCAATTTGATGGTCCTTGTCAATGTTCGCCATTATGCTTCCCAAAGGAATGCGCCCATTTTGTTTGTTCGCATTATATTGCATTCTAAGACGATCAAGCGTAACGCGAACAATCTCTCCCCTGCGTGATATCAATTCGTCTAAGTCTGTGTCTCCATCCGCAGAAAAACCTATGTCCAAAAGAACCTTTGCCATTGCTTGCGTGATCTGGTCTTCATCAACGTTTTCAGGGAAAGAATATTGCAAATCAAGCAAAAGATAATAAGAATAGGCAAATCCCTGTATGAGTATAAGGAAAGAAAATTCGTTTCTTTTTTCGGATGAACCTAACGTAAAAAGCAACCTTGTTTTTTTCTGTATGAGACTCCTAATGTTTGACTCGTTGTCATGCAACTTCCGACAAAGTTTTTCGTCTTCCATCAAAGTCCACGCGCTTTCAATAGAATTAAAGCACGAGTCGCAAAAATCATCAACAATTTTTTTAACACGCGGGTCATTAAGATCTGATCGTAAATCGCTTTCTTTGGATTCTGATTTCAACGCGGCAACCACCATCCAAATGATTATACCTACAACAACAATAATAATAAACCACATAAAGCCTACTTCCTTGAATTGTTTTCCAAAAATTATTTTCCAAGTGCCGCCTTGATCATCGAAAGCACCATATCCTTCTGCTCATCAGGGACAAGGCGGAATAGGTCAAGGAGCATCTGCTCGTCGGGGGATACGGTTTCTTCCTCTGTCGGCTCCTGTTGCTTGTCCTCGATCAAGTCGGACTTTTGGATTCCAAAGAGGTTTGCCAGCAATTCCACCTTGTCCATTCTCGGATATTTTTTTCCGTTCACCCAATCCGATACGGTGAAATAGCTTACATTCAGTGCGTTGCTTATATCCGTTCGGCTCTTTCCGTTTGCTTCCATATATCTTCTTAAATTGGCGGCAAAAACATTCTTGTTGTCCATATCTTTATCACCTCTCGGGCTTATTGTAGCACCAAAAGCACAAAAAGTCAACAGAAAAACCAAAAAATTTTTGCTAAAAGTATTGACAAGTGAAAAACATTGTGTTATTATTGGGTTGTGCTTAAAGCACAGACTCGAAAGAAGGAGGAAAACATGAAACTTACATTGAAGGCTGCAAGGGTCAACATGAAGATGACCCAAGAGGAAGTGGCAAAACAGGTAGGAAAGTCAAAAAATACCATCCAAAACTATGAGGCAGGCAAGAGCGTTCCTGACATCGAGACAGGAAAGAAGCTCGCTTCCGTGTTCGGCGTATCTGTAGACGACCTTATTTTTTTGCCGACAGGCTGTGCTTAAAGCACAATCCCCCACCTATTCTATTACAAAGGAGAACAACATGGAGATTATCAAAAAGAAGATCGAGGAGCTTGAAGCCCTTGTTGAAAGACACCCGACAAAGCTACCTCTCGCGGAGGTCGCGGTCTTCCTCGGTATGAACGACGAGGGATTGAAGGCGGCTCTGATGAGAGGAAACGCGCCCTTCGGCTTTGCGTATCAAAAAGAAGACGGAGGATACCGCGTGATGGTAATCCCCACGGTGACCTTCTATCTGTGGTACACAAACATGAACGGAAGGATGGTGCTGGCGTGAACGATTGGAGAACCGAGGCGCACCGCAGATGGTGTGAGCGTCACCCTGACGAGGTCGACAAGGAGATCGAGAGGACGCGCGCCTTTATTAAGTCGATGCGGGAGATCTACAAGGAGTCAGACGCAGAGGCGCGTGAAACGATCGCGAAGGCGATGGAGGGCTTTACCGTTCGCCTTGAAGTAATGGAAAAATGGAAGGAGGAAAGAGCAAATGGAGTCTGCTGATATGGTTGCGCACTTAGCCGTTCTGCGGTGCGGCGGAGATCCCAAGAAGCTCCGCGAAGAGCTTGAAAAGCATCAAGGGGATAAGATCTTCTACGAGCAGATGATCATCTACTTGAAGGAACACAACGAGCCGCTTGAGGATGCCCGTCAAGCTCTGGTCGAGGCGAACGCATGCATCGGCGAGATCCTTGACGTTCTGCGCGAACTGAGGAAAAAACGATGAACGAATACTACCTTGAACTTCATATGGATGAGGTCTCGCGCGCTGAAAAAAAGTGCCCAAAATGCCGCCATTGCGGTCAGACGATTTGGGAGGAGCGCGCATACGAGATCGATGGGAAGATCTACTGCGAGGAATGCACCCTCGCCCGCCGCGTTGACGCGGATGCTTGCGATTGCTGTGGGATAGAGTCCGAGGATCTTTACGAGATCAACGGCGACATCTACTGCCGCGATTGCCTTGATGATACCTTCTTAAAATATTTAACATAAAGGAGAAAGAAAAATGGCACAGGAAACCAAAAGAAAAAGCGGCAAGCCGTCCGAAAACGATCCTGCCGCAGGCGAATAAGTCCCCACCTATTCGCCTTCTATTATATCACTTTTATTTCAAATGTCAATAGGAGGAACAAAAAATGAAACAATGTGAATTTTGCGGCGCCAATCTCGACGCAAACGAGGCTTGTAATTGCCGCATCCGCGTCCTCTATAAAGAGGTCGGAAAGCCACCCGAAGAAAGGGTCATCGACAACACCCTTGAAGCTCTGCAAGGGCTTGTGCGGGGGCACATCGAGGTCGTTCACTTCGGCGGTCTCTTGATGATCTGCAACGAGGACGGCAAGTTTTTGGAGATGGAACCGAACATCGCTTTCCCTGCCGACGTGGTTGTCGGAAACATGGTGATTCTCGCCGAGGATGGAGAAGAATTCAGAGGGCTCACCCAAGCGGAAATTGCCCGAGCGAAAAAGATGCTGGAGGAACAGGAATGTTAAAGAGCTGGAAAGAAATGCGGGAGATCGACGTTAAGCCATACACCGAGACAAAGCCGACGGGTGGAAAGATGCTTACCTACTTGCCGTGGGCTAAGTGCAAGTCTCTGCTTCACGAGCATGGCGCGGAACACGTAACATTCCGTCCGATATTGGTGAATGGGTCTTACCTCATCTGCTCAAGAGAAGTTGAGACGCTGACGAAGAACGATGCGACCCGAAAGTGCGGATGCTACTTCGTACGAATCGAGGTCGAGATCGATGACCGAAAATGGGAATACGATTACCCGCTTCTCGATGGAGCGAATGTAGTCTACGATGACAGCCTCAACCAAAGGGCTATTGACAAGGCGCATAAGAGAGCGTTCGTGAAGACGGTTGCGATGGAAACAGGTCTCGGCTGGTCTTTGTGGGCAGGAGAAGAAGAGGACGACGGAGAAGACCTGTCCTTCCACAATATCCGCGCCATCCAAAAGAGGATGCAGGAGAAGCTGACAGCTCTGCTCCAGCACACGGATATGGACACCTTCTGCAAGAATAACAACATCTCGCAAAAGAACGTCAACGCGATCATGAGCACCTACTTCGAGGGCATCGCGTGGCTTGAGTCTAAGTTATGATAAAGGATCAATCCCGCGCGGGATGGTTCGGTGCTTCCGATACCCATTACATAATGGGAAATTGGGACACCGACACCTTCCGCAAATGGTGGCTCGTCAAGGTGGGTGCCGTCAAAAGTAATTTCAGCGGAAACCGTTACACGAAAGCGGGTACGGTTTACGAGCATCGCATCTTGGACCATCTCGGAATCAAACAGAGGGACAGACAGATCCGCATCAAGAAGTTCCGCCTGCGCGTCAACCTCGACGGTGAAGATCGCGTGTGTATCTACGAGGTCAAGTGCCTCGGTGAGGTGAAGATCTCCAAGCAGTATTGGCAACAAGCGCAAGTCGAGATGTTCGCCGCGAAAAAGAAGCTCGCCATCGTCATTCATAAGATGAGCGAGGGGCACTACTTGAATTATTTCCTACCCATCGATGATGAGGACATCAGCATTCACTATATCGCATACGACAAGAGGTGGATCGAGAAGGAATACCTACCCCGACTGAAATACCTCTGTAGATGCTTGAAGAAAGGACGGACGCCGAATGTCAGCGGATTTGAACGGTACCTTACACGGCTTGCAGGTTGACTACAAGACCAAGAAACAGATCTTGTCTATCAGGATCGACAACGACTTTGCCGAGGAATTCGACAGGATCGGCGACAGATATCTTGATATCTCAATCAAGATCCACCGTAATAAGCGGTCGCGGAATGCTAACGACCTCTGCTGGACGATGTGCGAGAAGATCGCGCAGGCTGCGGGACTCACGAAAGAGGACGTTTACCGTCACGCCATCAAGAACGTCGGCGTGTGGGAGGCGACGCCCATCCGCGAGGACTGCGTTGAGCGTTGGCAGAGCGTTTGGGGAGAAAAGGGGATCGGATGGTTTGCAGAGGTCGTTGACGACTCGAAACTCCCCGGGTACAAGCGAGTCCACAACTACTTCGGCTCATCGACCTACAACACCGCCGAGATGACGCGCCTGATCAATTTCCTGATCGACGAGGCAAAGGAAATGGGCATCCCAACGGAGCCGCCCGCGCTTGTGTCGCTGTTGCTTGATGAATGGCGCTAAGGCATATCAACAAGAAAAAGTGCTTCTTTTGCGGACGGACGGATGTAGTGACACACCACATCTTCCGCCATCCGTACAAGAAGCAGTCGGAATACTACGGCTTCTTGGTATGGTTGTGTACATACCATCACACCGCGTCGGATGAGGCGGTGCATTGTGATAGAGAGAAGGAGCTGTACCTACGAAGACTTTGCCAACGGTATTATGAAAAGCACTATGGCACGCGGGAAGATTTTATCAAGGATTTCGGAAAAAATTACTTATAAGGAGAGAAACAATGGCAAGCTTTAACAAGGTTATATTGATCGGCAACCTGACCGCCGACCCGGAGCTGAAGCAAACGACGTCGGGTGTGGCGGTGTGCCGCTTCTCAATCGGCGTCGCAAGAAAAATGTCAAAGGATCAGTCGGATTTTTTCAACGTCGTCGCTTGGCGGCAGTCGGGAGAATTCGTCTCGAAGTATTTCAAGAAGGGAATGCCGATCCTGATCCTCGGCAATCTGCAGAACCGTCAGTATGAAAAAACCGGACAGAAAATCACAGTCACGGAGGTGATCGCCGACGAGGTGACCTTCGTAGAAAGGAAGAACGATGACCCGTACATCGGTAGTAACGTTCCCGCCGCCGCCCCTCCAAAATTTGAGGAGGTGGAAGATGACAGCTCCCTTCCTTTCTGAGGACTACCCGTGGGATAAGACGTGTCCGATCTGCGGGAGAGAATTCTTTCCGACCGTTGAGTGGAGATTCAAAAGAGGTAAGAGTTCAAATCCTACATATATTTGCTCTTACCCCTGCTGCCGCGAGTACGATCGGCGGGAGGAGAAGAAGATGGAACGCGAGTATAGGGCGTTCATTCCGTACTTCGAGAAGATCCTATCCACGATGCGGGCGACGGGGTACACCGTCACAACGAAGGAGATCACGAACGGAGTTTCGACGCAGGTGCCGAAGAAGCGGGTGCAAGCATTTTGGATTCGCTTTGTCTCGAAAAAAAGCGTCGTGAAGACACGGCGCGGCTATAAATGGGAGGACGTATGAACGACATTGATTATTTTTGGAATTCAATTCCGCAAAGCAAGGAGGACGCGGTCACGTACCCCGAGCTGATGGAGCGATGGAACATGACCTACAGAGGAGTCAGGAGGATCCTGCACAGCCTATCGTGCATGGACAACGGCGATGACTACGTCCTCATCCGCTCCTCGAAAAGCAAGGGCTTTTACCGTACGGACGACAAGCTCGATATCGATAGGTATCGGAAAGAGTGCCTTGCAAAGGGCAAAAGCCTATTCGCTCCCGTTGCAAAGTGCAACCGTCTTTTGAACACCTCAACGCAGATCGAGGTGTGGAACAACCTGAAGGTCGCGCGGCTCTCGAAGGATATGAAGCAAAGCGACGTTTGTAGGGTGATCCGCGAGAAGATACCGTTCTTCAACGAGCCGCTTCTCTCAAAGCTCGAAAACGGTGTGTGTATCCCGACTCCCGAGCAGGTCACAGCCCTCGCGGGCGTGTACGGCCTGCCCCCCTACGAGGTGTACCGATACAACGCCTAAATTTTGCCCTGTACGGCACGAAGCCGTATTTGCATCTACTTATTCAACCGCATAAAGAAAACGAAAGGAATGCCGCTTGCAAGTGAGCAGGCGGCAAGGAAAACAGTATGCCAAGACCTCACAAGCAGGGGCTGGCATTCTACCGAAAAGACACAGGATTTTATTGCAATCCCGACATCATCTCTTTGCTGATGGACTTCGGCCCTCGCGGTGTTGTGATTTATGAAGTCCTGTTAGACCTCATCTACGCTAACGGATATTATTTGGAGTTCCCCTTGAATAAAGTCGCGGCAATGGTTCAGCGAATAGTCGGGGGAAGGTGGATACCATCCGTTGACCTTGTGCTACAAGTCACCCACTATTGCGCCGATCTCGGTATGTTTGATAAGGATCTGTTGTCGCAAAGCGTCTTGACCTCTGTAAAAATTCAGGAGGATTATTCCAAGTCCACTGCAAGGAACAAGGTAGATAAAAGCAAGTATTGGCTTCTCGAAGAAGAGCGAGGGGTCGGCGGTAGCATGCCCCAAAATCCTGTTTCTGTAACAAAAACCCCTGTTTCTGTAACAGAAACGAAACAAGATAAGATAAGACAAGATAAGATAAGATGTTATAGCGCAAAGCGCGAAAAGGAACGTATGGGCAACTTCGACACAGAAGACTTCTTCAACCGCGCCGTACAGCATAGCTATGAGAAATTCAAAGAAAAGGAGAAAGAGAAAAATGTATCAGGATAACTTTTTCAATGAGTTGATCGTTGATAATTTTGCGGGCGGAGGCGGTGCTTCCGTAGGCATCGAGCTTGCAACTGGAAGACCTGTTGATATTGCTATCAATCACGATGCGGATGCGATTGCTATGCATTCTGTAAATCATCCGTACACCACACACTACCAGGAGGATGTATTTGCCATCAACCCTGAGGAGGTTACGGGCGGCAGACCTGTCGGTATAGCCTGGTTTTCTCCCGATTGCAAGCACTTCTCTCGGGCAAAAGGCAATAAGCCCGTAGAGCACAAGATCAGAGGGCTTTCCTGGGTGATTGTCAAATGGGCTATGTCGAGCGTAGCGCCGAGATGTATCTTTATGGAGAATGTTGAAGAGATACAGACCTGGGGTCCGCTTATTGTGGATGCAGATGGCAAGAGCCGCCCTGATCCTGAGCGCTCGGGCGAAACGTTCAAGGCTTTCGTTGGTATGATCTCAGACGGTGTAGCTCCCGATTGTCCCGCGCTTGCAGAAGCCTGCGAGTTTTTGAAAATCGAGCGAGGAAGTGCTGAGGAGCAGCGCCTCATCAAAGGTCTTGGCTATAATCTGGAATACAAGGTGCTTCGTGCCTGTGATTACGGGGCACCAACTATTCGCAAACGCTTTTACCTCGTTGCGAGAAATGATGGCAAGCCCATTGTATTCCCGAAGGCGACGCACGGCAAAGGCAAAGGCTTGAAGCCCTACCGTACCGCAGCCGAGTGCATTGATTGGAGCATCCCTTGCCCCTCTATCTTTGAGCGCAAAAAGCCTCTCGTTAAGAACACCCTGCGCAGAGTGGCGCGAGGGCTTGATAAATTCGTTATCAAGAATCCGAAGCCCTATATCCTTGAAATGAATTTTGATAATCCTCTCCAGGATGTAGATAGACCTATGACCACTCAGACGAGCGCTAATCATCACTACCTGATTACGCCTAACTTGGTGCAGGCGAATTACGAGAATCCGCCGCAAGACGTTAGCAAGCCTCTGTCAACGCAAACGGCAGTAAATAAGCACTTCGTTGTTACGCCCGCCCTTGTGGAATGTTCACACAAAAGCGGTCCGGGCGTGCACGGCGTAGATGCGCCTATGAATACGCAGACCGGCAAGGCGTGTTTTGCGGTGGAAGCTCCGTATTTAACGAAGTTTCAGCAGCATAGCCTCGGGCAAGATGCGAAGAAGCCGCTTGATACCGTTATGCCCGGCGCCACGAGATTTGGCGCGGTAACACCTTACTTAACACCTATCGGCTACGGAGAAAACAAGAATCAAGCTCCCCGCGTAAATAGCGTGAACGAGCCTGTTTCTACGGTTGTATCCTCCTGCAAGCAATATCTCACTACTCCCTACCTATCAAAGTATTTCAGCGGAGAGGGAGCGAAAGCAAGCGGCGCGGGCGATCCCGTTCCTACTGTTACGGCAAAAGATCATAATTCCCTTGTAGCCGCAAACATCGTGCATTACTACGGCGGCGCAGATCACGCCAGCAAGAGCGATGCGCCTATCCCTACTGTAACGACTCTTCCCAGGCATTACCTCTGCGCGAGCAACCTTTGTGTGCTGCGCAAGAATATGGACGGTAAGAGCCTTGACGAGCCTATGCCTACTCTCACTACCTCGGCAGGTCATTTTGCGAAAATCAAAACGTATCTGCTCCCCGTAGATAACGCCCAGGATCTCTATCATTGGAACGAGGTACGCCAGCTCCTCAACGAGTATGCGGATTATTCCATTAAGGAAAATGAGATCCTGATTATCGAGATAGCGGGCACGCCTTATTTCATCGGTGATATTGGTATGCGTATGCTGAAGGCTGAGGAACTGAAGCTTGCGCAGGGCTTCCCGGTGGATTACATAATCGACATTGAGCGCCATATCGGCAAGAAATACTCTGAGGCAAAGCAGATAGCACGCCTGGGTAACGCAGTGTGCCCTCCCGTTGCTACGGCGCTTATCAGAGCGAATTGCGCGGATATGGCATATAAGAAGCCTTTGACAACGGTTGCCGAGCTTGAAAAGGCAATTTGTACGGCTTAGAGCATCTTCCACGCGCCCGAAATTTTGCCCTCTACGGCGTTTTAACCTTCGGGCATTCACTTACTCATAAAAACAATTTGAAAGAAAGGAAGACCGCTTGCAAGTGAGCAGGCGGTCAAAGGAAGCTATGAGAGACAGACTGATAAAAATGATAGACCAAAAACAGGTCTACGGCGTGGATCAGGAGCAACCGCGCAAGAATGAATTGCAGTTGCTTGACAATAACGAGCTTGCCGACTACCTTCTTGCCTGTGGCGTGATCGTGCCGAAAGCGAAGATCGGCGACACAATCTACATCCTCGGCGGCGGCAGAGTCCGCGAGGAGAAAGTGAAGAAGATCTGCATCCATTCCAACGGGCTGACCTACGCATTCGATTGGCGCGGAATGGGATACGAATGGGTGTCGGATACCGACTTCGGAAAAACCGTTTTTCTCAACCGCGAGGAAGCGGAGAGAACTTTGAAAGGAGCGGACGATGGAAAAGCAGATTGAGGAGATAGGAAAAACAATGTGCCGAAGCTTCGGCACAGATGATTGTGTGCCTTGTGACGCCCATCGCGTTTGCATGATTCATCTTTATGCGGAAGATGTTTGCAAAGCAGGCTACCGCCGAGCATCCGATGTTGCCGAGGAGATTTTTGCGGAGATTGAAGCAATTAAATGCATCGGATTGTTACAATTAAATGCATCGGATTGTTACCAAGTAGTTGGGTGAAACAGTTTGCCGAAATCAAAAAGAAATTCACGGAGGAAATGAGATGAGCAAGGAAGATTTCGAAGGTATTAAACAGTATGCCAAAGAGCACCACGCAAAAAGAGTTGCAGACAATCCGAATAGAATACAATATGCTATTCAACAGTTTGAAAAACATAATATTGAATATGTTTTGAAGAATGAAATAACTGGACATTTTCATTGTCGCAGAAAATCCGATGATAAGTTGTTTCAGTTCTATGCAGGAACGGGCAAAATTATGGGTTTTGAAAGCAAGAGAGGTATTCACACTCTTATCGGTTTGCTTGATGACATTAAGGAAAGCGAGGACGGGAAATGATTTGGAATGTAAGTGTCGGTGTCCGTTTGACTATTGATTATGACGATATTGAAGCGGATGACCGTGAGGAAGCGGAGCTCATAGCAAAAGAGCGAGCCGAGGAAGATATCGACTACAACAACGCCGAGTGGGGCGGAACTACCGTTTACTGCGCTTGGATGGACGAGGAAAGCGAGGATGAGATATGACACAAGTTTTATGTTGGAGAGATGACTGCAAGCATCTGACGGACGGAAGCGTGTGCGGATGCCCTTGCATCAGTATTGATGAAGACGGAGAGTGCGAAAACTTCGAGGATTATCGTGAAGATCACGAATGGAAAGAGGTCTTTTGGAAGCGGATG
>JAZORB010000024.1:0-7664 GCA_045656385.1 Eubacteriales bacterium | reverse complement strand
AAATTCGCCGAACTGGATCAGAACGGCGCGTCTGCCGCTGACTTTGTCCTGGAAGACCCACGCCTTGTTGGTGAAAAAGGCGAAGATAACGCCCGCAACCCAGCCGATAGAAACGGCAACTGTGCGAAGAACGGCGGCGCGGCCGCCCTCGGCTCCGAGATCGATGCCGAGCATCGGCGCACATCCGTAGATGATTCCAAGACGAATGCCGTATGCAACGGCGGTGGTCATGAGTCCGACGATGATGTAAACGATTATCTCGCGGTATTTTTTGAATAATTCTTTCATTTTAATTCCTTTTTAGCCGCTTCGATGAAGGCATCGAAGATCTTTTTTGCGGGCGCATCTACTTTGACTAAATATTCGGGGTGCCATTGAACGGCAAGGAAGAAACGCTCGGTCTTTTCTGCGGGCTCGATGGCTTCGACGGTGCCGTCGTCGGCAACTGCGGAGGCAATGAATCCGGGTGCGACTGCTTTTACCGCCTGATGGTGGAAGGAATTCGTCTTGATCTCGCTCTCGCCGACGATCTCGTGAAGGAAGCTACCCTCCTTGATCTTCGCCGTGCGGAGATTGATGACGCCCTTTTCCTCCTGGCGGTGACCGTCGATGTGCTGATAAAGGCTTCCGCCGAATGCGACGTTGAGCAGCTGCTCGCCGCGGCAAATGCCGAGGATGGGGCGGGTGTCGTTCTTCAGAAGCTCTGCAAGCGCAAGCTCGAAATCGTCGCGCAGGGGAGTTGTCTCGACGTTGTCAAAGGCGATCTCCTCGCCGTAATGCTTGGGGTCAACGTCGTCGCCGCCCGCAAAAAGCACTCCGTCGCAAAATGAGAGAAACTTCTCTGCGTCCTCTTTTCCGCCCGTGTGAGGCATGAATACGGGAATTCCGCCCGCACCGAGTACGGCGTCAAAGTAGTTGCGTCGCATTCTTATAAAGCTGTCCGACATCGAGCTGGTTATTCCGATGACGGGTTTGTTTTCTCTTTTCATAATTTTACTCCAATGTGATCTTTGTGATTTCTGTCGGGTTGTTTACCCTGGGAATGATGTGCCTGTCAGTCGAAAGACCTGCGGAGACGATGAGCGTGGAATTGCCAAGCTCAAATGCGCCAAGCGCATATTTCGGGAAAAATCCCGAATTTGCCCCGTAAACAGGGCCGAGGAATGGAAGAATGACATGTCCGCCGTGCAAATGCCCCGAAAGAATGAGCTCGGGCTCGAATCCCGCAGGGAAGATGGCGTCGGTGAAGGACGCGGGGCGGTGCTCAAGCAGAATGCGGAAGGAGTCGGTCGAGCAAAAGTCCGAAAGAAATCCTTCGACCGAATTGGCGCTCGGCTTTGCGGTTTCTGCGGAATTCGGAGTGTAAAGCCCGCCAAGACGCAGGGCGTTTCCGCGTATTTCGAGGTCAACGTAATCGCGCTCGAGCAGTATCGCTCCCTCGCTTGTGATACGCTTGACGGCGTCGCTCTCGTGAAGCCCGATGCGCTCAAGCTCGTGGTTGCCGAGCGAGTAATAAGTGGGCGCGATCTTGCAAAGCTCCTTGACAACCGCCGCCGTGACGAGAATATCCTCGCCCGTTTCGTGGTGATGGTTTATCATGTCGCCGCAAAGAAGAATGAGATCGGGCGTAAGCTCCTTCACCTGCTTGATCAGCGTGGGATGCTCGCAGCCGTGCAGATCGGAAAGCATAACAATCGTCAAGGTCGAGGAGATCTTGTCGCTTTCGATCACGTATTCCCGCACCGCGGGCGGCTCCGAGTTGATCCTGACTCCGATCACAAGCCAGCCCTCAATTATTATGGTCAAGAGAAGCAGCAAACAGCCCAGCGACTTTCCCACCCGCCTGAAAAAATACAAAATATATTCCATTTGATCAATTTTTGCTTTTTGAGCTCCGCTCAAAAAGCTACCTTCAACTAGCAACTAGCGACTAGCAACATTTATTCCATGTAAAGCTTGTTAGGTTTAGGATAACCCGCGGGATCCTTGAGATAGATGTTGAACTCACGCCAAATGGTGTCCGCTGCCTCCTCGGGGGATATGTTCGAGGTGCAGAGAATGAGATCGTAGTTATTTAGATCGTGGTTGTCAACGCCGTAAAATTCCTTGTAGCGAAGGCTTTCCGACTGCATGCGCGCAAGAATCTTTGCCTCTGCGTCGGCGGCGTCCTTGTATTCCTCAACGTTTCCGCGCGAGGCGTCGCCCATTATGCGCTTGACCGAAACCTCGATCGGCACGTAAAGGTAGACCTTGAAGGAGTTCTCGGCAAAGTGCCAAGCCATGCGCGAGTCGAAAAGGATCTTGTCGTCACGGCGCTCGCGCGAGACCTCTGTGGTCTTGTTGTCGATCATGTAGTCGGCGGAGCGGTCGTTCTCGCACATCTGATTGAATTCAAGCGCGCTCATTCCGCGCTCTTCGGCAAGCGCACGCATGATTGCGCCGGTGTAGTAATGCTCAAAGCCGTATTTGGGGCAAAAGATCTTGGCAAGCGTGCTTTTACCGCTTCCGAGTCTGCCTGCAAGTGAAATATGCATTGTGAATCTCCTATGTACTTTATGATTCTTAGTAGATTGTAAAAAAAGCAAATTTTAATAAAATTCGTTTTTTCGGCGGCTTTGCCGACCGAAAAACACCTCCAAGACGAGCAAAGCGAGTCCGCGCGCCGAGGGGAGCTGCCAAAATCTTTGATTTTGGCAAGCGGCGAATTGTAAAACGCAGTTTTACAATTGCCTTACTTTATGATCTTGCGAGCTTGCGCAGATATTCCGCGCGTGCCTCGTCGGCAACCTGCGAGCGGCGCACTCTGCGCGAAGAGGACGTGCTGAAGCTCTCGCGTCTGGTGACGAAGAAGTGGATCTTTTTGTAGGGAGCGGAGATGCGGTTGACCTCCTCGACAGCGCGGTTGAATTCGGCATCCACCTGTCCGCGCGAATAATGCTTGCCGTAGGCCTCCTCGAATTCGCTGATTTCGGGGTGAAGAACGGCAACAATGTCGTAATCCTCGCGTGCTTCGTTGACGTATCCGACAACAACAGCCTCGCTTACGAAGCGGTTGCGGCAAAGAAGCTCCTCAAGCTCCTCAGGGAAGATGTTCTTGCCCGAGGCGGTGACGAACATATTCTTTTTCTTGCCTGCAATGTAAAGGAAGCCATCGCGGTCGAGGCGACCGAGGTCGCCGGTGTAGAGCCAACCGTCGCGCACTGCGGTGTTTGTGGCCTCGCCGAGAATTCCGGCGTGGATATTTTCGCCCTTGTAGCGGATCTCACCGATGCCGTCGCCGCCGATGTCGTAAACGTCAATCACGCCGTCGGGCACACAGATGCCAACCGACGTGTCATTGTAGGCGAAGTCGGAGCAGATCGCGATGAGGGGCAGATTTTCGCTGAGTCCATAGCTTTGCGCGGTGCGGAATCCGAGCTCACGTAGCCCGCGAATGATCTCGGGGTTGGCAATGGTACCGCCCGAAACGAAGAGTCGCAGTCTGCCGCCCAGAGAGTCGTGTATCTCGCTGAAAACTCGCTTTTTGAGCGAAATGCTCGAGCCGGTCAGCTTTATTGCCGCGCGGACACGCTTTTCGCTGCCCTTTTTGTGAATGTTGTTCTTTATCTTGCGGTAGATCGTTTCAAGCAGATAGGGAACGCAGACCATAACAGTCGGTCTGACCTCCTGAATGTTTCTCGAAATATAGCGCAATCCCTCGCAAAAGGCAACGCAAGCGCCCGAGATCAGCGGATAGAGGAATCCGCAGGTCATTTCGTAGACGTGGTGCAGTGGGAGCACAGAGAGGAACACGTCATCGGGAAAACAGAGGAGGGTCTTTGTCAGCTCGCCAAGGTCAAAGCAGATGCTCTTCTGCGAGAGCATAACGCCCTTCGCTTCGCCCGACTGGCTTTTGTTGTAGCTGATAACGGCAAGGTCGCTCTCGTCGATCGAAAGGCGCAGATAGTCTGTGTTTCCGCAAGCAAGCTTTGCTGTGCCCTCCTCGATGAGTGCCTCAAGGCTGTTGAAGGAGAATTTCTTGATCGAAAGGGGTGCGACGTTTTCCTCGAGCCTCGGCGAATAAAATATTGCCATGGCGTCGGTCTGTTCTGCGATCCTTGCAAGCTCGACGGAGTTGATGTCCTTGTCGACGGTAACGGCTACCGAAATGCCGCAAACAGCCGCAAGAAATACGGTTGCCCATTCGAGGCAGCTTTCGCCGTAAATAATGATCTTTTTGCCGTAAAATCCGCGCTCAAGAAGCTCGGTTCCGAGTCCCTCGACCTTATAAAGGAGCTCTGCATAGCTGATCTCGCGGTATGAGCCCGCGAATTTCTGCATAATTGCGGTTCGCGCGCTGTAACGGCGAGCCGATGCGCGAATTGTGGCGCGTATGGTTTCTATTCTTTTTCCGTCGTGATACTTGATCGGTAATTTCATTTTCAATTCCTCAAGAAAGTGTTTTTGCGAGCAGAGCCGCGATCTTTGCCGCGCGGTCGGCGGAAAGCTTTGCGAAGGTGGGGAAATCCATTTCCGCCTCGCCGTCTGCCGAATCAGACATCGAGCGAAGAACGGAGAATTTCACAGAATAAAGCCTGCACACCTGCGCGATCGCCGCGCCCTCCATCTCGCAGCAAAGCGCCTCGGGGAAGGCGGAGAGGATGTCCTCGCGCGTCTCGTTGCTCGAAACGAACTTGTCGCCGGTCGCAACCACTCCGCGCTTGACTTCAAATTCACCGCCCGATACGGCACGCGCCGCATCCTCGAGCTTTGCGGAAAGCTCGGCGTCGGCGGGCATAGCGATCTCGGAGGTCGAATCGGGATAGAAGATCTCACCGCGCTTGTCGCCGAGCGCGCCGTATTCAAGGTCGTATTCAACGCAGCAGTCGGCAATGATGACGTCGCCGACGGTGATACCCTTGCCGAGTGCGCCCGCAACGCCGGTGTTGAGGATGTATTCGGGCGCAAATTCAAGTATCATAGCGGCGGTGCAAGCGGCGGCGTTGACCTTGCCGACTCCCGCGCGCGCGATGACCACGGGCGTGCCCGAAAGAGTGCCCGTGTAGTAGGTGTGCTTGCCGACCTTGCGGCATTCTTTGTCCTCAAGAAGTGAGCGGAGAAGCTCAACCTCGCTCTCCATTGCTCCGATAATTCCAAGTTTAGTGTTTTTCATGATTATATACCCGATCTTCCGCCCTCGTATTCAAAAGTGGGAAGAGTGCCCGCGCGGCGGAATTCGTCAAGCACCTCTATGTATTTTTTCGCCTCGTCCTTTGCTGCCTTCAGCGAAAGAGCGCGGAAGTTTCCGCATTCGCGGCGAGCGGCACCGGGCATTTTGCCCTCATGCGAAAGAATATTGTCAAAGGCTGTGCAAAGAGCGGCAAAATTTTCCGCATTTTTCTCGGTTCCGCCCGACATAAGCAGGTAAAAACCGGTTCTGCAGCCCATGGGACCAACGTAGATCACGCGCTCTCCCGCCTCGCCCGAGCGCATATAGGTTGCAAGCAGATGCTCAAGCGAGTGCGCGGCGAGGGGAGTGATGTAGTCGCCCGCGTTGGGGCGGCGCATGCGAAGGTCATATGTGACTATGTCGCCGTCGATTCGGCTGACGTAAATGCCGCGCTCGAGGCGGTCGTGGTCAACGGTAAAGGAGGATATTTTTTTCATCAGTAGCGTACCTTGGTAATGACTGTGTGTGCGGAGTTATAGTTGCGGCAGAGCTTGAGCATCTTTTCGGTAGCCTCGAAATAGAAAACACAGCGCTTGCCCTCGGGGGTCTCAAAAGCGGCGTAGTATTTGTCGGGCGAATTGACGCTTGAAACTGCCGAGTAGGTTACTTCGGGGTCGTAGATCTCAAGTCGCTCGATCCATTCACGCTCGGTTGCGGGTGCGATCTGCAGGCATTCCTTGATTGTGAAATTGAGCATTTCCTTGCGTGAACGCTTGCCGTGAATTACAGAGAAGGTGACTCTTCCCGAGGTGACGGAATATTCGTATTCGGGCTTTGTGTATTTCCAGGTGAAGTAAACGAGCATCCATTCGGTAACCGCAACGAGTGCGAAGAGCTGGAACAGTTGAATAATAAACAGAACTGCCATAAATATGATGGGATAGAGAATGTAGAGCGCCAAAAAGGCGATCTTCATAAGACGGAATTTGCCCTCGGCCTTCTGCTCGACGGTGTATTCGTAGGTTGAAGTGAAATCGTTGTTCATCGGATGAACCTCCGTTATAATATAGTTAATTTAATTATACTATATATTTCAAGAAAAATCAATAGCATAAAGGACAAATAATGAAAAAATACCCCGAAAACTTACGTTTTCGGGGTAAAATCAGGACAAATATTGCGGTAGTTATGAATAATTAGCTTTTATAGGGCGAAGGAGCGAAAACCTCCCGCAAGGGGAGGTTTTACTCCTTCCGAACCGCCTGCGGGGCGCAGTCGGTTCGAAGCGCAAGGGAGTTTCGAGCTCTGCGGAGCTCGACCTAAGGCTCTGCCTTAAGAATTCGCAACCTTTTGAAAAAGGTTGATCAAAACTTCCCACTGCTGTTGACTTTTATTAAGATGGAAATTTCCGCTTGCGGAAATTCACCTTCATTTTGCCGCAGGCAAATTATCATTCGGCGAAGCCGATTATCATTCTGCCGAAGGCAGATAATCATTCTCGCGAAGCGAGATAGAATTATTTCCCCACACAGAATCGCGAAAATATTCCATCCGCAATATCCGCTCCCACCGCTCCGTGTCCGCGTCCGTCGAGCTCGCAAAGTCTTGCGGCGGCGTCCTCAAGGCAAACGCCGGCAACGTCGGGCGGGAAGCCGTCATTGAGAGAAGACAAAGCTTCTGTAAGTGCGTCGATAACGCGCAGGAGTGCGTCGTGTTGGCGCGCGGAGGAGATGACGGCGTCGCGCTCGGTGTCAAGCTCGCCGTCGATGAAGAGCTGATTAATAAGCTTTTCAAGCTCCTCGCATCCCGCACCGCTCTTGACGGAAAGCGTTACGCAAAGCTCGAAGCGCGAGGCGAGAGCTTCGGCTTCTTCGTTGCGCGCAAGGTCGGATTTTGTAAGGATCGCGATGACCTTTCCGCTATGCGACGAGAGCTTTTCGGCAAGGGCAACGTCGTCCTCGGAGGGCGTGCGCGAGGAGTCGATAAGGAAGAGAACAAGCTCTGCGGAATCTATCTTTTCCTCGGCGCGGCGAATGCCGATGCGCTCAACCTCCTCCGCCGTTTCGCGCAGACCCGCGGTGTCGGAGAGGAGAAGAGTGACGTCGCCGTATGAAACGGTCGCGGTCAGAATGTCGCGCGTGGTGCCCTCAATGTCGGTGACAATAGCCTCGTCCGAGCCGACGAGGAGGTTGTAAAGCGTGCTCTTGCCCGCATTCGTGCGTCCGCAAATGACGGTGGGAATGCCCTCGGCGACCGCTCGGCCCGTCGAATAGGTCGCGGCAAGCTTCCTTGCCGATGCGATCAGTACGGAAAGGCGGTCAAGGACTTCGTCGTCCGAGATCGAGCCGAGATCTTCCTCGGGGAAGTCCACGCGGGCGTAAATATCCTCAAGAAGAGTTGTGATCTCACGGCGCAGACCGTCGCAAGCTGTGCTGAGCGCACCGCTCATACCTCCGCGCGAGAGGCGTAATTGTGCCTCGGTGCCCGCGTCGAGTAGCATACCGAGAGCTTCGGC
>JAZORB010000023.1:0-8406 GCA_045656385.1 Eubacteriales bacterium | reverse complement strand
GGTGACGATCTTTGGGAAACTCTTGTAAAGCCCGGAAAACGCGCGCGAATCGGAATGAAGATGGTCTTCGGAAACGGAGTCCTTGTTGCAACAGTTGAGGATATTGTTGAAGAGGGCAACCGTCTCGTCAGACTTGAATACGACAAAAATTGTTACGCGAACGTTTACGATATGCTCTCCGAGGTCGGCGTCATGCCTCTGCCGCCCTACATCACGGAGAAGCTTCGCGATAAGTCCCGCTACCAGACAGTATATGCTAAGCGCGAGGGTTCTGCCGCCGCGCCGACAGCGGGTCTCCACTTCACACCCGAACTTCTCGAACGCATCAAGGCGAAGGGCGTCGAGATCGTTCCGGTAATGCTTCACGTAGGTCTGGGTACTTTCCGTCCCGTCAAGGAGGAGAACATCGGCGAGCACATCATGCACACCGAATATATCTCGGTAAGCGAGGAAAGCGCCAATATCATCAACAGCCGCCGCGCCGCAGGCGGACGAACCATCTGCGTCGGCACTACCTCGTGCAGAACGCTTGAAAGCGTTTCGGACGAGAACGGCATCGTTCATCCCATCAGCGGCGACACGGGAATCTTCATCTACCCCGGCTACCGCTTCAAGGCGACCGACGCGCTGATAACAAATTTCCACCTTCCCAAATCGACGCTTCTGATGCTCGTTTCGGCTTTCTACGAGCGCGAAAAGATGCTCGAGGTCTACAATACCGCCGTCCGCGAGAAATATAGATTCTTCTCCTTCGGCGATGCGATGTTTATTGAGTAAAAATGGAAAAAGTCATAGATTTCAAAATTTGGTCCCGCCTTGCTCCGGACGAGGATTTCAGACTGCCGAAGATCAGCGATTGCACACTTGAGCTGATCGACAATAGAGAGGCAACGCGCGAGGAGATACCCGCGGAGATACTTCTCTCGCTTGACGGCATCTGCCACCTTGTTCACGCGCGCCTTTCGGACTATGAGTTCGAAAGCTCGGAGCAATACGCGCGCAAATTTGCGCTAAAGCTTGCGGGCTCGCTTGACGGTGCGGTTGAGGAAACGGGCAAGCCGATCGCCTTTTGCGCCGAAAAGCTTCTGCCCCCGCAGATAACGGAATTCACCCCGATGCTCACGCTTTCGGTTTGGTTCCCCTGCGAAAAGCAGTTTTCCGAGCTTTATGAGAATATAGTTTCTCTGCTCCAGCGGGAATTGCCCTTTGCGCTTCCGTCAAAGTACGGAAAGGATATGCCTCCTGAGCAGGTTTATAGCGATAAGGACGCTTTTGTTGAGTTTTTGAAGGACACTCCCGCGCCGATCTGGTACGCGCAGAATCCTGTCACTCACGTTCATATCAACGACGCGAACCGTGCCGAGGCAAAGCGCGCAGGATTTCGCGCAAACCGCATTTCGATCCGCATGCCCGATGCTCTTTATGAGATAGACGAATGGAAATTCGCACTCCGCAGACTTCTTAAATCGCTGACTCTGACTGTCGGCGGCTTCTTCGGACAGATCAGCCGCGGCGAGAGCGGAGTTGTTTCCTGGTGGTGGCAGGGCGTGCCGCTTGAGCTTGGCGTTGCTTGCACCTTTGGTGAGCCCTACTATTCGCTGATCCCCGATTGCGCCGAAAAGGGCGAGAAGATCGCGGAAGGCGTTGCGTATTTCGAGGAGCCCTACGGACCTTACGTTCCCACCGAGCTCGTTTCGATGCCGAAAAAGAAGCTTTTCGGCAAGGATAGAAGATACCCCGACGATTTTTCCACCGCGGCGAATAATCCGATAAAGAAATGACAAAGCCAAAGATAGTTGCCGTTGTCGGACATACTGCCTCGGGAAAAACGGGACTGGCCATCGCACTTGCCGAGAGGCTTGGCGGCGAGATCGTCTGCTGTGACTCGATGCAGATCTATCGCGAGATGGATATAGGCACAGCAAAGCCCACCCCCGAGGAGCTTGCCCGCGTGCCGCATCACACGGTCGATTTCGTCGATCCGATGCGCCCCTATTCCTGCGCCGACTATGCCGAAGATGCGGAAAAAGCCATAAACGACATTCTTTCGCGCGGAAAGCTTCCCATCATTTGCGGAGGCACGGGGCTTTACCTTGACACTCTGCTTTTCGAGCGTCCCTTCGACGAATGCGGCGGCAGAAGCGACGTCCGTGAGCGTCTTGCGAGAGAAGCGGAAGAGCTTGGAGCGCATGCGCTTCATCTGCGCTTGCAGGAAGTCGATCCCGAAAGTGCCGCAAAGATACACGAAAACAACGTCCGCCGCGTGATCCGCGCGCTTGAGATATTTGAAACCACGGGCAAGAAAAAAAGCGAGCTTGATGCTCGTCTCTCGCCCGCAAAATATGATTTTCTCGCCTTCGAGCTTCGCCGCACCGATATGAACGAGCGGTATGCTCGCATTGAGGCGAGAGTTGACGAAATGCTTGCCACGGGGCTTCTTGAGGAAACTAAAAAGCTCTTCGAGATGGGCATTTTCGAGAAGAATCCCACCGCCGCGCAGGCGATCGGATACAAGGAGATTCTTGGATACGTTCGCGGCGAGATGTCGCTTTCCGACGCGCGCGAGCGCCTTTGCATCGCTACAAGACAGTATGCCAAAAGGCAGGTGACCTGGTTCGGCGCGAAGGATTATATTGAAACCGTCGAGCTTCGTCCCGATATTCCGGACCCGACCGAGGTGCTTTGCTGCCGCATTCGGGAATGGATCGATAAATGATAAATAAAATACGAAAAACAGCAAATATTAATGAAAAAACAAGGAAAAGATAAAGTATCGCTTGCTGCTGCGCGGCGTTCGGATATAACAAAAGTGAATAGCGGACGCCCCGATGAGAAGAAAGAGCGAAAACTCGGCTTTGACTTTTCCTATCTCTTCTCGGCGCTTCTGACGCTGGCGGTTGCCGCCGCCTCGGTGGGGCTGGTGCTCTATTTCGGCTACCACACCGTAAAGACCTTTACCACCGATATCACGACGACTCCCGCCTATGACGTTACCGAAAAGGAATACCGCCGCGGGGTCGGTTATATAGTCAGAAGCGAAATCCCGATTCGCACCAAGCTTTCGGGCACACCTGACTATATGGTTGCCGACGGCGAGAGGATCGGCGTCAACGAGCTGATCTGCCATCTTTATTCGTCGCTTACCGACGAAGTGCGCGATCGGATAGCCGAGATCGACCGCGAGATCGATCTGCTTGAATCGATCGTGGACACGGGCGTTATCGAAACAGGGCTTCCCGAAGCACTCCGCGATGCGGGCTCGGGTTATGCCGAGATAATGCTTTTGCTTTCCGAGGGCAAATATGCCGATGCCGCTGCGATCTCGGATTCCTTCCTTTCCGCGCTCGGGCGAATCGATGCCCTTGAAAACGGATCGGGAGATATAAAAAACAAGATCAGCATGCTCTATGCCGAAAGAAGCGGACTTGTTGCCGCTTACGGCAAAAAAACGGGAAGCGTTAATGCCGACAGCGTGGGATACTTCTTCCGCGACTGCGACGGCTACGAGACTGTCTTCGACCCTGCGCTTCTCGGAAATATGACTCTCGGCGAATTTGCCGAGCTGACAAATCAATCTCCCGCAGACACCTCGGGCTGTGTCGGAAAGATGCTCGACAACCCGAAATGGTATCTCTGCCTGCCCTTTGACTCGGAAAAGGCGAGGGGCTTCGAGCAGGGAAGAGATTATAACATCACCTTCAACGACAACAGCGGAAAGATGCTCACGATGTATCTTGAGCGTCTGGTGCTCGATCTTGACGATCATGATAACGACGGCGACCGCGCCGAGGCACTTCTGATCTTTTCGAGCAGCGAGATGCCGAAGGGATTCACTTACCGCAGAACGCAGGATGTCAGCATCGAATATGCATCCTATCACGGCTACCGCATCCCGCTCTCCTCGGTTCGTTATTATGACGGAATGACGGGGGTCTACACGCTTGGCGGAGGCTACGTCCTTTTCAGGCAGATCAAGGTCATCTTTGAGGGCGACGGATATTGTATCGCCGCAGATTATGCGGATGCCGAGCCCGGCAAGCCGCTGACTTATACCTCGCTCGGCTTCTCGGATCACGGAAAGATCGACGATTACTCCTCGCTTCACGCTTTTGCGGAGGGCTTGGGGCTTGAAAAAACGATATATGACAACGGCGGAATTCCCGTACCGAAGGGAAGGACTCTGCGCTATTTCTATCATCTGAACGATCTTGAGCAGATCATTCTGACGGGTAGGGATCTATATCACGGAAAGGCACTTGACTGATATGAGTGAACAAAATAGATTTGACGAGCTGCTTTTGCGTTATGACCGCGCTCTTGAGGGCATCCGCGAGGCAGGACGCGAGGGCGTAAGGCTTGTTGTAGCCGCAAAATATGCCACGTCCGAGGAGCTTGACGCTCTTTGCGAGCACCGCGGGCTTGACGTTATCGGCGAAAACCGCACCGACACCCTGATTGAGCATTACGAGGGCATGAAAAATCGGGTCGAGATACACTTCATCGGCCATCTGCAAAGAAACAAGGTGAAGTCGATAATCGACAAGGTCTCGCTTGTCCACTCGCTTGAATCGCTCGGGCTTGCCGAGGAGATCGAAAAGCAATCGGCAAAGAGAGGGATCACGACTCGCGTTCTTGCCGAGATCAATATCGGGCGTGAGGAATCGAAAAGCGGTCTGATGCCCGAGGAACTTTCGAAATTTTGCCTCGAGCTTGCAAAATACCCGCACGTTGAGCTTTGCGGATTCATGACAATGGCTCCGAAGTGCGAGTGCAGCGAAGATTATTATAAATATTTCAAAGAAACCTATGACATCGGCAACGACGTCTGGAAAAATATCCTCGGTAAAGAGGGAGAACCCATATTTTCTATGGGAATGAGCGAAAGCTACCGCCCCGCCATACGTGCGGGTGCAACGATCGTCCGCCTTGGCAGCAGTGTTTTCGGAAGAACGACAGCGGACATGATGAATTTGAAAAATAAAACAAATGATAAATAAATCGGAGGATTAAAAAATGGCATCTCTTAATATTTTTAACAAGCAGATCAAAACTGCAAAAGAAGAGGATTTTGACACCAATTACTACGGCCAGGAAGAGGATTATGCAGATCCCGTGCAGGAGGAAAAGCCCGCAGCTCCGAAGCCTCAGGCTCCCGCAAGACCTTCCTTCAGCGCATCCATGTCTGCCCCCATGCAGATGAAGCTCATCCGCCCCACCACCTTTGCCGACGGTCAGATCATTGCCAATGCACTTATGGAGAACCACCCTGTTCTTATTCACCTTGAGCATGCAACCAAGGAGGTATCCCACGATCTCGTTTGCTTCCTCACCGGTGTTGTTTATGCCATCGGCGGACAGATCCAGCCCGTTTCCGAGACCACCTATATGCTTTCTCCCCACAGCATGGAAATTGCCGAGGAGGTTATAGAGTCCGAAGAGCCCGCTCCCGAGGATGAGGGCTACGGCTTTGCAGGATTCAGCGGTATCGGCGGATATAACTATTGATATTCCGAAAGGCGGAATAATATTTGAAACTCTTTTTGATACTCACGGTCAATTTCGTTGACCTGATCCTCACGGCGGTGCTTTTTGCCATGCTGATAAGAGCTCTGCTTTCGATCTTTTTTATGGGCGAGGAAAGCAAATTCGCAATGGTACTCTATTTCTTTACCGAGCCCTTTATAATGCCCGTGCGTTTGTTGCTTCAGAGGTTCAATTTGTTTCAGGGGTCACCGCTTGACGTTTCCTTTTTCCTGACCTCGATCCTTCTGGCAATGATTCAAACACTGCTCGGCAGCATCCCCATGCTAATTTGATGCCCTCGCGGCAGAATGGAGAAATAATGAAAATTCCGGAAAATTTCAAACAAAAATACTCTCTTTCGGGCGAAAGCTATTCCCCGAAAAACGTAGATGCCGCGCTTTCCGAGCTTTTTGCGGTATCGGGACGTCTTTATAAGGAAAATGCCGATCTCAAGGCAGAGATCGCGGCTCTTCGCGAAGAGGCGAAGGCTGCACCCGCAGAATCGGTAAGCGTCGATCTTTCGGGTCTCGAGCACACCGTTGCAGGTCTCGAGATGATGATCACCGCCCTCGAGGCGAAGATCGACTCTATTAAAATTGCAGTCAACGACACTCTTTGCGTTGTCAACGACGCGGCTATTTCGGCTAAGAAGGCGGAGGAATCTGCTTCGGTGGCTAAAACTGCCGCAGAAGAGGCACGCGATGCTGCCGAGGATGCCCTTGAGGCAGCCGAATCAGCGGCAGGTGCAGCGGGAGAGATCAAAGCCGCCGCAGAGGCTTCAAAGGCAGCAAGCGAATCCGCTTGCCTTGTTGCAACATCTGCAAATAATAAAGCTCAGGACATTCTTGATGCCATCGACGCCCTCGGTGACAAGCTTGACGGCGTGCCCACCGACGTTATTCCCATGATCTTCGCGGACGAGCCCGCAGAAGAGCTCCCCGTGGAAGAAGAGGGCGAGGCTATCGAGGAAAAGGAAGACGATGTTCTTGCAGAAGTAGCTCTTATGTCCGAATTTGAGGACGAGCCCGAAACCATAGAAGAACCCGAAACAACAGAGGAGATCGAAACGATCGAAGCACCTGAGGTCATTGATGAACCCGAGGTCATCGAGGATATCGAAGCTCCCGAAGAACCCGAAGAGGCTCCAAAGGAAGAGAATAAGGAAGAAGACAGCATTGCCGATCAGCTCATCCGTTTTGCCGGACTCGACGCTCCCACAGAGGAGATCGAGCCTGCCGAGGAGGTTGGCGAAGAGGATCTTACCGCAAAGCTGAACGAAATGTTTGGCGGCGATGAGGCAGAGCCCGAAGCAGAGGCAACCGAAGAAGCTGAAGAAGCCGAGGCTCCCGCCGAGGAAGAGAAGCCCGCAGAAAAGCCCGCTCCCACTTCCTTCAACGATATGAAGAGCGCTCTTGACGCTATCCGCGCAAGACTCAAAAAATAAATTTAAAATCAATTCTGAATTACATAATTTTAAGGAGATATACACATTATGTCCAAGGACTACACAAGTACACTCAATCTGCCCCAGACAAGCTTTGCGATGAGAGCAAATCTGCCTCAGCGTGAGCCCGAGATGCTCAAGTATTGGCAGGAAAAAGACCTTTACAACCGTCTGCTCGAAAATGCAGAGGGCAAGCCCCAGTTCGCGCTTCACGACGGCCCTCCCTTCTCGAACGGAAACATCCACATGGGTCACGCGCTCAACAAGATCCTCAAGGATATTATCAATAAGTCGAAGATCATGGAAGGCTATCGCGTTCCTTTTGTTCCCGGCTGGGATAACCACGGTATGCCCATCGAATCCGCGATCATCAAGAAAAATAAGCTCGACCGCAAGAAGATGTCGATCTCGGAGTTCCGCTCGGCTTGCCACAAGTTCGCGCAGGACTTTGTTGATAAGCAGTCCGCACAGTTCCAGCGCCTCGGCGTAGTTGCAGATTGGGAGCATCCCTATATCACCATGGCTCCCGAGTTCGAGGCTCGCGAGGTTCGCGTTTTCGGCGAGATGTTCAAGCGCGGATATATCTACAAGGGTCTCAAGCCCGTTTATTGGTGCCCTCACGACGAGACCGCTCTCGCAGAGGCTGAGATCGAGTATGCAGACGACAAGTGCACCTCCATCTTCGTTAAGTTTAAGGTAAACGATGACAAGGGCAAGCTCGCAGGTCTTGACCTCGACAACACCTATTTCATCATCTGGACCACCACTACCTGGACTCTCCCCGGCAACCTTGCAATCGCTCTCAACCCCGTTGAGAACTACGTTGTAAACCGCGCCGCTGACGGTAAGTGCTACATCACCGCAGAGGCTCTTGCTGCAAAGACCATGGCTGCAGGCGGCATCGAGGAGTACGAGACCGTTCTCACTATGCCCGGACGCGAGTTCGAGTTCATGACCGCGCGCCATCCCTTCCTTGACCGCGACAGTATCGTTGTCAATGCAGATTACGTAACAATGGATAGCGGTACAGGCTGTGTTCACACCGCTCCCGGCTTTGGTGCGGATGACTACAACACCTGTAAGAGATACAATATCGACATCATCGTTCCCGTTGACGACCGCGGTTATCAGACCGAGGAAGCAGGCAAGTATGCGGGAATGTACTACGAGAAGTCGAACGAGGCTATTCTCGCAGATATGCAGGAATCGGGCGCTCTCTTCGCATCCGAGACCACCGTTCACTCCTATCCTCACTGCTGGAGATGTAAGAATCCTATCATCTTCCGCGCAACTCCCCAGTGGTTCTGCTCTGTTGCAGGCCTCAAGGATGCTGCTGTTGCGGCTTGCGAGCCCGTAACCTGGCTCCCTGCTTGGGGCGGCGAGAGAATGGTTCAGATAATCCGTGAGCGCGCCGACTGGTGCATCTCGCGTCAGCGTCA
>JAZORB010000022.1:0-13264 GCA_045656385.1 Eubacteriales bacterium | reverse complement strand
TTGGTTGAATAAAGGCGGCGCACGCGGTTGACAATATCATGCGACGTGGGACCTTGCGGTTTGTTGATTATCAGAACGCCGTAGGGCTCGTTTATAATCTCCGCCATCATTCTGCTTCCTTTACGGGAAACTTAACGTGAGCCGAGAAAATTTTCTGCCCCAAGTCGGTGAATCGCTTCTCGTATTCGGTTACTATGTTAGTCGCGGCAAGCTCACTTGCGTGCAGGTCGCGGGTGTAGAATGTGATCTCAAGCCCATATTCCTTGAACTGCTCGATCGACCAATCAAAAAGATCCTCGTTGTCGGTCTTGAAGTGAAGCTCTCCGCCGGGGACGAGAAGCTTTTCGTATCTTGCAAGGAAACCGGGCGCTGTCAATCTGCGCTTATGCTGACCCTTCTTCGGCCAGGGATCGGAGAAGTTGGCATAGATACAATCAAACGTATGCGGTGCAAACCAGTCGTTCAGGTATTCTGCATTTCCGATGATGAATCTGAGGTTGTCGGGACGCTCATCCGCGGTTGCCTTCGCCTTTTCGAGCGCAAACATAGCAACGTCGGGCACTCTCTCGAGCGCGATAATGCCGTGATCGGGGAACATTTTGCTGAGTCCGCGGGCAAAGTCACCCTTGCCGCAACCGATCTCGAGGAGCATCGGGCACTTTTTACCGAAGATCTCCTCCTCTTTTTCGAAGCAATCTATGGGGTTTTTAAGCAAAAATTCGGCACATGCTTCAATTCTTTCTGCCGAATGCTTCTTTTTTCTCATTCGCATCTTGAAATCTCTCTTAAAATCTGCTATAATATAATATAAGTATGTGCAAAAATGGCTTTATTGCCTTGCACGCATATATTATATCACAAATATTTGAATTTTTCACCTGTTTTTTGACAAAAACAGAAAAAATTTATCAAAAGCCACAAAGCATTCAAAGATCCGGAGAATATTATGAAAAAAGATGATTTTTTGAAGTTATTGCAGGCGCGCCTCATCGAACGAGGACTTACTCCCGCTGCGGCGAAAAAGGAGACCGAGCACGTTCGAATCTATCTTTCCGAATCGAGTATGGACGACGTCGATATTTCGATAGACGAGATGGCAGAGGGTATCCTTGCAATGCTCAACGATAGCTCGGACAGCAATCACGAGGACATCGATATTTCGCCCGTGCCTATGGTGAGCGAGGAAAACGATGAAAGTGTGTCGGACGAGCTCAGCGCGGCGATCGCCGCTATAGATTCCCCTGCGCCCGCTGATGAACCAACAGAGAATAAGGCTGAAGAGACAGAGGAGCCCGAGACAATGGCTATTCCGATAGTTATCGAGTCCGAACCCGAGCCTGAGCCTGAGGTTCAAGAAGAGCCCGCAGAAGAAGTTGCCGCAAACGAGGAAGCTCCCGCGGCGGTAGAGCCTATGCCGGCAGAAATAATTTCCGAGCAGCCTGCAGAGGTACAAGACCAACAATCCGTAGAATCACAGCCCGAAGCTGTGAAGGAATCTCCCTCGGATGATTTGATCGCGGACGAAGAAAATGAGGATATCGAAAAATATATCCCCTACAATCAAAAGGTGAAAATGAAAAAGATCGAAAACAGTAAGAAGGGCGGAAACGAGTGGCTCTATGTGCTGCTTCTCGTTATAACGATACCGATCGCTGTAGCCCTCATCCTTACGGCATTTGTGCTCTATCTGGGATTCTGGGTGGTTCTTGCTCTCGCAATGATCGCCTGCATAGCAGTTCTGGTAGTGTTCGTAACCGTATTTGCACTAATATCAATAGTCGGAATAGTTTACGGAGTTGTCGAATTGATAACGGGAAATCTGCCCGTCGGACTTTTCGAGATCGGTCTCGGCGTTATGGTCGGTGCCGCCGTTATGTTCATCGGCATTCTCGTTTATAATTTCGCGGTAAGATTCATTCCCTTTATAATGAAGCTTCTCGCGCGTCTCTTCCGTGCAGGATTCAGAGGAATCAGAAACGGATATCAGGTATTGAAAGGAGCTGTGGAAGAATTATGAAGCCAACCTCGGTAATATTTCTTATAGTTTCAATATTGCTTGCGTGCGTCGGATTTCTGCTCTGCATAACAGCTTCTTCGCTTGCAACCGAGCAGGGCATAGGGCTTTTCTCGCAGATCGGCGATGAAGACGATAACTACGTTGCAACTCAGGTTTTCACCGAAGAGGATCTTAAAAAGATCGTCATCAAGGTCAGCGATGTAAATGTTAACGTCATCGGCGGCGCAGAGGAAAGCAAGATCGAGCTCGTTAACTTTATGAATAACTCCTACAATATTCAGGCGGGACGTTCCACCTTGCAGATTTCGGATAACTCGGGAATCACAGGTATTATCGACCTTGAGAATTTCAAGATCAATTTCGGCGGATTCCGCGATTATCTGCATTATCTCTTTGATTTCATCGAGGGCAACGAGAAAAAGGCGCAGATACTTAACGTGTATCTCACCGACGAAGCAGATCTCGTCAACTTCAACATCACCGTCGGCGACGGAGATATTACTCTTTCTCACATGCAGACCGAATGTGACTATAAAATAGTTCTTGCAACCGGTGTTGTAGAGATCGATGACGTTACGACAGATTCCTCAATTCAGATCGAATCGACTGTAAGCTCGAACATCGAGATAAAGAACACCGTCACCGATGAACTTCGCATCATGTCGCCCAAGAGCGAATGCTTTATCGAGATTGCCGATACCACCTTCTCCCGCGCTATGTATATCGAGGCGAAGTCGGGTGATATCGTTTATGACAGAGTTGAAGAGGATTTCGCGGGACTCGATGTTAAGTTTGAGGCTCTCGGAAATACCATCAGCGTTTTCGGCGAGAACCATGCCGATTCCTATGTTGAATTCAACGCGCCCATTTCGGGTGATCCCTCAACCACTCCTTCGGTTCCCGGAACCGAGGAAACCCTTCCCGAGTCAAGCGAAACCACCGCTCCCGCAGAAGATACAGCTGCTGACGGTGAAACTACCGCAGAGGAAGAAACAACCGAACCCGAGGACATCGGAGATATTGATGAGGAAGAGAACAACACCTCGGTCACCATCCCCGCGAACTCGCTGACGATCATTATCGAAGACGGTAAGATCGAAGTTAAATAAAACAAATCGCAGAGGCAGTTGGCTCGGCGGTTTTATTATTATACGTTAAATCTGAAGAGGGTAACGTCTCCGTCCTTCATGACGTATTCCTTGCCCTCGCTTCGAACAAGACCCGCTTCCTTTGCGGCAGTCATGCTGCCAAGGCGCATAAGGTCGTCGAATGCAACGATCTCGGCACGGATGAATCCGCGCTCAAAGTCGCTGTGGATCTTTCCTGCCGCACCGGGAGCCTTTGTTCCCTTGCGGATAGTCCATGCGCGAACTTCCTTGGGTCCTGCGGTCAGGAAGCTGATAAGACCGAGAAGATCGTAGCCTGCACGGATGAGTCTGTTAAGACCCGACTCTGCAAGTCCCATATCCTCAAGGAACATCTGCTTTTCCTCGCCGTCAAGCTCAGCAAGCTCTGCCTCAAGTCCGCCGCAGATCGAAACGATGCCCGAATTCTCACTTGCTGCAAACTCCTTGAGAGCTGCGTAGTGGGGATTCTGCACGGGATCTTCGTCAAGGCTGTTCTCATCAACGTTTGCAACGTAAATGATGGGCTTTGCCGAGAGAAGGGGCATGTCTGCGAGCATGATGCGCTCGTCATCATTCATCTCAATTCCGCGTGCGGATTTACCGTTCTGGAGATGCTCGATAAGGCGCTCAAGGAAAGCCGCCTCGGGTGCGAGCGACTTGTCAGCCTTCATAGCCTTGCGGGTGCGGTCAAGTCTTCTTTCAGCAACCTCGATGTCGGAAAGGATAAGCTCGTAGTTGATGGTCTCAACGTCGGAAATAGGGTTGACTCTTCCGTCAACATGAATGATGTTGTCGTCGTCAAAGCAACGAACAACGTGAAGGATCGCGTCGCACTCGCGAATGTGCGAGAGGAATTTGTTTCCGAGTCCTTCGCCCTGGGAAGCTCCCTTTACAAGACCTGCAATGTCAAAGAATTCAACAACCGCAGGGGTGTACTTTTCGGGGGTGTACATCTCAGCCAGCGCATCGAGTCTGGGGTCGGGAACGGGAACGACACCGACGTTAGGTTCTATGGTGCAGAAGGGATAGTTAGCCGAGTCCGCACCGCCGCCGCAAAGGGCGTTAAAAAGTGTACTTTTGCCCACGTTGGGCAGTCCAACGATACCAAGTTTCATTTGTAACTCCGATAAAAAATAGTTTAGCCCTAATATTATATAATAAAATTGTGAAATTTTCAAGCAAAAGTGCAAAAAATACTAAAATTTTGCGAAAAATATGAACATTTTTTTGAAAAAACTATTTGCAAAATCAAAATTATGTGATATAATATAAGGGAAAGTATAAAAATGCCGAAGTTTGCCCAAATGTCGGGCGGCAACGGCAAGTCCAAAACTTAACATAGGAGGAAAAAATGTATACCAAAATTCTTGTTGTCGATGATGACAGCTATATTTGCGACCTTCTGAAAACATCCCTCGAAAAGGAGGGCTACGAGGTACGCACTGCACCGGACGGTTACCAGGCTATCGACGTATTTAAGAAATACGAGCCCGATCTTGTTCTCCTTGATATTATGCTTCCCGGTAAGAACGGCAAGGATGTTTGCACAGAACTCCGCAAATTTACAAACAAGCCTATCATTATGATCACCGCTAAAGGAGAGGTTGTTGATAAGGTCGTATGCCTCGAGCTCGGTGCGGATGATTTCGTTGTTAAGCCCTTTGATATGAGCGAGCTCTTTGCGCGCATCAAGGCGGTTCTCCGCCGTTGCAATACCCATGACGATCCCGATGACGATGAGGTTATCAAGTTCGAAAACATCGAGATCAGCAAGCAGAAGTACGAGCTCAAGCTCAACGGCAAGAGTGTTGATATCCCCCCCAAGGAGCTTGAACTGCTTTACTTCTTGGCTTCCAACTATAACCGCGTATTCACAAGAGATCAGCTTCTTGACAAGGTTTGGGGCTTTGATTATCTTGGCGACTCGCGTACTGTTGATGTACATGTTAAGCGCCTCCGCGAAAAGCTTGAAGGCGTATCCGATAAATGGGTGCTCAAAACAGTTTGGGGCGTAGGCTACAAGTTTGAATTGACAGGCAACTGATCCTGAACAAGAATACGCCCGAACAGGGCGTATTCTTTTTAAAATTTCGGAAAGGAGAAGGAAATGTTTAAAAGTATTTATGTTAAATATATCGTGACCTTTATGGTAATAATAGGGACAAGCCTTATCCTTCTTCTTGCCATCATTGGTACGCTGGTTGACGGGTATTCGGAATCTTCTAAGAACGAAGCCGTTTCCGCAGCGGCAGGATCTTTGGGGCAGGGAATACAGACCAAATTGCAAAAATTCGGATCAAGCGGAAGCTTTGCAACATTTTGCGATCATTACGAAACCGATATTGACGCGCAGATAAACACAGTCAAGGCAATGGCAAATTTCCCGGTAACCGTGTTTATAGCCGACAGCGACGGTGTCATACTCCTTGCACGTCCCGATGAAAAATATGATTACCAGAACGGTGCTCAGATACCTCGTTCCCTGATGGACGAGATAAACAACGGCGTTGAGCAATCGGTCCTCAATAACCTCGAGGGAATATTCGATACTCCGCACGTTATCAGCGCCACGCCGATCTATTTGCGAAACAATTACGTCTGTGGAACCGTTATCGTTTGCTGTGATATGGAATCGATAAGCGATTTTGCAGAGGTACTTATCAAAACCGTTGCCATCTCCAGTCTTTGGGTAATGCTTGCCGCTCTGATCGCGATATTCTTTATCAGTGAAAGAATAATCAGCCCTCTGCGCGGAATGAGTCAGGCGGCAAAGAGCTTTGCAAAGGGTGAGTTCAGCGTCCGTGTTCCCGTTGTCGGAAATGACGAGGTCGCGCAGCTCGCGTCGGCATTCAACAATATGGCGCAAAACCTTGAATCACTCGATGAAATGAGAAATAACTTCATGTCGAGCGTTTCGCACGATATGAGAACGCCTATGACGACGATTTCGGGCTTTATTGATTGCATACTGAGCGGAGCTATCCCGCCCGAAAAGCATGAGTATTATCTCAAGATCATCCGCGATGAGGTTCTCAGACTCTCGCGCCTTGTTGCCAGCCTTCTCGATATTTCAAGAATTCAGGCGGGCGACCGCAAATTCGTTATGGAGCCCTTCGATATCTGCGAAATGGGTCGACAGGTTCTTATATCATTTGAACAAAAGATAGATAAAAAACGCCTCGAGGTCGAATTTATCTGTGACGACGATAATATGTTCGTAACAGGCGACCACGATGCAATCTATCAGATATTCTACAACATTACCGATAACGCAGTAAAATTCGCATACGAGGGCGGATTGCTTCGCATTTCGCTTACTAAAGCCGAAAAAAGCAAGGTCAAGATTTCCGTTTACAATGAAGGCGACGGAATCCCCTACGATGACCAGCCCTATATTTTCGAGCGATTTTATAAGAGTGACCGCAGCCGAGGCAAGGATAAGACGGGTGTCGGACTCGGTATGTTTATAGCAAAAACAATTATTGAAGCACACAGTGAGGTTATCGCGCTCGAGAGCGAGCCCGGCAAGTATTGCGAATTCTATTTTACTTTGCCGATAACTCCCGAGGATAAAAGACCTCAGAAGTCCCGCGAATGAGGAAAATTAATGAACGAACACGATGAAAAAATTATCGGCGAAGAAGTGACCGAGGCGAAGGAAGAACAGAAAACCGAACCCACCGAGGAAACTACTCCCGAAACCAACACAGAACCCAATACAGAACCCAATCCTGAACAGAATGCAGAACAGAATTCCGAACCCGCACCCGAAGTTTCTCCCGCACCTCCTGCCCCCACGCCCGAGGTGAAAGAATACTGGAGCTTCTCTGAGCAGGTAAAGGCGGATAAAGCGTTGCAGAAGAAAAAGGGTCGTCGCGGCGCACTTGCTTACGCAATAATCATGACCTGCCTTTTTGCCGTTTGCTTTGCGCTTCTTGCCGTCCTTCTTATCACGGGATTCGGAAGCGACAAGAATGTTGTGCAGGTTCCCACTGATGGCGCTTCACTTGCCGATCTCGTTGACAGCGTCAAGGATTCTGTTGTCACCGTTGTTGTAACAAGAGAAAACGGTACGGGATTTGGAAGCGGATTTGTCTATACCGATGACGGATATATAATCACAAATTACCACGTAATTGACGACGCAAAGAGCATCAAGGTTATGTGCAACGACGGCAGGGAGCGTCCCGCGGAGCTGATCGACGGCGATGAGCTTTCCGATGTTGCAGTCATCCGCGTCCTGAATCTCGGACTTACGCCGCTCGCAATAGGCGATTCGGACACACTTCGCGTCGGCGAGGACGTCATTGCTATCGGTACACCTGTTGACACCGATTATGCAGGCACAGTCACCAAGGGTATCGTTTCCGGCGTCAAGAGAACGGTTCGCGTATATGAGTCCTCCGGTCTGCTTGATAAGACTATGGAAATGATACAGACCGATACAACCCTCAACCACGGTAATTCGGGCGGTCCGTTGCTCAATATGCGCGGCGAGGTCGTCGGAATCAATACAATGAAGTATTATGCATCCGATGCCGGAGATACGCTGTATTTCTCGATCCAGATCAACGATGCCGTTGCCATTGCCGATGACATCATTGAAGACGGCAAGTATTCGGGAAATAAGGGCAGCGCAACCCAGGGTGTACAGCTCGGAATCCAGGGCGGCACAGTCTACAATGGCGTAAAAACCGAGGTTGCTTCGGGCGTCTTTATCACCCCCGAGGTTGACGGAGTTTATATCTCCGCCGTAACCGAAGGCTACCCCGCACACGGTAAGATCGAGGCAAACGACATCATCGTTTCCTTCGGCGGCGTAAAGACCGAAACTATCGAAGAACTCCGCGCAGAACTCTTCAAGCATAAGGTCGGCGACACAGTAATCATCGAAGTATGGAGAAACGGTCAGATCGTTTCTGTTGAAGTTACTTTATAAAAATAAATCCGCAGAGCATTTGGCTCTGCGGATTTGCTTTATCTGTTTATCTTCTTCATAATCGACTCATGTGAGAGTCCGTATTTGTTCGCGATATCGCGGGCGTAGCTCTTGCCGTCGGGCTTTGCGCGGTAGATCTTGAAGGAACGCTTACCTTCGTCGATTCCGGCAACAAGCGTGTCGATGGGCGCGCCGCCTTCAGCTGCGCATTTTTCGTTGATGTCGTCAAGCATTGCGGCAAGCTCGTGAAGGTGGGTAGAGAAGAGGGTGCGGCATTTTACAGCCGAGAATCCCGTAAGTATCTCTGCGGCAATGTAGGAAGCCTCGTAAGATCCCGTGGAGGAGAGTGACTCGTCAAGAAGAACGAGTGAATGGGATGTCACACTGTCGAATATCTCGCCCAGACGTGCACATTCCTCGCCAAGTCGTCCTTTGTCGATAGTGTCATCCGCGCCCGTGGGGAAGTGGGTGTAGATCGCGTCAACCGGCGAGATGGTCGCACTCTTCGCGGGCACGAAAAGCCCGAGCTGCATCATTACCTGAGCCATACCGAGCGCGCAAGTGATGACCGATTTTCCTCCTCGGTTTGGACCCGAAAGAATGTATATTGTGGCCTTATCGTCGAAGATAAGGTCGTTGGTTACGATCTTGTCGTCAATCTTGAGCGCGACAGCGGGGTTGTAAAGTCCGATTGCGCTGAATGCTCTGTCGTCTGCGGGAGCAAGCACGGGAACGCAAAGGTCACATCCCTTTTCGCGTAGACGGCTCATAAGGCGGGTGCCCTTGATAAGAAATTCGATCTCGGGCATCAGGTTAAGAAGGAAGTCCGTGTTCTCGAGAACGTACTGCTGAACGATCTTCTTCCAGGAGCGGAGCGAGGACTTATATACCTCGTTGATAGCGGTATTAAACGCAAGCGAAAGCGCGGTCTTCTGGCTTTCCGACTGCTTCTTGCCAAAGGGAACAAGGTTGGCGATGCAGGTGTATTCATCGTCCTTGAAATTGAGGCGAAGGATCTTTTCAAGCACCTCTCCCGAGCGGAAGGATTCCGAGTTTATCGAAAGCACGCCTGCTGAGGAGGGACGGAGCTGTGCGTCAAGGTTGACACCCATCGTCACACTCTTGATCTCGCGCACACGCTTTGTAAGCTCGCAGAGCTTCTCGTTGAGCTGGGCGTAGTAATCGCTCTCGGCAAGCTCGCTGATGCGGTCACAGAGGGTTCTGAAGGCCTGTCCCTTGAGGTTGTCCTTAACGGCATTGAGTCCGTCGTCAAGTGTGTCGATGCAGGATATATAAAGCTCGATCTCGGTTATGCTCGAAAGATAGTCGTTGGGGTCACCGCTGTCTGCCTCAAGACGGCGAAGCTCCATAATGTCGGAAAGAATGGGGAGCAGATCGTTAAGCGTGCGGATAAGCTCGGGATTATCAAGCATATCCCCAAAAGTCTCTCTGCGGTAATTGATGACTGCTTCATCGGATGTAAAGAATTCGGAAAGAGAACCGTTTTTCAGATCAAATATCTGAGAAAAGCCCATCTCGTCAAGAGTGAAATCCGAAATATCGGGACGCACACCTTCCAACATATGTCGGCTGATGCTTTCGGCACTCGGATAAAGCAATGAAAAGTTAGTAAGATCCAAAACTGATTATTCCTTTCTATCGGTTTTGTCAATTAAATATTATATCATATAAATTCCGAAAAGTATATAGTAAAATGTAAATTAGTTGATCTTTTTGACGTTATCGAGCGTACCGATATACACGGTTTCCTGTTTTTCGCTATTCACAGGCTCAGTAGGAGTCAATACAGCAAGCGGATTTTTTGACATTGCCGCTTCGACCTCACTGTTTGAAACGTGGGTGTATATCTGTGTGGTATTGAGCTGTTCGTGGCCGAGAATCTCTTTGAGCACGCGCACGTCAACGCCGCCCTTCGAATACATCAATGTTGCCGCCGTGTGACGAAGCTTATGTACCGAAAGCCCGCGGTTTCCGAGCCCGGAAGCATCCAGATACTTGTCCACCATTTTTTGAACCATTCTCACGTCTATTCGCTTGCCAAGGCGCGAAAGGAAGAGAGCATTCTCATTCTCCGTCGCCACCTTTTGCTCCTCGCGCAGAGGAATGTATTCCTCAAGCGCCGCGCGGCAGGCATCGTTGAAATAAAGGATGCGCTCCTTGTTGCCCTTACCGAGAATACGCACCGATCGCAAGAATCTGTCAACGTCATTGAGACTGATGCCTACAAGCTCGGAGAGACGCATTCCACAGTTGAGAAAGAGCGTGACGATGCACCAATTTCGTATCCTGATAAAATCGGTCTGCGAGGTGTCGTTCCTTACCGTTTCGATGAAGTAAACGGCTTCTTCGTAGGTCATATGTTTGGGCAGACTTTTTGGTTTCTTCGGACCGTCAACTTTTTCCGCAGGATTGTTATCAATAAGCATTCTCGTTTTGCAGTAGTATTTGAACAAAGCACGGATTGCACAAAGTTTTCGCGCTCTGGCGTTTTGCTTGTTCCCAAGGGTCATGTCGCAATAGGAAAGATAGTTGTATATTTCCATCACCTCGACAGATTTGAGAAAAGCCAGGTCGACCTGATTCATGGTTATTTTTGCAAATTCTTCCGAATCGGGATCAATGCCGGTTCTGTCAGCAATTATGAATTGGAAGAATGCACGTATATCACGCATATATTCATTTACCGTAGCCCGCGAACAACCTGCTATGGTGAGTTTATAATTCGCAAAGTCGCGCAGTATCGGTGAGTAATCTTTGGGGTTGTATTCGGTTGCCATATGCACACCTCACTTTGATTATATATAATATTATACAACATTTCGCAAGATTTTAGTGGATAAAATGTAAATTTTCAGTTTTTTGTGTTGAATATTATTAGATAAAAGTATATAATTTATACGCTTGCCTCCCGGCAAGCTTAAAAATCGCAAATAATACAGCTTTCACGGAGGAATACACAATGCGTGATTTTATGCAAAAACACTCATATAACGCAGTTCGTCTGTTTGTAAATCAGATCGCGATATCGATCTTCGGCCTTGTGCTTGCCATTGCTTGCGGTAAGGTTGAAAACGATGCGCTAAAAATAGTCACCAGCGTTGGCGCGATTGTCTTTTATCTGTTTTTGACCTACGCGGCAATGTGGGAGGTCGGCTCGAAGGATAAATTCGGCATCGAAAACGGAACGAAGAAGGACGTACCGCTGACAGGTCTTTACGTAGCTCTTCTTTCGAACAGCATCAATCTCCTTCTTGCAATCGTTATCCTCGCATGCAGTTTTGTCCCCGAGGGAGGCGCCCTTTATACAGCAGGCGCTCTTGCAAAAGTTATCGCGCTCTTTATCGAAGGAATGTACACAGGTCTTCTTTCAATCGACTTTGGCGGTATGCCGCTCAATAACTATTGTCTCTCTTATTTTTTAATAATCATCCCCTCGCTTGTCATCTCGGCTCTTGCATATTGGTGCGGCACGAAGGGATATCACTTCTCGAAGATCCTTATCCCCGAGAATCCCGAGGACGCTGAAATCAGAAGAGAAAAGAAAAAGGCAAGGAATAAATAACAATGAACTACAAACACTTGATCTACGACTTTGACGGAACCCTTTCCGACACCTACCCGTGCTTTACCGAAACCGTGCTCCAAATGCTCAAAAATCATGGACTTTCTGGCGACTACAAGACCGTTTACGATAACCTCAAGGTGTCCGTCGGTCACGCGCTCAGACACTCCGGATTCACTAGCGATCCCGCAGAGCTCAGACAGGAATTTCACGTTGTTCACGACGAGCTTGCACTGAAGATCCAGAAGCCCTATCCTGAGGCAGAGGAGATCCTTCGCTATGCTATGGCACAGGGTCATAAAAACTATCTTTACACCCATTCGGGCAAGATCGTAAAGGTCCTTCTCGAGCAGTGGGGCATTGCCGATTGCTTCGAGGACATTATCGACTCTACAATGAAATTCCCGACCAAGCCCGCGCCCGACGCGCTCAACTACCTTTGCGAAAAGCACGGACTTGACAAGAAGGATTGCATTATGATCGGCGACCGCGATATCGACACCGACTGCGGACGCAACGCGGGAATGAAGGGCTGCCTTTTCGATCCCGAGCATTACTATGACGATTCCGATGTCGATTACCGCATCGAAAATCTTCTCGAACTGAAAAATATTATCTGATTATAAATTTGAAAGGACAAATAAAATGTCACAGAACATTGCAGAACTGAAGCAGGAATTTGCAGCTAAACTTTCCGCTGCAGAGTCTATGCAGACGCTCGAGGAGATCCGTGTTGATTTCCTTGGCAAGAAGGGAAGCGTGACAGAGCTTCTCAAGTCTATGAAGGACCTCAGCCCCGAAGAGAAGAAGACCTTCGGTCAGGAGGTTAACGTCCCCAAGAACGAGCTCGCACAGGCTATCACCGCAAAGGGCGAAGAGCTTCGCCATGCAGAGCTTGAGCGCGAGGTTGCGTCCATGCCCGAATTTGACGTTTCGATGCCCGCAGAGCTCGATCGCGGCTCCTTCCATCCCATCACTCTCGTTCAGCGTGAATGCGAGACCATCTTC
Source organism: Eubacteriales bacterium (assembly GCA_045656385.1). Lineage (GTDB taxonomy): Bacteria > Bacillota > Clostridia > Oscillospirales > CAG-272 > CAG-390. The sequence continues at coordinate 590 of JAZORB010000022.1, read as the reverse complement.
AAATCTATGGGCTTCCACGTTGAGGACTACGCGGAGATCGTAAGCGACTATGAATGTTTTGAGGCTCTCAATATCCCCAAGCACCATCCCGCAAGAGATATGCAGGATACTTACTACCTCACCAACGGTCAGCTTCTCAAGACTCACACAAGTGCCGCGCAGAATGCTATCTATAAGAAGTACCGCGATGACCTTGTAAATAACGGCGTGCCGATCAAGGCGATTTTCCCCGGACGTTGCTTCAGAAACGAGGCAACCGACGCTTGCCACGAAAACACCTTCTTCCAGATGGAAGGCGTTATGGTCGATAAGAACATCTCGATCTCGAACCTCATCTTCTTCATGAAGACAATGCTTTCCGAGGTCTTCAAGCGCGACGTTAAGGTACGTCTCCGTCCCGGATTCTTCCCCTTCGTCGAGCCCGGCTTCGAGCTTGACATCTCCTGCGCTATCTGCGGCGGAGAGGGCTGCCCCTCCTGCAAGCACAGCGGCTGGCTCGAGCTTTGCCCCTGCGGTATGATCCACCCCGAGGTGCTCAAGGCAGGCGGTATCGACCCCGAGGAATACACCGGCTTTGCATTCGGTCTCGG
>JAZORB010000021.1:0-13995 GCA_045656385.1 Eubacteriales bacterium | reverse complement strand
GCCTTAGCCTTTTCCTCGTCGGTGATGGTGGTGCCGGTCTTGTAATCGTCGAAGCTTACAAGAATGTGAGCAACGTCCTTGGTCTCGGACTCGTCAAGGTGAGAGGTATTGGTCATGAAGTATACGGAGTAGGTAGACTTCTTGTCGCCCTCGGAGGTGATGGTCTTGGTGTCGCCAACCTTGGTAGCCTCGTCGAAGAGCCAAGTGTCAAGCTCGGTGATCTTATCAGCCTCAGCCTCGGGATCGTAGTGGAGGTGATCTTCCTCTACGATAGCGTCGTAAGCCTTTTCTGCCTCGTCGCAGAGCTCGTCAAAGATCTCGGAGAGTGCATTGTTGTATGCGTTGTCAGCGGACTTCTCGAACTTTACCTCATCCTCGGAGGTGAGGGTCTTTGCTACGAGAGCGAGGAGGTTTGCCTTGTCAGCTGCAAGAACGTCAGCTGCGGGAGCATCGGTGAGAGCTTCCTTTTCGTAAAGCTCGTCGAACTTCTCGGAGCAGATGGTGTTGATGATGTGGTCTGCAGCGGTGGACTTGAACTCATCAGCGGACTTAACTGCTGCGAGCTTCTCTGCGAGAGCTGCCATAGCTGCCTTTTCTGCTGTGTAAGCCTCGGTCTCCTCAACGGTAGCCTCTGCGCCTGCAGGAGTGAGCTCAGCGGTGTAGGTGTAGGTAAGGTAGTCAGCCATGTAGAAGAGGTCAACGTTTTCCTCAACGTATTTGTTGATGGTTTCCTCGTTGATCTCTGCCTCAAGCTTAGCCTCAAGAGCCTCGTATGCGGCGTTGGAGAGGTAGTTGAGCTCGAGCGACTTGCGGATATCACTTTCGTTTACGCCGTTGCCGTACATAAGCTTGATGTAGCTGTTTGTGCTGTAGAAGTTGGATGCTGCAGCCTCTGCGAGCGAATCCATGTAAGCGTCGATAGCCTCATTGTCCTCAGCCGAAAGCTCGATTCCGTTAGCCTTTGCATATTCGCAAAGAACGAGCATCTGCTTTACCTGCTGGAGGGTGCTGTCTGCCATCGAGTCGAAGGAGGAATTGAGAACATCCGCGAGGGTGTAATTAATTCCGTACTGCTGATAGAGAGCAACCATCTGCTGTGCCTGAGAGTAGATGAGGTAGGACATTACGGTACCGCTTACGCTGTAGTTATCGGTCTTTGCCGCGGTCTGTGTACGAAGAACGATACCGGTGTTTACAACTACCGAAAGAAGGATGCATCCTACGAGGAGGAGCGATATCGCGATAGTTGCGATTGTTGTGATGATTTTTGTGTTCTTAGGAGTAGCTTCAACTGCGGTGTTTACAGTTTCAAAAGCTCTGTCCTGTCTGCTTCTGTTTCCTTTTCCCATGTTATTAACCTTTCCGGCGCGTCTGACCTGACATAGGGCGGCCCGGCGCGCAAATTGTTTTTCCGCCTTGGCGGATTTGATTTTTTAGTTCTCTTTTGTCGAGAAATAGACCAAGTTATATTATACTATTTTTTAGAACGCTATATATTAATAAAACGTAAATTTGTGTAAAATTTTTACTTAAAGGTCGGTGATGAAGGGTACGATCATCGGATTTCTGCCGGTTTCGCTTGCAAGCATTCTTGAAAGCTCGCGGCGAACGCGCTCCTTGATCGCCTCAAGATTGGGCTTCTTCGAGCGGTCGAGCATATCCGAGATGATCTCTGCCGCGCGCATTTTCGCCTCGTAGAGAAGATCCTCGGAGTCGGGGACGTAGACGAAGCCCTTTGTGATTATCTCGGGAGGATTGATGACGTATTTTGTCGTCAGATCGACCGAGGCAAAGACGATGAGGATTCCGTCCTCCGCAAGGTGGAGTCTGTCGCGAAGCACGGCACCGCCGACGTCGCCGACGCCAAAGCCGTCAACAAGCGTTCTGCCTGCGCTGACGGTATCTGTGAATGCGGCGCGGTGGCGGCTTACAGAAAGCACCTGACCAAGATCGCCGACGAAGACGTTCTCGGGCGGTGTGCCGAGGAAGGTGGCGATATTTTTGTTTGCCGCAAGGTGGCGGAATTCGCCGTGGATGGGCATATAGAATTTCGGTTTGATAAGCTGATAAAGAAGCTTGATCTCCTCTGACGAAGCGTGTCCCGAGGCGTGCAGACCGAGCTGTACCGAGCCTTCAATGACCTTGATGCCATTGTGACAGAGCTCGTTTATGATGCGTCCAATCAGCTTTTCGTTGCCGGGAATTGCGCTGGAAGAGAAGATGACGACGTCGTTCGCGCCAAGGGTGATGTCGCGGTGGTCGCCGAAAGCCATACGGTAAAGTGCGGACATTGGCTCACCCTGGCTTCCCGTCGAGATAACGGTGATGTCGCCTGGGGCATAGCCCTTGGCATCCGAAATATCAATGATCGCACCTGCGGGCGGGGTCATATATCCAAGCTCGATGGCGGCGGACACGACGTTCTGCATACTTCTGCCCGAAAGGGCAATGCGTCTGCCGTGGCGAAGAGAAACGTCGATTATTTGCTGAACGCGGTGAACGTTTGAGGAGAATGTGGAAATAATGATCCTCTTACCCTCATTGGCGGTGAAAATATCTTCAAGCGTACTGCCAACGCTCTTTTCGGAGGGTGTAAAGCCGCCGCGCTCGGAGTTCGTCGATTCGCACATCAGAAGGGTGACGCCCTTTTTGCCAAGCTCGCCGAAGCGCGCAAGGTCGATCATCTCGCCTTCGATGGGGGAAACGTCGATCTTGAAGTCGCCCGTGTGGATGATGTATCCGCAGGGGGTGTTGATCGCAAGAGCGCAGGCGTCCGCGATCGAGTGGTTAACGTGGATGAATTCAGCCGCGAAAACGCCGAGCTTGACGGTGTCGCCCGCCGAAACCACGTTGAGCTGGGGCGTGAAGGGCATACGATGCTCTTTCAGCTTACCCTTGATGATGCCGATGGTCAGCGCGGTGCCGTAGATCGGGATATTGAAATGGCGGAGAAGGTAGGGGATTCCTCCGATGTGGTCCTCGTGGCCGTGGGTGAGAAGCACGCCGCGGATCTTCGGGCGGTTTTCCTCGAGGTATGCGAAATTGGGAATGACAAGGTCAACGCCGGGCATATCCTCCTCGGGGAAGCCGATTCCACAGTCGACGATGATGATGTCGTCCTCGAACTCGAGCAGGGTCATATTCTTGCCGATCTCGCCGAGACCGCCGAGGGGGATGACCTTTACGCTCTTTTCATTCTTGCGGGGAGCCGAATTTTTCTGATTCTTCGGCTTTCTGACGTGAGTTTTTCTCTCACTCTGCGGCTTTTCTGCCGTCTTTTTATCATTTTTGGGAGCGGACTTCTTTTCCTGCTTGGGAGCGGGCTTTTTGGTTTGCTTTTTCTTGGTTTCGGGCGTTGCGTTTTCGGGTGTGTCCGCGTTCTGATTGTTCTTCTTTTTAGCCATATATTCTCCTTTTTGCAAAACAAACCAAAACCTCACCGAAAATCGTGCGAGGCGGAATGTTTTATTCATTACTTTATTTATATATACCGCCTTATTTCCTTGGGGCGGTTAACAGCTAAGCTATATTATACTACATTTTAATTTATTTGTCAACCATATTATTTCCGCAATAGGTTTTACAATATGCATTTAAAAGGCGAAATGTAAAAAAATTACTGTAAATTTTTAGAAATATCATCAAAATATGTTGACAAGAGTCGAAAGTTGTGGTATAATAATCCCATAACCACAATATATAGGAGGATTTTAAAATGAAATCTACCGGAGTAGTACGCCGCATTGACGAGCTTGGCAGAATCGTGCTTCCCATCGAGATCCGCCGCTCTCTTGACATCAACGTTAAAGACCCTGTTGAAATTTTTATCGACAACGAAAGAATCGTTCTTCAGAAATATTCGCCCGCCTGCATTTTCTGCGGAGATGCGGACAATATCGTATTCTTTAACGGTAAGAGAATTTGTCAGAATTGCCTTGAGGAGATCAAGAATAAACTTTAATAACCAAAAGGCAAAAGTAAGGGGTACTTTTGCCATTTTTCATTAATGTAAAGGAGTTTTTATTATGAAAAGAATAATATGTGCAGTCATCTCGGTTTTGATGATAATTTCCACCTTTGCTTTTTCCATAAGTGCTGCGGAGAAGAGCGGTACGGTTTTTGCCGTTGACGAGTTCTATCGCACAGCACAAAGGCTTGACAAGCATCCGCATACCTACGAGGCTTGGGTCAAGGTTGCAAAGAACGCGCCCGCCTCCGAGCTTGGAGTTGTCGCGGGTAACTATACGAACGGAAAGAACGCAAGTTACGGTTTCGAGATCCGCAAAAACGGCAACCCCTTCCTTTGGATGGGCTACGGCGGAAGCGGCACCGATCAGCGTTTGTCTTTTGATAAGGTAGACCTGCGCACGGGCGAGTGGACTCACGTTGCAATTACCTTTGACTCGACCACTGCAAATTGCTATATCAACGGTGAGCTCAAGCAGACTATTTCCGCTAAGCTCCCTGACGTTGATATGACAAGAACCGACGTGCTTTGCATAGGCGGTGACCTTCGTTCCAACAACGGACGTTGGCTCAAAAACACCGAGCTTGCCTCTGTTGCTCTCTTCTCGGATATGAGAACCGAGGCGGAGATCAAGGCGGATATGGCTCAGATCGCTCTTGATGACGCAGAGATCCTTGCTGCATACGATTTTTCAGCACGTGATACAAGCTGCCTCAAAGATATCTCTCCTAAGGGCAGAGATCTGAACTATAACGGCAAGCTTCTTGGCGGTACACAGACAGAGGATACCGAAAAGGGCGGTATGGCATTTACTGCCGATATATATAAGCTCGTAAAGAAGATCGAGCAGCCGATCAACACTGTTGAAGCTACCGTTTATTTCCCGAAGAATTATATCGCCAGCCAGCGCGGAGGCGTTATCATCGGTAACTACGGCAACAATTCCGCTTGCGTAAACTTCGAGATATATTCGAACGGTTCGCCCAGATTATATATTACCGATAAATCCGGAACAGTATATAATTTTGTTTTCGACAAGGTGAACGTATTTAACGGCGAATGGACTCATATTGCGGTCGTCCGCGAAAATTCGTCGACTATGAAATGTTATATCAACGGTGAGCTTGCGCAGACGATAAGCAAATCCTCGCCGAATCCCACAACCTCGGATTTCCATATCCTCGGCGGCGACCTCAGAAGCGGAAACGATCTGTATTTCAAAGGAAGACTCAAGAACGTTGCGCTCTATTCTGATGCAAGAACAGCCGACGAGATCAAGGCGGATATGACCGCTCCCGCGAAAGACGGACTCATCTGCAATTATGATTTTGAAGGCTTGAATGCTCCCGAAATCATCACCGACAAGAGCACTAACGGATTTGACGCAAAGTTAAAGAAGAGCTATTTCACCGAAAAGGCACCTCTTGAGGATTATGCATACTCTTTTGCCGTCCTGGGTGACACTCAGATACTCGCGCTGAATTATCCCGATAAGTTTACCGCGCTCTACGATTGGGTGCTCGGCAATGTTGAGTCGAAGAAGATCAAGTTCGTTCTCGGTCTCGGCGATATCACCGACGACAGCACGAAGGCCGAATGGGATCTTGCAAAGAAGAACATTACCCGTATGGACGGCGTAGTGCCCTATTCGCTTGTCCGCGGAAACCACGATACCGAAGCCACGATGATGAAGTTCTTCCCAATCAGCGAATATAAGGACAAGCTCGGCGGCTTCTATAACACCAAGAATATCTTCAACAGCTGGCAGGAACTCATAGTCGGCGAGATCAAGTATCTGATCTTCACTCTTGATTACGGAGCAAGCGACGCGGTCCTCAAGTGGGCGGAGGAGATCATTGTCGCTCACCCCGAGCATAACGTCATCATCACCACCCACGCATACCTCTTCCGCGATGGAACCACCCTTGATTCGGGCGACGTTGTTCCGCCTTCAAATAAGGGTTCGCAGTATAACAACGGCGACCATATGTGGGATAAGCTGATCAAGAAGCACGAAAATATCGTCCTCGTTCTCTCGGGACACGACCCCTGCGATTACGTTGTTTGCGCACAGGATAAGGGCGTAAACGGCAATACCGTAACGCAGTTCCTCATTGACCCGCAGGGTGTTGACAAGGCACAGGGCGGTGTAGGACTTGTCACCATGTTCTATTTCTCCGCAGACGGCAAGACGATGCAGGTAGAGACCTATTCGACCGATCGTAAGGCTTTCTTCCTTGAGGAAAATCAGTTCACAGTTACCCTCGATCTTGCCGACGGTAAGACGGCTGAAACAACAGCAGAGGAAACCGAGGCTCCCGCTACCGAGCCGATCACCGAAGCTCCTGTGACCGAGCCGATCACCGAAGCTCCCGCAACCGAACCCGCCCCCGAAAAGAGCGGCTGCGGCGCGGCTGTTTCGCTTACCATCGTTCCTATGATCTTCCTTGCAATTCCCTGTGTTTTCAAAAAGAAGAGGAAATAAAGAAAAATAATTGAATAAAAACCACGGATAGTTTAAATCAAACTATCCGTGGTTTTGGTTTATTATTTTCTGCTTTCGTACATCATTCGAGTCAGTTCTTTTGAAACGTCCTCGCAATCATCTACGTAATCGAATTTGAAGCTTTCAATGTGGGTGAATATCGTCACAGTTCCCCACCTGTACTGAATGCCCTTTCCGCTGGCGCGGCGGTAGGAAACGTCAATGATATCCTTCGGGTCGAGAGTTACTCCCTTGGGGAGATAAAGCATTCCTTTATTGTCTGCGGTAATGATCTCGCTCGGCGTGCGAAGGTAGCCGACAATGGTAAAAACCGAAATCGCCGCCATAGCGATGCCGAGAATAATGAGCCAAAAGCTCTCCGCTACACCGATAGCTATGAGAAAGAGTCCGGCAAAAGTCACGAATCCGTACAGCAGAAGCAATCCTGCTACTTTCTTTGCAATAACTGTCATTTTATCAAATAAATCTGTTAAACCACAACGCGATCTCGGTTCTCATAACGTCGTTGATCTTATGTCCGACGCCCTCCATGAGGTGGAACTCGATATAGCTTCCCGAACGGCGGACCGATTCGACGAATTCGGTGACCATAACGGGGTCGACCGTGGTATCGACGGTTCCTTGCCAAACCTTGATGGGGCAGGGCGGGATGACGACGCGCTTGCCGTCCGCGCCTATGTAAGAGCGGGTGAGGTAGGGGTTAAAACCGATAGTGTTCGGCGCGAACCATTCGTCCTCGGGGAAATGGTAGATCTGAACGATGCGGTCGCGGGTGCTGTAACCGGTGGTCTCGCTCTTTTTCGTTTTGTCCCAAGTTCCGATGCAGTAGTGACCGTCTATCTCGACGCCGTCCATATTGAGGCGGGGATAGATCAGTCCGAGTGCGGAAACAATGCCGGGGAAGGTATGAGCAAAGTTCATTGCCGTGTGACCGCCCATGGATGCGCCCGCAACGAGAACTCTCTTTGAGAGGTTATAGTGCTTTACTGCATAGAGATACGCCTTGTGGAGCGCGAAAATGTGCTCGGGGCAGCCCATTGTCAGTCCGTGAGGCTGAGAGCCGCAAACGTCGAGAACGGCATAGCCATGCTTTATGCACTCGTGGCAGTATGCGATGCCGCCCGTCTTGTTCTCGGCTTCGCAAACGCGGCTTCCCGCGCCGTGAACAGAGAGTATGAAAGGCGTTTCCTCGCCGTCATCGGTGTAGGAGTCGGGCAGGCAAAGCACGCATTCGCACTCGTCCCACTCCTCGCGGTCGAGAACCTCATTTGCCGTCGAATAGCTGACGTCGCGGAAATTATTGAATTTTACCTTAAAAAATATGCAATCGTATTCGATGCCTTCATCAATCTTGCTTGTTATCTTCTTTCTGATCTCCATCGTCGTTCTCCTCTATTTCAAGATATTCGTCCCTCTCCTCGGGGCTGATCTCCTCGGGTTCGGGCTCATATTTGGGCTTTTCGTAGAAATAATCAAGCTTATCGCATTCCCAATCGGGAAGATCTTCGTTTTCGGCACCGTCCTCGGCGTCGCTCTGAGGTATCTCCTCGGGCAGGGGATCGTCCTCGTCCTCGATCTCGAGCTCGTCGCCGTTTCCGTCAACAAGCGCAGGCATTCCTTCGCGCTGATATGCCGCAAATGCGCCGATCGCGCCGAAGAGAGTGAGTGTCAGGAGGATCAGGGTCGCCGTTGAGATCTTGTCGTACATCATATTGCCGAAAACGTATATCGGCGGGATGACCGACAGGAGTGCGCCCACAAAGGCACGGCGGCGGAAGACAAGCGAAAGGATCACAATTCCGAAAAGAATGATTGCCAAGCGGATATAAACGGGTAATTCCTCGGCAACGTAGGTTCCCGCGAAGGCGGCTTCGATGCCGTCGCCCTCATACTGTCTTATGATCGAGGTTAGCGCCTCGCGCGCCTGATCGGCTCCGTGCATCTCAAATGCGCGCCAGATCATATCGACAACGTCGGGGATCGCGGCGATCTTGGTGCTAAGAATGATATTATTTTCCTTCAGCACCGCAATTCTTTCCTCGATCTCGGAAAATCTTTGAAGGATGGGGCAGATATAGGCGCAAAGACCGATGGCGGCGATATTGCAGATCATTCCGCCCGATGCGGCGCTGTTGAGCCCGAAGATCGACTTCTTTCCTCTTTCCGAGGTTGCCGCGAAGAAGAGCGCACCGACTGCGTGGACGAGGCAAAGCGAGATGACCGACATCGGGAATTTCGGCAGGGCGTCGAAGCGTAGCATCGTCAGCGCATAGGAGAGCGCGAGCGCAGAGGTGACCATGCCGAATGCGGGCAGCTTTTCAAGCAAGAATCCCGCGGCTGCCGAAAAGGCGAGCAGGAAAAAGAGGTTCAGGTGCTCTCTTATGTTGACGCTTGAATCAATAAACTGCTTGATCTTGCCGTCGATCTCCTCGTAAGTACCGTCCTCGAGCAGCTGGGGCTCATCGGGGGTGAATTTCAGATATAACGTCAAAAGATATATGCAAATGAAAATGCAGAGAAGAATCGCCACGCCGGCGGTTATGTTTTTAACGTTTCTCATATTATTTTCCTTTCTTCTGCGGCTGATTCTGCGGCAGGCGGCGGCATTTTCCGCCGGGGATGGGCGAGCCCGATTGCGCACAGCTCAGAATCGCGTCGACCTCGCGCGGGGATTCCACCGTAAAGATATAATGCCTTCTCGTGATAAAGCCCTCCGAAATATCGCGCGGGCGGTCGAGAATATAGGTCGGGAGCGAATTGACTATCAGCGAGCGGTGATCTGCTACACGAAGAACGGGGAATTTAATGCCCATTCGGTCAACAAGCCGTGCTTGTCCGCGCTCGCAAACCGCGCATCCGCCGATCTCCTTGCCAACGCATTTTTCGGTCACCATCAGTGGTAATCTGCCGTAAACGACCGTCGAAGTGCAGCCTGAAATATCGCGGATCCTCGGCAAGGTCAGCTCGGGCGAGAGGATAACTTCCTCAAATCCAAGAGATTCGAGTGCCGCGGTTGTTTCGTTGTTCGTGATATTGAGGCGGAGATCGCCGTGAAGCTTGAATCCGAATTCATTCGCGAGGGCAATATGGCCGAGATTGCCGACAAGACAATCCGTTGCGCCGAGCTTTTTGGCTTCTTCGAGCTGACGGCGGACCTTGGGCATTTCGCTGTCGAAGATGACGGGCGGGAGGATCACTCCGCGCGCGCCGCGTGCCTTCGGGAATTCCTCAAGGGGAAGATATGCAATATCAAAGAATTTTGCGGCTTTTGCCGTGTACTGCGCGGCGTTGTGGAAAACAGCTGTGTTGACTATCTGCTTTCCGCGCTTGCCCGATGCTCTTTGGGGCTTGTAATCCGATGCCCGCGCGATCCTGTTTTCATAAGCGGGAATCGGATCGCGGTCGTTTTTGTAATCAATGCGCGTCTTCTGCGAAGCCGATCGCGCCTTGTCGCCCTCGGTGCGGATTCCGAGCATATTTTTGCCTATATTGCTGACGTAATAACCGTCGGTAAAGCCCTGGCGCGAGAAGATCTCGGCAAGACGGCGCATTTCCTCGGCATTCGCTCCCCTGCCTTCGTCGAGCAGACGGCGCCAGATCGATATAACGCCCGCAACGTACTCGGGCGGCTTCATTCTGCCCTCGACCTTGAGCGAGGAAACGCCCATTTCGATCAGCTCGGGCAGATGTGGCGCGAGCGAAAGGTCCTTGAGGCTCAGGGGATAACCCTTGCCGCCCTTCGCGTCGGAATAGGGCAAGCGGCAGGGTTGGGCGCAAAGACCGCGGTTACCCGAGCGTCCGCCGACGATCGAGGAAAAGAGGCACTGTCCCGAATGGCAAACGCAGAGCGCGCCGTGAACGAAGGCTTCGATCTCGATGGGCGACTCTCGGCAAACAAGCTCAAGGTTCTCCCTTGAGGTTTCTCTTGCAATGACCATTCTCTCGAATCCGAGCCCCGCAAGCAATTTTGCTTGTTCGAGATTGTGTCCCGACATCTGCGTCGATGCGTGAAGCGGGAAATCGGGGAAGGTGCGGCGAAGTATCGAAGCAACGCCGAGATCGGCAACAATAAGCGCATCCGCGCCCGCAAGATATGCGGCTTCCGCCGTTTTGAGAAGATCGCCGATCTCTCGGTCGTAAACAAGTGTGTTGAGCGTCAGATATATCCGAACGCCCGCTTCGTGGGCACGCGCAATTTCGTATTTCAGGCTTTCGGGCGTAAAATTCGCCGCGCCAATGCGCGCGTTGAAGCCCGAAGCTCCCATATAAACCGCATCCGCACCCGCACGAATGGCGGCGGTGAGTGCCTCCGGCGAGCCCGCGGGAGCAAGAAGCTCGGGTAATTTTATTCTTTTATCCATTTTTAGGCGCCTCCGCGGATCAAAAATGTAGCAAAGCTCTTGACGGTGAGCCTTTGCTGGTGTATAATTAATATAATTATACTACAAAATTATCAATAAATAAAGGGCTTTTTTCAAAAAAGAGAGAAAAGAGGCAAAAAATATGGAACTGGAAAATAAAAGATTTGCAAAAAACGATTCGGGCTTCATCTGCGGACATTGCGGACGCGAGGTTAAACCTTTAGGTTCATCCTCACGCAACCACTGCCCCTTCTGCCTGTGGTCGATACATATCGACGAAAACCCCGGCGACCGCGCCTGCGAATGCCTTGGTCTGATGGAACCCATCCTCGTTGTCCCCGATCTCAAAAAGGGATATATCATCACGCATAAATGCACCAAATGCGGCGCCGAAAAGCGTTGCCGCGCAGCACACGAGGCTCGTGTCCAGCCCGACGACATCGACCTGCTCATCAAGCTTACGGCGGGGAAGGACAGATAACTCAACAATAAGTTGAGTTGCAAATTTGCCCGAAAGTATTGACAAAGTTCTTTCAAAGTGGCACACTGAGTGCAAGACCGTCATCTTCATCTCTCACCGACTCTCCACCACCCGCATGGCAGACCGCATCTACATGTTCGATTCGGGCAGACTCTGCGAGGTCGGCTCGCACGACGAGCTTATGGAAAGAAACGGAAAGTACGCGGAGATGTTCAATATTCAGGCGGAAAAGTATGTTTCGGAATAATAAAAAATGACTGAATCCCATTGGGATTCAGTCATTTTTTTACAACAGATTAATTGGTATTATTATGCATTCGCCTCAATCAGATCGGCGAGCTTCTTGAGTCTCTCGTGGAGTCTTACCATATAGTCCGCGTATGAAAGCGAAGCGTAGGATCGCATAACGCCGCCCTCGATGGTGAAGAGCTCGGGGTTCTTTGCGATGGGGAGTGCATCGACCATTGCGGAAATCTCCTCGTCGCTCATATCCGCGATCTTCTTTTCCGAGCCGTATGAGGTCTCGGCGCAGATGCGGGTGCGTGCGAACTCGGTCTTTGCGAGCTGGCGTGCGTCGCGTTCCCAGTCGATGTTGCCGTCGAAGGGCATCAGGTGCAGGTCGTGTGCGGCGTCGTTATCGTCGATGTGAAGTGCCGCGAGTCTGTCACCGAATGCGCCGAGAAGGTCGAAATCGTGCGCAAAGGCGTTGCGGTGGCCGCTGTCGTAGGTGAAACGAACCGCGGGATGATTCTTGAGCTTTTCCATAGTAGCATAGAGGTGCTCGATAAATACAGAATTCTCAAGGCAGAGAAGGAAGTTATTTTCAAGCGCGCAGTCTGCCATTTTGGTCAGACGGGAAATGCCGTATTCGTTGACCTCGCCGGGGTCCTTATGTCCCCAGGTGATGTGGGCGATACCCTTTTTGATGCCCGCAGCCGCCGCCATCTTGATCTCCTTGCAGTAGCGCGCGCAGACCTTGTCGCCAAGCTCGCCCTCGAACCAGATTTCGGTAGTCTTTCCGCCGGTCAGATGGATGTTGTCGATCTCGAGGCCGTATTTTTTGCAGAGCTCGACCTGATATTCAAGCGAACCGTCCGAAAGCGCGCCCATTCCGATTGCAACGAAATCAAAGCCCGCGTTTTTGATGGCAATTATCTTTTCTTCAATATTTCCGCCGCCGTGAACGTATGTACCGATCTGAATCATTTTGTTTTTCCTCCGATTTTAATAAGAGTATTGGGTTTCATTGTAATTTCAATAGCAGTGCCGGAGAAAGCCGCGATCTTCTCGCCGTCCTTGTTTTCATCGATCGCGAAGATCTCGTAATCTCCCGCGCGGTCGAGGGTGACGGTGAACGTCTTGTCGGTTGCTTCGGGATCGTTGGTGTAATAGGAAATTACAGCCGCATTCGTCTCCCCATCGGTCGCCGCAAGGGCGTAGATGTCGCTGTCCTCGCATTCAAGCTTTGTCTGATCTCCGAGCTGATAGAGGGTGGAGAAGAAGTCGAAGGCGTAGTAGCCCTTGAGGGGAAGCATAAAGTGGCTGTCCCAAAGGCCGTTATATTCCTTGTCGGGGCGCGCGTCATAGTACATCATCATGTCGATGCAGGGTGAATTCTGACCGGCAACCATAAATGCAAAGTCGTATGCCGCGCCCTTGAGACCCTTGATGACTCGGACACTGTCGATGAACTTGGTAGTCCAGTTGTCAATATAGTTCCACTCGTTGAGATGCTTTTCGATGTGACCGTAGCCGAATTCCTCAAGCAGATCGGCAACCTTCTGCGCGCGGTCGAGCATCTTTTCGGTGGTGATAGCGTAAATGTGCCAGGAGAAGAAGTCGAGCTCGGCGCGCTCGCCCTCGGTCATTTTTTCGAGGAATCTGCGTGCCCAGGGAAGATTGTTTGCAAGCGCGGGACCGCCGAGCTTGATCTCGGGGAAACGCTTGCGGAGATAAAGGAAAGCAATCTTGAAGAATTCGAAGAACTCGTCAGCCGTTCCGCTCCAACAGCGCTTGTCTGCCGCGTCGTCGGCGTCAAGGTCAGCCTCGTTCCAGATTTCCCAATATTTGATGGGATAATTGAAGCCGTTTGCCCAGCCTTCGGTGTAGTGCATGATGATGTGCTCGCAGATCTTTGCCCATTTGAGCGGATCGGCGGGCTTGATCGTGCCGTATTTGCCGGGCCAATGCTCGATCGAGGTGCCGAGACGGTAATAGATCTCGCAGTCTGCATCGAAGCAGGTAGTGATGTATTTGTCGGTGTTGATGAAATCATAAGCCGTGGGATCGTCGGGGTCGCGCGAGAAATCAGTGAAGATGCAATGAACGTCCATTACGTGCTGCGAGCCGTAGATCTCGGAAAGGGATGCGTCGTGGGTGCGCGCATAGGGAATTTTGAGTGCCTTGAAGGTATCAAAATTGCCACGGCACTGAGTTCTCATCGGGCGTACGGGCGCGTTGTTGACGGCGTGCATCGGCTTCATTTTGCCGACTGTTTCGGAAAAATTAATGTTGAGATTCATTTTTATCACCTGTCCAATTTATAATTTACATATTCAAAATGCTCGAATCCGTGGCGGCGGTAGAGCGCGGCGGCGCGAGTGTTTTCGGGTTCGGTCTCAAGGCGGTAGCGCTTGGCGGGGATGCTTTTCTTGACAAATTCAAGAAATTCCGATCCCAA
>JAZORB010000020.1:0-6986 GCA_045656385.1 Eubacteriales bacterium | reverse complement strand
GAAGCGCGGCTTGACTTAAATAAATTTCTATGATAAAATAACTATGTCATCCTGCACAAATCCTACCCTCTATATTTGTGCAGAACGGCAAAAATAAAAATCTTCCGAAAAGGCGTTACTTTTTTGGCAAAAAACGCTTCTTAAAGAGTGAAAGAGGTGAGCATATGGATGACAAAAAAATAATCGAATTGTTCTTTGCCCGGGATGAGAACGCGATAGCCGCAACCGAAAAGAAATACGGCGGCTTGTGCCTATACATAGCCTTGAACATTCTCGGCTCGCGCGAGGATGCCGAGGAATGTGTAAGCGACGTCATGCTCGCTCTCTGGAATGCCATTCCCCCTGACCTCCCCGAAGATTTTCAGGCATATATCGGTAAGGCTGTAAGAAACCGCGCGCTTGAGATTTTGCGTGCCGGTTCTACGAAAAAGCGTGGCGGAGGAATTACCATTCTCGGCGATGATTGCCTTTCAGTGCTTGACGACGGAAGCGATCTTGCTTTGGAATATGAATCGCGCAGACTCGGCCGAGTCATAAGCGATTTTCTCCGACGTGCCGGTGAGGACAACAAGGACATCTTCGTTATGCGCTACTTCGCAGGGATGAGCCTTGAGGCGATAGTGCGGCAGACGGGCTTTTCGCTCGGAAAGGTCAAGATGTCGCTGGCGAGAACAAAGAAGAAACTAAAAGAAGAACTGAGAAAGGAAGGCTTTATGGTATGAGATCAAATAAAAAAAGGAACATTATGCCCGACGCGATCGGTTATATCGA
Source organism: Eubacteriales bacterium (assembly GCA_045656385.1). Lineage (GTDB taxonomy): Bacteria > Bacillota > Clostridia > Oscillospirales > CAG-272 > CAG-390. The sequence continues at coordinate 6,215 of JAZORB010000020.1, read as the reverse complement.
CGACGATATAGTTTCGGGCGTACTCAGCAAGATCGATAAGGAAAATACGATAGTATACCGTCCGCGTAAACGCGGCGTGTCCTCGTGGGCGGCTGTGGCGGCCGCGATCGCGGCTTGTGCGGCGCTTTTGATACTTGCTATACCCACAACAACGATAACCAGCGGTGTCGAGATATTCAGCCCCGTCGCCGCCCCCGACGCAAGTGTAACTGTTGAAAAGTCACCCGAACACGACGGCAGTAAAGGTCTTCTCTATGAGATCAACGAAAACGGCACGAGCGCGTCATTCATTGGTTTCGGAAGTTGTAGCGACGAAACCGTGTATATCGCCTCAACCTACGAGGATCTGCCGGTTACCGTAATGTATAATAAGGATGATTATACAAGCTTTGTCCCCTACAATCAAAGCAAAGTCCAAAATATCAAGCATCTTGTGATCTCGGATACGGTCAAATACGTTGATTCGAGCTTCATTTCCCAGTGCCCCTATATTGAGAGCGTCTACATCGGCGCGAGTGTGGAAAATATCAAGACCATCCATTTCAATCCAGGCTACGGTGTGTACTTCTCGAAGATCGAGGTATCCCCCGATAATCCTTATTACTCGGGCAAAGGCAACTGCCTTGTCGATCTCAGAAGTAAAGTGCTCGTCATCGGAACTCACAAGACGGTCATTCCCGATGACGGAAGCGTAGAGATCATCGGCAGCAATGCGTTCAGCCCTGCCAAATATTGGCTCGGTTCGATCGTGATTCCCGAAGGGGTAAAGATTATTGATTTTGATGCTTTTGGTGATTGCGATAAGCTGGGAAGCGTAATTCTCCCCGACAGCCTCGAGGTGCTTGACGCCGAAGCTTTTTCATCCTGCAAGAATTTGAAAAAGATCGAGCTCGGAACGAATCTCAAAGCTATAGACGTGACAGTTTTCTACGCTATCCACCCGCCCGAAGTATACTACAAGGGCACGGTCGAGCAGTGGAAGGCGGTTATCAAAAACGATTTGGTCGAACACAAAGTCGTTACGGTTGTTGTCAATGACGATGGAGTGAAGACCGAGGTCACAACAAAAAGCGAGTACACACCCGAAGTGTTTACCGTCATCTGTACCGACGGCGTTTCTGACTCGATAGCAGGAGAGAATGGCGATTACGATTGGCGCCTTTTCCCCGAATACGAAGAATATGAAAAAAGAGCGGCGGAGAATTCTACAAGATATATCTTCAACCCCGATGGAACTACAACAAAAGTCTATCCGTGGGAAAAGTATGTTAAGGAATAAGTAAGAAAACGAGGTCATTGTTATGAAATTTTTACGTCACTTATTCAGACAACCTCTCAAAACCTTCACCGGCATCATACTGGTCACTCTGGCGGTCGCGATACTCTGCGTCAGCGTCGGGCAAGCGTTTGCGGTGCGTATGACGGAGCGGAATCTGTTCCATCAATTTACCACCGTTGCGATGTTCAAGGGTATGTACACGGTATCCGACGATCTGCGCTCGTGGCTGCAAACAACAGCCGAGGAGCACCCCGACGTTGTAAAAATGATCGCGGAGCAAGGATTTCTGCCCGCGAATATACCGGAGCTTACGCCCTTGAACTATACCGACCCCGAGGACGGAAAATTTTACGATACCGGCATAACGGGTGCGGGTACGGTCCGTCCGTGGCCGCACGGCAGACCATATTCCTGTGCTATGTTCGTCATCACGCTTGACAGCGTCGGCGGAGTCGTGGAGAAGAATAGATCTTATTACATGTGTGAGGAGCTGACGCTTGATGATTTTGCGACCTACGATGAGTTTATGAAATGGCGGACGGAGACTTATGAGCCTCAGCGAAAACAGATCACTCAAGCCTGTACCGTTCAGCTCACCGGCACCATAACCGAGGTCATCTCCCTTGAGGAAAACTTCGCCGACCCCACGGGAAGGACCATCACGCTTACTTTTTCTGCCCCCGATGCGCGCGATAAGGATCTGAAGGCGCTTTTTAAGCTGAAAAAGGGCGGGCAATACATTGTCTACGGTATGGATTACCGCGACAAGGATTGGGAGCTCCGCGACGGACTTAAGAGCGGTGAGGATGAGTGCGTGGTCGAAACCGACGGCGAGCTGGCGATCGAGCCGATCGACCTTGACGGCTTCGATATGTCAAAAATGCATATACTCACCGCCGATGAGAAGGCTGCATACACGGTAGAATTGGAGAAGCACCGTGGCACCGCGATGCTTCCTTACGGTGCGGTCATCAGGGCGCCATACGCACGGTACGATGTAAATGAAAAAACCTCGGTGTATCTTACACAGAGTCAATATAAGGTTGTAAACAGCGCCACTTTGACGCTCGGCACTCCGATCAGCCAGGTGAATTACGAATTTGTTCGCGATTACGAGGGCGGACCGGTTAAGGAAGTGCGGTATATCACGGAGTATACGTATTTTGATGGAGAGGACTACGTGAGCTGCACCGCCGAGGAATACACCGAGGTTTACCGTATTCCCACCCTTGCCCGCCTCAGCGGTACGGCAGAGGAATTCCTGAACTCTGCCGAGGGTGCCGAATGGAAAGCGGCACTGGAGAGGGACGCGGTGAACAACCAATCCTTCCTCACCGTCGGCGTTGATCATCTCGGATATCTGATCGACTTTGTCAGAGAGGATTCGATAATCACCTCGGGCAGAGCCTTCACGATCGAGGAGCTTGAGAACGGCGAGCGCGTTTGCATAATGCACGAGGCTCTTGCCGCACAGAACGGTCTCCAAGTCGGCGACAAGCTTACGATGAATTTCTATCATTCGGATGAAGTCTTTCCCTACATAAAAAAGGCTACGGGCTGGGGCGAGTATCTCGTTCCCAACGCGGCGTTTTACTACGATACCACCCCGTTCACAGAAACCGCGGAGTACACCATTGTCGGACTCTGGCGCGGCGAGCTTATCTGGCCCGATGTCACCGCGAATGAATACTCCTTCTCGCCGAATACGGTCATCATCCCGAATGGCTCGACCGAAACCGAGATGGAGCATACCGAAAGCATACTCTATACCACTCCCGTTATACAGAACGGCAAGCTCGAGGAATTCCGTCATCTGGCAGAGGAGGCGGGTTATCACGGTTGCTTTACATACTTCGACCGCGGCTACTCGCTCCTTATGAAGAACTTTTTCAATTACGAAAATATGGCGGTTCAGGTGTTGACTATCGGCGCTACGATATACTCGGTCATAATACTGCTCTATCTGATGCTTTATCCGGGCTCGTATTCGAGGACGGTAAGAACCATGGAGTCGCTCGGCGTGTCATACATAAAGAGGGCGTTTTTCGTCTTGAAGTCGTCAATGTGGATCGTTACGGTTGCCTCAGCTCTCGGAATCCTTCTGGGCTCCGGACTGTGGGGAATGGCGGTAGCCTTCCTGCAATCATCCGCAAATGCGGCAACCTCGCTCTTCGTTGAGCCGGGCACGCTTGGCTTCATAGTTCTCGCGCAGTATGGATTCGTATTGCTTCTTACCATTTTCGTGTCATTGTACGTAGCCGTACCGAAGAAGATGTCGGCAAGGAGGTAAATCATGATTAAACGTATCTTAAAACGAATCATAAGACAGCCGCTCTCCTGCGTTGCCGTCTGCGTATTTGCCGCTGTATTGTCGTTTTCGCTTTGTTTTCTGCAGTATTCGCTTGAGGCGGAGCGTCAAAGCTTCGAGGAGACCTGCAATGCTGTTCCCATCCGCTTCAAGATCACCGAGCTTGACGGCAGTAAGTTTGAAAGCCACAACGGTATCGCGAAGTGGGCACTGAACGAGTTCTTGCTGAAAAGCGGAGACTTTAACAAGCTTGCGGGGCAGGTGATCGTTCGCCTGGACTACAAGGGCGTGATCAAGCAGGCGGACGGTAAAGCCGTTCCCGCTACCCCCTTCTCGGGAATTACTGATCTCGACGCGGCGGAGGAGCTGACCCTCGCCCGCGGCGGAAGCGTCCGCTGGTATGAGGGATACGACGAGAGCGTGCTTTCAACGAAGGAGTACGTTTGCCTTGTTCCCGAGGATTACGAGGGCGGAGACGTGCTTGAGGTCACCTTCACGGGAAATAACAATTTCGTGCTTAATATAACTGATGACGGTAAGGTAGACAGGATCGACAACTACGTTCAGTCAGTCGTAACCTTCACAGTTGTGGGACGCTATTCCGATGAAGGAAATACCCGCGTCTACATTCCTTATAAAACGATGACGTCCCTGCTCGATAAGATCGAGATCTCCAAGGAAACCTGCGTGTCCTATCTCGGCGCAACGCTCCGTGACAGCAAGGATATCGAAAAGCTTCGCGAGGCGAGAACCAAATGGTTTGCCGAGCCTAATCCCACGGGCTCGGAGATCCCTTGGGAGGGTGAAGAAGCACTCGCCGAATATTATCTCTACGCTATGGACATCGAGGATACCCTTCTGAGATCGCTTGAGATCAATATGAAGAACAGCATCTTCCTCAATAAATTCGCATCCGTGATCCTCTTTATCCTCTCTGCGGGCGCGGGATTCCTGACGGGATTCCTCATCATTCGCTCCAGAAAGCGAGAGATCGCCCTCAGGCAGACTATGGGAGACTCCAACGCGTCGACCTTCCTTGAATTTTCGCTCGAGCAGCTCACCTGCGCGATCGTGGGAATTCTTATCGGAGGCGCGTATTCGCTCTGGCATCCCTTGTGGCAGCTTGTGACATTCGCGATCATCTATTATATCGGTCTCTCTATTGCGCTGACGGTATTCCTGCGCAAGAACCTTCTCACGGGCATCAAGGAGGATGAATAAGGAATGAGTGAAAATAGTAAAAAATACTTGAAGCATACCTTGATCTCCCTTTTGTTTTGCGCGGTCGTCGCCGTTGCCGTTTACGCTTTGCACTCATCGGCAGAGGCAAAATTGAGCCAATATGAGGAAGAACTTGCGGCGGCACAGGTCACCGTGACCGTTACAACTCCTACGGGCACGGATACCAAAATCGAGACCCTTGAGGATGGCACGGTTTACGAGAGACCGCTTATGCTCCATGTTTATGACTGGGTTCTTAAAATATTTACAGAGAGAGAACCTGTGGGATTCTATGATGTATCCGATGCGGAAGATCCCAAAGACCGCGAAGCGTTGAGAGAAATGAAAAAACAGGTAGCTCCCAAGGGGCTTTCTTTGGGAGAATACGTAAAAGATATACGGTATATGACCTCACGTCAGATGGAAAGGGTTAATGACTATAGCTTTAAGAATGGTCAGGTTTGTTATTTGAACGGCATTTCCTCGCTTTCATGCGATCCACTGCTTGTTTCGGAGGAATGTGAGATAACCTGGTATGAGGGATATGACGAAAGTATTTTTGCAAGCGGTGGACTCTATTGCCTCATTCCCGAGGGAAAGATCGAGCAATTTGTCAACGGAAACGGCGAAGCGGTTGTGACTCTTGCGGTCAAAGGTATGAAGGTAACGACTATTAACGGCGAAACGGTGAGAGAATCATACACGCTTGAGCATCAATGCACGCTTAAGATCGCAGGAACCTATACGGGCGGTGACTGGAACAGTATTTACTGCCCGATTCCGATCGTTGAAGAGGTGTGCGACGCATTGGATACAATACCGACGATTCGTACACTTAGCGCAACGCTTACGGACAACAGCCGTCTTGACGAATTCCGCGAGAAAATGAGCTTTTGCTTCCTTGAGCCTTCGCCCGAAAACGATGACGTTCCTTGGGGATATTTTGCGGATTCTCAGTATCATGAATATTATCCCTTGGCATTGGATATCGACGATGAGGCTTTGAGCGAGGTAACCGACGTGACCGGGGAGGTGGCAATGCTTGAGAGCATTGTCAAGATAGGTATCATCGTCCTCGCGGTCATCATCGCGGGAATTCCAGTAGGATATCTTGTTATATTTTTGAAGGATAAGAAAAATTCCAAAGCCGAATGATCGACGAAAGGAAGTGAGGGAATGATTCCAAAAGCACTAAAGCATTTGAAGCGCGCACCCCTTCGCGCGGTTGCGATCTTACTGTTTGCCGCCGTCGTTTCCGTGATCATCTGCTCCTTGCACGCCTGGAGCGAGGCGGAATTGCGCAATTATGAAGAAGCCTCTGCTACTCTCCCGATCACCGTGACCGTTACCGACCCTTGGGGCGGATTTAAAGGATGGTCTAACTATGTTAACGGCGATACCATAGAA
>JAZORB010000019.1:0-25058 GCA_045656385.1 Eubacteriales bacterium | reverse complement strand
TCGCCGCGGGAGCTATGATTTTGGTCGCGGTACATGAGCTGATCCCAGAATGTCAAAAAAATCAGGAAACGCAACCCTATTTTGCAACGATGGGGATCGTGCTTGGCTTCGCCACAATGATGCTGCTCGACGTTATGCTGGGGTGAAAATAGCGGAAAAGTTTGATCAAACTTTTCAAAGTTTGCGGTTTCTTAAGGCAGCGCCTTAAGTCGCGCTCCGCAGGGCGCGAAATGCTCTCCGTGCTTCAAACCGACTGCGTCCCGCAGGCGGTTCGGAAGGAGTAAAACCTCCCCTTGCGGGAGGTTTTTGCTCCTTCACTCTTTTTTGATGAGGAATTTCCGCACGCCGCTGACTCCCCACCCAACCCTCCCGCAAGCGGGAGGGCATATTTTCATCGGCGGAGCCGATGTCTTGCGAGTGCTCGAGTTTCGCGCGGCTATAGAGATTTTGCCGATATTCGGACTCCTTCGCTTGGGTAAATCGGGACCACCCTCCCGCTCCAACTTTGCTTGCAAAGTTGGATTCACTCACGTAAACCGGAGGGAGGAGATTGAGAGCGCGATTCCCTAAGTTTAGCTTTCGGAACTTCGTATTTACGATATGTCCGCCACGCCGATGCGATATGTTTACCATGGGAAACATAATATATTAAAGGAAATATATATAAAATTCTACAAAAAACTTGACAACCGCCGCAAATAATGATAAAATAATATCTAATTATATTTTACCCAAGGCAAAGGAGAAAGAAAAGATGATGATCAACCGCGCACACAAGATGGATCATGTTCATTCGGATATCCGTGGGCCTCTTTACGTTGAATCTCAAAAGATGATCAAAGAGGGCATTGATGTCCTCAGACTTAATACGGGTAACCCCGCGACGTTTGGCTTCACGCTTCCGGATAGCATCCGCGAGGCTATGCTTGCGGGACTCGATAACGCAGTCGCCTACTGTGACCCCAAGGGTATGCCCGAGGCAAGACAGGCGATCTACGAATATCATCTGGGAAAAGGACTTGTCGGTATTTCGCCCGACGATATTTATATAGGAAACGGAGTCAGCGAGCTTGTCACAATGGCGCTCAATGTTTTCCTCAATGACGGCGACGAGCTTCTCATGCCCGCGCCGAGCTACTCGCTCTGGAGCAATTCTGCATACCTTGCAGGCGGCAAGCCCGTCTTCTATCGCTGCGACGAGGAAAATCATTGGTACCCCGATCTTGATGACCTCCGCTCGAAGATCAACTCGCGCACACGCGGAATGGTCATCATCAACCCCAATAACCCCACGGGTGCGGTATACCCCCGCGAGGTGCTTGAGGAGATGGTCAAGATCGCGCGAGAGAACGACCTTGTTATCTTCTCGGACGAGATCTACGACCGACTTCTGCTTGACGGCGTTGAGCATATTTCGCCCGCGTCGCTCGCTCCCGATCTCTTTACCGTTACTTTCAACGGTCTTTCGAAGTCGCACGTCATCTGCGGTTTCCGCTGTGCATGGATGATCTTCAGCGGCAGAAAGGACTGGGCGCAGGACTATATGGAGGGCATCTTCCAGCTTGCGGCAATGCGTCTTTGCTCGACCACTCTCCCCCAGCTTGCGATCCCCGCGGCACTGAAGGACACCGAGAGCACAAAGGCGATGATGCGTCCCGGCGGCAGACTTTACGAGCAGAGCGTGGCAACCATGCGCGAGCTTGAGAAGATAGAGGGCATTTCCTGCGTTAAGAACAATGCGGCGTTCTACGTCTTCCCGAAGCTCGATATCAAGAAGTTCAACATTTCTTCGGATAAGAAATTCGCATTTGATTTGTTGCATCAGAAGCACATCCTCATCGTCCCCGGAAGCGGGTTCGACTGGACAACCCCCGACCACTTCCGAATCGTAATGCTCCCCGATGCCGAGAGAATGGCGCAGGCGATCAGGGATATCGGAGACTTCTTAAAGGATTACAAACAATAATATAAATGAAGGCTGTTGCAAATTGCAACGGCCTTTTCTAGCTTTCGGAAAAAAGTTAATAATTTTGTCAAAAAAATTCGTAAATGGGTTGACAAACGGCTCGAAGGGTGGTAAAATAAAGCAACTTCAAAAACCGTTCTCTGTCAACCCGCCGTCAGCATGTCTTTTTTTATAATTTACTTCTTCGGTGCGAAACGGCCTCCCGCCGGCTGAGAATGTTAGTGCCACACATTCCGCCGTAAAAGTTATGATGGACAAACTCCTTGTCAACTCTCTTCTCAGCGAGGAAGAACTCGCGGAACTGAAAGGAAGAGAGACCCCGGGACATCCCTGGATCTTTGCAATCGTTGGCGATATTTCGATCCTTTCGAACTATTGCCGAAGTGTGTTGCTTGTAAGCGACATTGAAGTCACTACGCATGAGTTCAACACTCATCACGCAGGAAAAACCATCCGTATTGCGGATATCGAGAAGACTCATACCCGCCGTATGTACGGAAACGCAATGCTCTGCCTTGAACTTAAAAACGGTCTTGAAGAAAAAATATTCCGCTATACCTTCAGCGTAAACACTCTTTGCGAGGGTGCTTCCACCTTTATCAACTCTGTGGTAAAGGGTGATGATATCACGGAAGCCACCGAATGCATGAAGGCAATCTACGAGAAACAGCTCTCGGTCTGCCCAAAGTGCGGACGTACGCTTGCTTCCCCCGGTGCGGAATGTCTTAACTGCGCGAGCAAGGGTAAGCTCATCACAAAGCTCGGAAAGTACATCGTTCCCGAGTGGCCGAAGCTTGTTGTTTCGGTAATTCTTTCGATCATTGCAACCGGACTCGCTTTGATTCCGTCGATGCTCACAAAGTCTTTGATCGATGAGATTCTGCCGAATAACGATATGGCAATGCTTATGCAGGTTGTTGTAACTCTTATCACCCTGCAAATCGTCAGCCACGTCATAAGCGGTACGCGCGGATACGTGTTGCGACTCGTCGGCGACAGAATCGTTTCGAATCTGCGTAACGACGTTTACGAAAAGGCGCAGTACCTTCCTATGCGATTCTACGACAAGACCTCGACCGGTGCGGTTATCAACCGTATCTCGGGCGACAGCTCGACTATTCAGTCCTTCATGCTGCGTATCACGCAGGAAGTTGTCGTTCAGTTCTTCAAGATGGTTGGTATCGTTATCGTTATGATGGTAATGAACCCCAAGCTGACGCTTCTTTCGCTCATTCCCGTTCCGCTTGTAGTTATCGGCTCGCGTATCTTCGGTAAGAAGATCCGTCCCTTCTATCTCCGAATCTGGAGAAGATGGACAGCCGTTTCCTCCATACTTACAGATACCATCCCCGGCATCCGTGTCGTAAAGTCCTTTACGAATGAAAAGAACACCACCGCGCGCTTCAAAGAGAAGAACGAAGAGTGGTACAGAACCGACACATCTGCCGCAAAGATACTCCACGCGTTCCCCGCGATCGTCGGTACCTTCATTGGTCTCGGCTCGGTCGTTATCTGGGCGTTCGGCGGCAGTATGGTTATCGAGCATCAGATCTCGGGCGTTGAGAACGGACTGACAGTTGGTCTTTTGGTTCTCTTCATTAACTACGCTTCGATGTTCTACGAGCCCGTAAACTTCTTTGCAAACCTCAACGACTCCTTCCAGCACTTCCTGGCATCTGCAGAAAGAATTCTTGATATTCTTGATGCCGAGCCCGAGCACAACTTCGGCGAAGGCAAGAATATGGTCGAGTTCAAGGGCAAGATCGAGTTCAAGAACGTAAACTTCTCCTTCGACCGCACCAAGAAGACGCTGAAGAATATCAATCTCGTTATCGAGCCCGGCGACATTGTTGGTATCGTTGGTACCACCGGTTCGGGAAAATCGACACTTATTAACCTGCTTCTCCGTTATTACGACCACTATGACGGCCAGATCCTCGTTGACGACGTTGACATCCGCGACATAGATATGTCCCACTTCCGTGGACAGATCGGCTTCGTTCAGCAGGAGCCCCTTATGTTCCACGACACTATCTTCAACAATATCGCATACGGCTGTCCCGACTGCCCCGTTGAAAAAGTTCTCGAGGCGGCTGACATCGCAAACGCACACGAGTTCATCGTCCGTCAGCCCGACGGCTACGATGCTGTCCTTGGCGAGCGCGGCGTAGGTCTTTCGGGCGGTGAGCGCCAGAGAGTTTCCATCGCGCGTGCAATGCTCAAGAATCCCTCGATCCTTGTATTCGATGAGGCAACCGCTTCGGTTGACTCCGAGACCGAACACCTGATTCAGGAGGCTATCGAGAGACTTATCGCGGGCAGAACGACCATTATGATCGCGCACAGACTTTCGACTCTTTCGAAGGCGAACAAGATCGTCGTTGTCGACAAGGGCGAGATCATCGAGTTCGGTTCTCCCGAGGAGCTTCTTGCTCTCAAGGGTAAGTATTACCGCCTCGTAGAGATCCAGTCGATGTCCGAAAAGGTCAAGGAAGCCAAGAAGGCTGACAACTTTGAATGAGGAGGGATAGACAATGGCACTTAAATATCTTGATAAGTCCGCAAAGATCGAGATGACCGACGTTTATTACGTTCAGCTCACTCTCGGCGACGGCACAGTTTACGAGAACGTTGAGCTCCGCCGTCTTTTCCCGATCTCGGACAAGTTCAACTATATCTCGCTTCTCGATAAGGACGAGCACGAGATCGCAATGATCAAATCGCTCAACGATATTACTCCCGAGAGCGCGGCGGCGATCAAGGCTTGCTTCTACGATTACTACCGTATCCCGAAGATCACGAAGATCACAGAGTGTGACGATAAGACGGGAATGCTGAAGATGACGGTCGAAACCGACCACGGTCCGGCTACCTTCCGTATCCGCAACCGTCACAGCGATATGAAGACCTACCACGGCGACCGCGTTATCATCCGCGACTCGAACGATAACCGTTATGAGATCGAGAATCTTAACAACCTCGACCGCAAGAGTTGGCTTCTCGTTGCAAGTTTTCTTTAATTTACATAACAAAACCGAGGCGCGTGCGCCTCGGTTTTGTTATGTCTTATTTAGACGACGGCATAAATCCGCTGAGTGTTCTTGCGACGGATTGGATGGGCATGGTCTGGAGAATGATCTTGCCGGGACCCTTGACGACGGTGTTAAAGATTCCCTCGCCGCCGAAAATGGCGTTCTTGACGCTTCCGGTGGTGACTATGTCGATTGAGCAGGTCGAATCCATTGCCACAAGGTAACCGGTGTCAACGATCATGGACTGACCCTCGGTGAGTGTATACTCGCAGGCATGGCCGTCGATCTCGATGAAGGCAATGCCATTTCCGCCGATCTTCTGCATGATGAATCCCTCGCCGCCGAAAAAGCCCGCGCCGAGCTTTTTCTGGAAGTGGAGCGAAAGCTCTATTTCCTCGGTCGATGCGAGAAAGCTGCGCTTTTGCACAACGATCTCTTTGTCGGGTTCGATTTCTATTGCTCGGATGGAGCCGGGGAAACTCGATGCAAATGCAATAAGCCCCTCTGCTCGCTCGGCTGTGTATCTGTTCATAAAGAAGGATTCGCCCGCGAACATACGCGCAAAAGCCTTGCCGACACCGCCGTTTGAGGTGGTTTCCATCTTCATATTCGGTGTCATCCAGCTCATACTGCCGCGTTCGGTTATCATTGCTTCGCCTGCTTCAAGTGTGCAGATGACAACGGGAAGCGAATCGCCAGCTATTGTGTATTTCATAGTATTTCCTCCTTAAAATTGAGAGTAGAATTTGTCTTCGATCGCTTTTGAGATCTCAAGCATATCGTCACGGTTGACCTTAACGACCTGTCTGTCGTAGGTGACAAGACCGTTGGTTTCGTCCTCGACGTCGCTGACCTGAGTGTAAACAGTCGCGCAGAGTCCGCGGTCGATCATGGGGATGACCTCGTTCATATAGAGATCTTTTAGCGCTTTGCCGAAGGATTCGGTGTCCTTATAGAAGCTGTATCCGTATGTCTTATCGAGGTTGAAGGAATGTCCCTCTATCTTGCAGGAGTAGCCGCCGAATTCGGAGAGGACCATCGGGCGGTCGGGGTTATTTTTGAGATCAAGCTTCTTGAAGTAGACGTGATCGCTCGTTACGTCGCTTTCTTTTTCGACAAACCAGCCCGAGGTCGCGTCCCAGATACGGCTCGGATCGAGCGCCTTGAGCCTGCGGTAGTTCTCGTCGGCGTCAAACTGTCCCCAACCCTCGTTGAAGATGGTGTAATAAACGACCGAGGGGTGGTTGTAGAGAAGCTTTACGGTTATCTCGCTGTCAGCCTCAAAAGTGGCACGACGGATCTCGCTTGCGCGGTGCGTGATGCCCTTTTTCAGACCCGCCGTAGGCAGGGCGGTGTCGATGAGGAAGCTGTACTTGCCGCTGTTGACCATGTCCTGAAATACGATCATGCCGTATTTGTCGCAGTAGTAGTAGAAAAGCTCGGGCTCGATTTTGATATGCTTGCGGAGCATATTGAAGCCGAGTTCCTTCATTTTGAGGATGTCGTAGCGGTAGCCCTCGGGTGTTGCGGGGGTGTAGATACCGTCGCTGTAATAGCCCTGGTCAAGCAGACCGTGGAAGAAATAGGGCTTTTCGTTGAGGGTTATATAGGATCTGCCACCGATCTTTGCCGTGCCGACCGTGCGGAGCGCGAAATAGGATTCGATCTTATCCTTACCCGATTCAAGCGTGAATTCGTAGAGATAGGGATCTTCGGGAGTCCAAAGATGGGGATCATCAACCTTTAATTCAAATTCATTTCCTTCAAAACGGTATTGTTTGCCGTTTTTGAGGGTGATGATCTTTTCATCCTCGCCGCCCTTGATCTTGAACTTTACGGAGTCAAGAGAAGGCGTCATCTTGATATGCTTGATATAATTTTCGGGGACAGCTTCAATCCATACCGCCTGCCAGATTCCGCTGATGGGAGTATACCACATTCCGCCGCGTTTTTTGCATTGTTTGCCATAGGCAAGATCGGTGTCGAGATCGTCGATCACGTCAACTTGGATCGTGTTTTCCCCGTCGGTGAGATGTTCGGTAATGTCAAATTCAACGGGAAGATAGCCGCCTGCGAGAATGTCGAGGTTATGCTCGCCGACTTTGAGCATAAATATCTGATCGACCGCGCCAAAATGTAGAAGGATGCGCTTGCCTTTCATTTCCTCGGGCAGAGTGAATTTTTTGGTGTATTTGTAAACTTCGTAATTCTTTTTTTCGCGTTCGATGCCCGAAATTCTCGATTCGGGCGGGAAGGGGACCTTGATCTTGCCGAGGTCGATCTCTTCACCGCTTACCACCGAAAGCTCCCATTCTCCGCAAAGCGACAGATAGGAATCGCGCTTCATCTGCGGGCGGGGGTATTCGGTCCAATCGCTCGAGTGGTCGTCCTCGAAGGGAGTTTTAAGATCCTTGCAAAGCCTCGGCTTGTTGAAGAATTTCGAGGCGGCAAGGAGAAGAATTACAAGAATTGCTATTGGCACGAGTGCGCCGAGGAAGATGTTTTCGTTGGGAACGAAGGACTCGGTGCCGTCGTTGTTGACGATCTTATCGGCGTTCGCGAGGATGGTTTTTCCGATAAAGGGACCGATTATGCCGGGCAGAAGCACCTGCGAGAAGATGCGCACACCCTGAAGTCTGCCCGCCTTATCCTCGGGGGTGAGGTCGCGGATCTTTGCACCGAATACTGCCATTCCCGACAGGTAGCCGCACATCATAAAGAGCGAGCCGATGAAAACGGGGAGCTTTAGCTTGAAGATGAAGAGAATAACGTATCCGACCGCCAGCCACGCAAGCGAGAATGCGGAGGAGAAGCCAAAGCCCTTCTTATCGTAAACCTTGCCCCAGAATGCCGTTGCAACCGATGCGAGAATGATCGCGGGCGCCATGACGAGGACGTAATCTGCCATGCCGAGTGAGACCTCATAATATATAATAAGGTAGGGCATGAATATCTGTATCGAGATATTGAAGATGACGAATGCCGCGAGGTAGAAGTAAAACGCGGGATTCGATTTGACTGTCGAGGGCATGAAGCCGTAGAAGACGTTCTTGATATAACCGGTTTCCGACGGCGCGGGGCATTTGTCTTCGATGATAAACATGCCGAGAATACCGATCAGCAGTGTAGCAGCTCCGATGATGGCAAAGATCATGACCCAGCTTTGCGCATCGTTCAGATCGAATGCCATAAATCCGCCGAAGACGGCAAGGATGGCAACAAGGGGCATCATCGAGTTGATGCCTTCTGCAGATCCGCGGTTTGTCGAGTCGGTCGAGTCGGTAAGCCATGCGTTGTATGCCGCGTCGTTTGCCGAAGAGCCGAAGAAGGTCATTATGCAGTCTAGGGCGATAGTCAGCGTGACGCATATAGCCGCCGCACTTGCCGCCGCGGGGAAGAGCGCCTCGATAATATCGAGCTTCAGCAGCGCAAAGGCGAATATCGAGATGCCCCAAAGTATGTATCCGCCGCAGATAAAGACTTTTCGTTTGCCGATGCGGTCAGAGAGCGCGCCGATGAAGACGGTGGTCAGCGTTGCCGCGATTGCGCTTGCGGCAACCATCAGCGAGATGTCCTCGGCGGAGGCGTTGAACATTTTGTAGATAAAGACGTTGAGATACATATTCTCAACGACCCACGCGATCTGTCCCATCAGTCCGAAGAGGACGAGAGCGAGCCAGAAGCGTCCCGAAAGTTTGGTTTTCATTTTTCAAAACTCCTTTTCAGTATTAAAATAATTTTATCATAAAGAGTGTCTTTTGTCAATGATGACGCGGAAAATCATTGACTTTTGATAATATTAGTGTTATAATTTAATAAAAAATTCCTTCACGGAGGTTTGTTATGGATTACGGTATTCAGCTTTACAGTATTCGCGATCTTGCAAAGGAAAATTTTGAGGAAGCAGTTGCGGCAGCCGCCCGAATCGGCTACGCATCGATAGAATTTGCCGGATTTTTCGGCAGAAGCGCAGCAGAGGTAAATCGCGCAATGGATGCCGCAGGTATTCGCATTTGCGGTACTCACTCCTCGTGGGGCGAGCTCGCTAACGATTATGAGAACACCCTGCGTTTCCACAAGGAGATCGGCAACAAGCATTACACAATTCCCGGCGCAGATCTTTCAACTCCCGAAAAGCTCAAGGATTTTGTGGAATTTCTTAATTATATGGCACCTAAGCTCGCAGCTGAGGGTATCGAGCTTGCTTATCACAACCACTCCCGCGAGTTTATCGTGAATGATTTCGGTGTTCGCACGCATGACGTGCTTGCGGCGGAGACCAAGGTGAACTTTGAGATCGACACCTATTGGGCGTTCGTTGCGAATGAGGATCCCGCACGGGTCCTTGAAAAATACGCGCACAGAATGTCGCTGATCCACCTCAAGGACGGAACTCCCGAGGGCAAGGGCAAGTCGCTCGGTCTCGGCGCGGCACCTCTTGCAGAGGTCGTTGCGACAGCCAAGAAGCTTGGACTTTATATGATCGTTGAGAGCGAGGGACAGGAGCCCGACGGACCTTCCGAGATCACTCGCTGCATCGATTGGCTCAAGATAAACGGATAATGACTACCTCTTTACAGCAAAAACAAAAGCGCCGCAGGCCGATGGGCACAGCGACAGTTATGGCTATTGGCTTTCTGGCGATAATCGCGATCGGATTTATTCTGCTTATGCTTCCGATCTCGAGTGCCTCGGGTGAATTCACCTCGCCGCTTACCGCACTGTTCACAGCCGTCAGTGCAACCTGCGTAACGGGGCTTGTTGTGGTTGAAAGTGGGCTATATTGGAGCCTTTTCGGCAAGATAGTCATAATCGTTCTGATTCAGATCGGCGGACTCGGATTCATGACCATGGCGGTTCTGCTTTCCGTCATAATCCGCCGCGGTCTTTCACCGCGTGACCGCATGCTCGTCGCCGCCTCTTACGGTATCAACGATTTTGGCGGCATTAACGTGCTTGTCAGGCGAATTCTGCTCGGCACTCTGTGCATCGAGGGTACGGGAGCGCTTCTGCTTTCCATGCGATTTATACCCGACTACGGCTTCCTGAAGGGAATCGCATACAGCGTTTTTCACTCGATCTCGGGCTTCTGCAATGCGGGATTTGATATTCTTGGAAACGGTGATTCGCTGGGAACTTACTCGGATGATCCCATTGTTTGCATCACGGTAATGCTCCTTATTATCCTCGGTGGCATCGGATTCCCCGTATGGAACGAATTTATCGGAAGAAAAAAGGGGCAGAGATTCAGCGTTTATACGAAATTTGTGCTGATGCTTACGGCAATTTATATTGTCGGCGGAGCATTTTTAATTGCCTTGCTTGAATGGAACAATCCCGAAACGCTCGGCTCGATGAGCTTTGGCGAAAAGATACTCAACGCCTTTTTTGAATCTGTTACCTGGCGTACCGCGGGATTTATCACATTTGATAACGCACCGCTGAGCGACGGAACAAAGCTTCTCGGTTGCTTTATTATGTTTACGGGCGGCGCGTCTGCATCGACTGCGGGCGGCGTTAAGCTTGCCACCATCGGTATAATTGCGCTTGCATCCTATACCGTTGCCGTCGGTCGCAGCGACATCAACTTCATGCGACGCAGAATCCCCTTTGAAGCTGTCATGCAGGCTTTGGCGCTTGTTGTGATCCAGCTCGTTCTTACGGTTACTGCTACGCTGATCTGCATTTCGGTTTGCTCCGGAATGGATATTTCCGCAATAGACCTGCTTTACGAGGTCGTTTCCGCGGGCGCAACAGTTGGTCTTACGGCAGGACTCACACCCAGCCTTCCTGTGGCTGCAAAGATAGTTTTGATGTTTATGATGTATTTCGGGCGTGTCGGAATACTGACCATAACCTGCTCGCTGATGGGCAGAGGGGCAAACTCGCGTGCGGCTCTGACTTACCCCGACGCCAATATATTGATAGGATAGGAAGATTAATATGAATAGCTTTTGTATTATAGGACTTGGAAAGTTTGGCACTTCGCTTGCCAATGCGCTTGTCGAAGAGGGCAAGCAGGTAATGGTTATAGATACCGACACCGAAAAGGTCACTCTTATTGCCGACCACGTCACGAATGCCGTTATCGGCGACGCGACGAACATCAATCTTCTCAAGGCATCGGGCGTTGCCGATTACGATTGCGCGGTCGTTTGTATGACAGAGAATATCAGCGATATCATTCTTATAACGATCCAGCTCAAGGAGCTCGGCGTGAAGCACGTCATCTCCCGCGCGGTCAACGACGGTCACAAGAAGGTGCTTGAGCACGTTGGTGCGGATGAGATAACCTACCCCGAGCACGATATGGGCGATCGCCTCGCCTTCAAGCTTTCGCATTCCACTATCACGGATTTTGTGCAGTTCAAGGGCTATAAGGTCATTGAGATGGTAGTGCCCGAGGCTTGGGTCGGCAAGGATCTGATCACGCTTAACCTGCGTAAAGCATTCGGCGTGAACGTGATCGCCGTCAGATACTGCGACGGCAGACTCGACGTTTCTCCCTCCCCCACCCGCGAATTCAACGCGGGCGAGATCGTTTCGGTTGTGGGCGACGACCACGATATCGAAAGAATGACGGGGAAGATCAAGTAATAAGTTTGGTAAGCAGACTGCGTTTTCCCGCGGTCTGCTTTTTTTCGCGGGCGCGGAGATACTCCCACATATCGCGTGCCTTTTTGAGACGGCGGTAGACGGTTCTTTCATCGCAGTGCATTTCATCCGCCAGACGGCGTATGCGAAGCGTTATTTCGTTTGAATGCAGTTTTACCCGCGCGGTGGCAAAATATATATCGCGCACGGCGTGCAAGGCGATCTTGTCGCCAAGAAACTCAAGCAGGCGCAGAGTATCGAAAACGGCAAGCATATCAAGCGCGGCAGAATCGCTGCAGATGCCGCGGATCTTGCAGACTGTTTCTATTGCCGAGCGTGAGCCGGCAAGCCCGAGCCTTGCGTAATTGCGAAAAGCCCGCGCGGCTTTTTCGGTCATAATATCCTTTTTCATTAACATCTCCTATTAAGAACATCTGTTCTATATTATAACATATAAATAAGGATTTGTCAAGTAATAAAAGAGCCGCACGGGATTTTCCCGTGCGGCTGTCTTGTCACGGAAGCAGGCTTCCGTCGGCAAGCTTATAAATGTTCTTTTCGTTGAGGAATATGATGTGGATGGTCGGCGTTTCTTTTTTGATAACCGAGGCGTCGAAATCAAGCGAGGTATGATAGATTGCGGTTCCAAAGGTGTTGGAGAGATAATCGATCATGATAATTCTGTCCCAGTCGCTTGAGAAGGAAAATTCTATGCGCGGGAGCGAGGGAAGCTCTTCCCTGTATTGCATTTTGGCATATGCCATATCGTAGTTTTCGTATTGCAGAAGGATCTGATATTTCTGAACGAAGTCGGTTGAAAGCGAAACGGTTTTGTTTTTGATAACGTTTTCAAGCGATGCCGCACGCGCAAGAACCTTTCCGGTCGATAAATGCTGAACCAGGTCGTCGTCATTCAGTGTGACGGGAGTGATGGTTCTTTTTACATCCGCGGGGAGCATTTCTATCACGGCGCGATATGCATAATAAGCACCGCGGCTGTTGAGCGAGTCCTCGGTATTATTATAAAGCTCACCGTATTCTTTAGAGCTTATAAGGTAATCTGATAGATCGAGATAATTGCGGACACCGCGCCTTGTAAAATAATCGTTAATCGACTTTAGCCTTGTATATTCGCTCGGCTCGCCCATGAATTCGGGCATCTTTTCGGAATAAACGGTTTGTGCGTTGGGAATAACGGCAAAATAGCAGGCAACGCCAAGCTCGTCGTATGCCTTGGTGATGCTGAGAAGGCCTTGATAATAAAGCGCAAGCTTTGCAGCTTCAGGCTTCAGCTCGCCGTAATAATCGGCAACGTAATTGTAGTTGTTTGCCTCGTCGTACGTGGGGAAGAGAAATTCATCGTCACCGAGAATGACCTCGTTTGTGGGAATTCTGCCGAAAAGGTAATAGTCAACGTAGGTGATGGTCTTTCGTATAGTGCTTGAAAGATAGAATGTATCGGCGAATTTCGAAAGAACGATGTTATCGTGCTCCTCGCCGTCAAAATAGCTGTCGACAAGATCATCGGTTTCAAAGTATGCGGAAATACCGAAGTTCAGCAGGAATGAAAGAAGTATTCCTACAAACAGAACGATTATAATTACGCCGAGAGCTCTTGAATGCTTGTTTGCAAGAAGAACGGCTTCAACATGGCAATCCGATTTCGTGTTCAGCTCGCTGCTGCCGACTGCTTCAATTGAATCAAAATGTTGCGTGTTCATGGGAACCTCCTTTCAATTTTTATAGGATTAGAAAATTATATCGCGGAAGGGCATTGTTGAGAGCGCGGGGTATTGCGGGAGATAGTAGTAGATGCACAAAATGAAGATAACGAGTATCAAAAGCGACCATACCCAGAGGAATGCGCTGTTTCTGACAAATGGAGAGTGATGCCTTCGCGACAGAATTCCGAATATGACGGGGAGCTGCACGATAGCCATAATTGCAAGAACTATCAGTATCTCAAGGTTCAAAAGCGTGCTGTTCAGAAGATATGACTGGAGTGGCTTGAAAAGAGTTATATTTCCGAATATGATCTCAAGGCTCGAAAGGTCGCGTGTTTTGATGAGCATCCAGAATAGCGTTACGAAGGAAAATGTGAATATCCATCCGAGGGGCTTCAGCTTCTTGCTCTCGCGAAGATGGCGGTTGACATTAAATAAGCCATCAAGCAATGTCGGAACAAGAAGGATCGCGATTGCGGGGAGAACACGTATGCCGATTTTGAACCACAAAAGCAGAACAAGCGCACAGAAGAGCGATATTGCCGTGCTCCAGAACTTTTGCGCTTTTCCGCTCTTCTTTTCAAGCGAACAGAGCGAGGACAGAGGTAAGCGGATATAGTCGCTTATCCACAGGCTGAGGCTGGAGAGGAAGTTGCTTGCGTAATCCGCGGGGGTGAGCGAAAGTATGCACGATCCGAAATCGGGGGCAAGAGGGATTCCGAGCATCGCGGAAATTCCGCGTCCCATATCGGAATAGCCCGAAAATGCGTAATAGACCGACACAAGCAATATCGCGGCGAGGATTACGGCAACGCCTATGCTGATGGGTTCTTCGGTATAGTGAAGCAGTCTTTCAACGATAGAGTCGTATGATTCCTCGAGAAGCGCTGCAATAGCTATCCTTTTAATAAATCCGCGCGCGAAGAGGATGATGCCGGAGGCAACACCTGCGGCTGTGAAGCGGAGGTTTTCGGGTTTGATAAGATTTTCGAAGTTCTTGTATTTGATGACGGGCCCCGCGATCATAACGGGGAAGTAGGTGACGTAGATAAGAACGTCGGCAAAATGACGCGGCATGTGCGCATCGCCTCGACGAACGTCCATAATGCAGGAGAAGCAGGCAAGTAGATAGAATGAGGCACCGATAGGAATATACTGTGTTGCCGCAGAAACGTCCGCCCAAACGCCGAGGTATCTAAGAACAGCAAGAACTCCGACCAGCACGCAGATGACGAACACCATAACGTATTTCTTCCGCACGCTGAAGACCGCAAAGGTGGCGCAATAGGTGAATATCGCGCAAAGCAATAAAAAGAGTAGTGATGCAGGATTTTCGAAATTGGCTATGGCGTAGAATACAAGGCTGAAAATGCAGATGGCACTCGGTTTCAGTCGCAGAGGCACCAGGGTGTATATACCAAGCATCAGGGGTAAAAAAAGCAGCAGAAAAACAGGGGATGTAAACAGCATATTCTTTCCCTCCTTTTCTGCGTAGTATATTATCACTTGATTTAATAATATAATATCATATTCCGCAGAATAATTCAAGTGGCATTGTTGTTTTGTCGGAAAATGTTAAAAAAATATATCAAATTTATCAAAAAAACATTGACAAAGATGCGAAAATATAGTACAATTATGTTAGAAGCTTTTGCTCATCAATAATACGAAAGGAAAATCAAACAAATGAAAAAAGCGCTATCAATCATTCTTTTCGCGACCATGATCATTTCGCTCTTCGCGTTCCCGACGAGCGCAGCTTGGGATGGAACCTCAGTGTCCGCTTCTCTTAAGGGAGAGGGAACACAGGCTTCACCCTATCTCGTAGAAACCGCAGAGGACCTCGCATTCCTCGCAAAGTCGGTAAACGAAGGCAACTCTTACGAAGGTAAGTACATTATCCAGACTGCCGACATCGACCTCGGCGGCAAGGAATGGACTCCCATCGGATTCCAGGACATCAACGATGCCAAGACTGACGGCAAGGCAGCTGCTCCCTTCTCGGGTGTTTACAGCGGTCTTGGTCACAAGGTAACCGGCCTCAGCATCACTGAGGAAACCACCAACCACCTCGGTCTCTTCGGATACGTAATGTCCGGCGCAACTGAGGCAGGTATCGCAAACCTCACCGTTGAGGGTGCCATCATTATCGAAGGCGTTCTCGCTAAGAACTTCGGTGTCGGCGGTATTGTTGGTTCTCTTGGTAAAGATACAGCTGATTTCCCCTCTAAGGTTTATCTTCTCAACTGTACTTCTAACGTTGATATCAACATCACCGTTTGCTACGGTGAGCCCAGAATGGGTTCTGCTGCAGGTTATATCTTCAACGGCACAGTTCAGAACTGTGTTGCAAACGGAGATGTAAGCGTATCCGGAACCACAACATCAAGACTTGGCGGCTTTGTTGGTCAGACCAACCGTACACAGTATCTCAACTGTATTGCAAACGGCAACGTAACATCCGATCTTGATACAGCTAAGGTTACCGCAAGATCTGGTGGCTTCTGCGGTGTTATCACCAGAGGCGGTATGGCAGGTGACGAAGCAGACGCACAGTACACAGTATTTGAAAACGTTATCTCAACCGGTAACGCAACCGCAAAGAGCGGTGCTCTCATTCTTGCGGCAGGTATTGCAGCAGACTTCTATGTAAATGCTAACACTTGGCCTAACAAGGACTGCCGTGTTAAGATGATCAACTGTGTTAATACCGGTAATATGCACGGTGAGACCACCAGCGTTGATCACTACGTTCACGTAGGCGGTCTTGGCGGATACACCGGTAATGGATATACCGATTACGAATTTGTTCAGTGCGCAAACGGTGGTGAGCTTACTGCTGTTGGCGGTAAGGAACAGCGTGTGGGCGGACTTATCGGTACTGTCTATGCAAAGGAAGCTGAATATAAATTTGATCAGTGCATTACCGTAGGTACCATAGTTTCCGCATGTTTCAAGTTCGCAAATGCAGAGGAAATTCTTGCTTACTGTACTGAAAACGCAGATCCCTCATCTATCCTTCTTGCTAGATACAACGTTGAAAGTCTTATTAAGCCCTCCGAGCTTCAGATCGCAGGCTTCAACCCCGCAAAGGGACTCGCTGAGCCCGAGCCTGAGGTTACCGAGCCCGCAGTTACCGAGCCTGAGGTCACCGAACCCGAGGTTACCGTACCCGAAGAGACCAAGCCCGCAGATCCCGTTCCCACGGGCGACGCTTCGATCATCTTCATCGTACTTGCAATCATCTCCCTCGGCGGCGTAGCTGCTATTGCAAAGAGAAGAGAAAACTGATCTTCAAATAAACAAAAGACCGCTTCGGCGGTCTTTTGTTTGTTTTGTTGTTGAAAAAATCAGCACAGCCGATAATGAGTCGGCTGTGCTTTTCTGTGTCATATTATTTTACGATGCAGTTAGCGATTTCGGAGAAGAAGGGATTGTCCTGGCTTGTGTGAGCGGTAAGCTCAAGCTCTTCTCTGAGGTCGAGGCAGAACATACCCATGATAGACTTGCCGTCTACGGTATATCTTCCCGACTTGAGCTCGACGTCGAAGTCGTATTTGCCAGCAACCGATACGAAATTGTATAGATCTGCGATGGTTACAAGGCGGATTTTTACTGTTGTGATGGTTTCCATTATAATTACCTCCGTGTGATTGATTTACTGTTATTATTTTACCATTTCAAGGGCTAAAAGTCAATATGATTTTAATTAATTTGAGTAAAATTATCGCCGTATTTTGGGTAAATTAAAATTACAATTTTGAATGATCGAAAATCAATCGATGACAATGATATTTAAATGTTAGATAACAATCGAAGTTAAATAAAGATCTAACAAAAATAGTTTGAAATAAATAAAACTAAAAAGGCGAATTTGGGTATTGCAAATTAAGCCAAAATGTAGTATAATAATATATACTAGGAATAATATAACAAGGATAATAATATGGCAGTAAAAAAGACTGAAACGAAAACTAAAAAAACTGCCTCCGCAGAGCCCGAGAAAAAGGCAACAGCGGCGGCAAAAAAAGCCCCTTCAGAGGCCAAGAAGGTTCCTCTTTCGGATGACCCCTCGGCTTATAACAACGACAGTATAACCCTTCTCAAAGGTGCCGACAGAGTAAGAAAGCGCCCCAGCGTTATTTTCGGATCCGATAATATTGAGGGATGCAAGCACTGCTTCTTCGAGATCCTTGCAAACGCTATTGATGAATCAAATGCCGGTTACGGACGCGAGATCAGAGTTTCCGCATACAACGATCACTCGATGAAGGTCGAGGATTTTGGCCGCGGCGTACCTCTGGGATACAACGAAAAAGAGGGCAGATATAACTGGGAGCTCGTTTTCTGCGAGCTTTTCGCGGGCGGTAAAATGGACAACAACACCGACGAGGCTGTCTACAAATCCTCGCTCGGAACCAACGGTCTCGGTGCTTGCGCGACGCAGTATGCATCTTCTTTTATGACGGTTGATTCCTTTGACGGAAAGTTTGTCAGCTCGATCAGATTCGAAAAGGGCGAGCCCGTGACAGAGCTTGAGCGCTTCGAGCTTGCACCCTCGGACAGAAGAACGGGAACCATAATTCATTGGCGCCCCGACCTTGAGGTTTTCACCGACATCAATATTCCTTCCGAATATTTCAAGGAGGTCCTCCACCGTCAGGCGGCGATCAACTACGGCGTAAGATTTCTTCTCGAGATCGAAAACGACGATGGAAAATTCGAAAATTTTGAATATTTCTATTCTGCCGAGGACGGACTTCGCGAGTATCTTTGCGAGCTCGCCGAGAACAAATTTCTGACCGAGCCGGTTTTCTGGCAGTCGAAAACACGAGGTAAAGACCGTGGCGACAGACAGGAATATCCGCTCGAGGCTGATTACGTTTTCTGCTTCACGCAGGCGATCGGCGTTCAGGAGTATTACCACAACTCCAGCTATCTTGAACATGGCGGCTCGCCCGACAAGGCGGTGCGCGCGGCTTTTGTCAGCGCGATAGACAAGTATCTTCGCGATTCGGGCAAGTACAACAAGAACGAGACCAAGGTCAATTTCACCGACATTGCCGACAGCCTTGTGCTTGTAATATCGAGCCATTCAACAGTCGCTTCCTATGAAAACCAGACGAAGAAGGCGATCACCAACTCCTTTATTCAGGAGTCGATGACCGACGTGCTTAAGGAAAAGCTTGCGACCTACTTTATTGAAAAGCCGCAGGAAGCCGAAAAGATCGCGGCGCAGGTGCTTCTCAACAAGCGAAGCCGCGAAAGTGCGGAGAAGAGCAGAATCGACATCAAGAAGAAGCTGACCGCAACGATGGACGTTTCCTATCGCGTTGAAAAGTTCGTCGGTTGCCGCTCAAAGGATCCCTCGATCCGAGAGCTTTATATAGTTGAGGGAGACTCCGCGCTGACCTCATGTAAGCTCGCCCGCGAGGCTGAGTTTCAGGCGATCATCCCCGTTCGCGGAAAGACGCTCAACTGCATGAAGAGCGACTACAAGCAGATCTTCGCAAGCGAGATCATCGTTGACCTCTTGCGCGTCATCGGCTGCGGCGTCGAGCTTGACTCCAAGGCTAAGAGACACAGCGACATGAGCGATTTCGATCTTTCTGCGCTTCGCTGGTCGAAGATCATAATCTGTACCGATGCCGACGAGGATGGCTTCCAGATCAGAACACTGCTTTTGACCATGTTTTACCGTTTGCTTCCCACTCTTATCGAGGAGGGCAAGATCTTCATCGCCGAAACGCCTCTTTATGAGATAACGACCAAGGACGACACCTATTTTGCCTATGACGAAAAGGAAAAGACCGAGATACTCAAAAAAATCGGCGACAAGAAATATACTCTTCAGCGTTCAAAGGGACTTGGTGAAAACGAGGCAGATATGATGTCGCGCACCACCATGAAGCCCGCAACGCGCAGGCTTATCGCCGTCAAGCCCGCAGATGCGGCGGCGACCGAGGAGATCTTTGACGTTCTTCTCGGCAACAATCTTGCGGGACGAAAGACCTTTATCGCGGAACACGCGGGAGAATATATGAAAGACGTTGACGTCTGATGAAAGGAAATGTGACAATGAAAAAGATTATTTTGTTTGCTTCTTTGATTCTGGCACTTATTTTGACTATGGTTGCCTGTGACGGCGGAGAAGCTGAGACTACCGTACCCGAAACCACAGAAGCTATAGTTGAAGAGACCGAAGCTCCCACGCCCGAGCCCATAAAGTTTACAAACGGCAACAAGGCGCTTTACACGATCGTCCGTCCTGACGAGTCGGAAAAGGCTGTATTCGATCTTTCGAAGAAAATCGTTGAGGATCTGAAAACCACAACCGGACTTGATTTCAAGCAGACCACCGACTTCATGGGCTGGAATACCGTCCGCGATCCCGAGGCTTACGAGATCCTTCTCGGCTTCACCAATTACGACGAGACCGCAGAGGTTATGAAGGACCTCAAATACTTTGACTACGCCGTTGTTGTACGCGGTCATAAGATCATCATCACCGCGTATACCGATGCGAGCCTTAAAAAAGCGGTCAACTATTTCCGCGACAAAATAATTCCTCTCATCGCTAAGGGCGAGGACGGCAATTATGTCATCGAGGCATTTGCGGACGAGATCTACCGCGGTAAATATAACGTTGAATCTGTCACTCTCGACGGCAATCTGCTTCAAAATTATACGGTTGTTTACGGCAAGAGTGCTCCCGCCGGTGAGGCGGCAGCGCAGAAGGTCGTTGATGTCCTTGCAACCGCAACTGGAATCTATCTTCCTATGAAGAGCGACGCGGAAGCCGAGGGTGAATATGAGATTCTCGTCGGTAAGACAAACCGCGCCGCAAGCGCAGGTTCGGACAGCGTTGCAAATATGTGCTATAACGTATCATTGCAATCAGGCAAGCTCGTTTTTGATTGCAGAAGCCTCCAGACAGCAGAGGCTGCCGTAAGAAAGCTTTATTCATCGAAAATGTCTTCCGGAGCAAACGTAGAGCTCACCTCGGGTCAGCTTTGCGATGGAACTCTTCTCACCGAGACCGATTTCCCGTTGACTGCGGGAAGCGACCTTCGTATTGTTACTTATAACGTCCTCACCGAAAAGTGGGGCGGAACCGAAACATCCGCAAGAGCAGAGGTCTTCGGCGCGTTCCTTGATGTTTATAAGCCCGACGTTGTCGGCGTTCAGGAGCTTTGCGAGAAATGGAGAAAGTACCTCCCCGCGCATCTCGGCGACTACAAGCTCATCGGCACAGTCCGCGAGGATAAGGGCTACAGCTATTCCGCAATCGTGTATGATGCAACAAAGTATGAGGTTCTTGCCCAGGGTTGTGAGACTTATTCGTACCACTCGCAAGCGGAGTGCCGCAATATGTCTTGGGCAGTCTTTATGAATCCCAAGACGGGCGTCAAGTTTGGATTCATCTCGACTCACTGGGATTTCGGAAACGAGGATAATAAGCTGAAGATGCGTAAGGTACAGGCTGATGAAATGACCAAGAAGATCCAGTCGCTTAAGGCGGAGTACAACTGTCCCGTCATCATCACCGGCGACTTCAACTGCACCAATACCTCCGATTCTTATAAGTACTTTATGAGCATCAACGGCATGGTAAACGCTTTGACGAATTCCGAGTACTACTATAACTCCAAGGGTACATCCTCGATCGACTTTGTCATGATCAGCAAGGAGGATGGCGTATTCAAGGGCTACCGCAAGCTCCTTGAAAACGGACTTGACATTCTTTCCGACCATAAGGCAAACCTTGCCGACATTGATCTGATTCCTTAAAAAATTAAAACCGCAGTCCGAAGACTGCGGTTTTTCGCAAAAGGTGATAAATATGATTCTGATAAATAAAAATATGCCCCCCGAGGCGTTCCGAATACTCGAAAAAGCTTCTGCAAGGCTGATGGCTGTTCGTTCTGTACCGATGGGAGAGGGATTCTCCGTTTCGCTTGAGATCGATTCATCGCTTGCGGATGAACGCTATATAATAACGTCGGAAGCGGGCGGATGCGAGCTCCGCGCGGCGGACGGACTTGCCCTTTTTGCCGCGTTCGGCAGATTCTTGCGTCTTTCTCGCTTTGACGGCAAGGGTGGATTCCTTCCTTTTGAGGGAAGAGTTGATTTCACGCCTGCGAAAAAGCTGCGAGGTATGTATTTTGCCACGCATTTCGAGAATTTCTATCATTCCGCGCCGATCGAGAAGGTCTATGAGGTCG
Source organism: Eubacteriales bacterium (assembly GCA_045656385.1). Taxonomy (GTDB): domain Bacteria; phylum Bacillota; class Clostridia; order Oscillospirales; family CAG-272; genus CAG-390. The sequence continues at coordinate 3,517 of JAZORB010000019.1, read as the reverse complement.
TCGAGGATCTCGCTCTGCGCGGATGCAACAGCCTGCTTGTTTGGTTCGATATGCATCATTTCGAGTCTATGGAGGATGCGGGTGCGCAGAGCCTTGTGAAGCGCCTGCGTGAAATTCTCGGATATGCCAACAAGATTGGCATCGGCGGGTCGTTGACTATGATATCAAACGAGGGATTTTCCTCGTCGCCCGAGCAGTTGCGCGCCGAGTGGCAGATACAAAACGGCTACCACGCCGAGCCCGACTCGCATTATCACGTCGAAATTTGTCCCTCGAAGGATGGCGGAATTGAGGAGATCCTGCGCGCCCGCCGTGCAATGCTTGAATATTTTGCTGATCTGAAGATCGATTACGTTGTCTATTGGCCCTACGATCAGGGCGGATGCACCTGCAAGGATTGCGCACCTTGGGGAGCGAACGGCTTTTTAAAGCTGTTGCCGCATTTCAAGGCGCTCGTCAAAGAGATGATGCCGAAAACGAAGGTCATTGTTTCGGCGTGGTATTTTGATCGCTTCACAAACGGCGAATGGGAGGGCTTTACGGATAGGCTGGGCGACAAGGTTTTCGAGGACGTTCCTTATATTCTTTCCTTCTTTGCTAACGGCGAGCTTCCGCCCGTCCTGCTTGAGAGGGGAATGCCCGAGGGCGTCAAGTTCATCGAATTCCCCGAGATCAGCATGTGGAGCTGTTCGCCCTGGGGCGGCTATGGCGCGAGCCACCTTGCCGAATTCCTTGAGCGTAACCATGGCACGGGAAAGAGTATTTACAGCGGTGCCTATCCCTATTCCGAGGGCATATTTGAGGACGCCAATAAGTTCATCGAGCTCGCGCTTTATTCGGGCGAGCACGAGAGCTCCGTCGATGCTCTGCGTGATTACGTGCGATTTGAATTCTGCACCGATGACGAGGAGATTTTCGAGGCTTTTGCGCTTACCGAGCAGACGCTCGCGCGCAAGCGTTCACACCTTGAGAATATCAAGGTCGAGCTGACCGATCCGAGCGAGGTTGAACATATTCGCGAGGTTTTTGAAAAGTATAACGGGATTTTGCCCGAAAATATAACGTCATCCCGCAACTTCAGGCTCTTCTATCTCCGCGCGCTGATCGACTCCGAAATCGTCCGAAACGATGGCTATTCCATTCGTTCGGAGCTTTGCCAGCAGGCAATGCGTGAGATCGACGGGATATATTACGTAAATGAAAAAACCTGTCCGTGGGTACGCCCCGCAACAGGAAAATGAGGTAATAGTATGAAATTAAGTTTGGAACAAATCAAAAATTTGACCGTAGGCGCGGTTGAGATCGAGCAGACGGCGGATGGTATATATTTTTATAAAATGCAAAAATGCCAGGTCGATGCGTTCTATGCACTCTCCGAAATTCTCGGATTCCGCGCAAAGACGACCACGGGCATCAGGCTCGATTTTGAAACCGACAGCAAATTCCTTGCTTTCGAGGTTAAAAGCGGTGGAAGATTTGAGTACTTTATCGACGGAGTATATCAAGGCACGGTTCCGATAACGGATGGACACGCCAAGATCGATCTTGCAAAACCTTGCCGCATCACTCTGTGCTTCCCCTCGCACGAGATCGGTGTTGTTGATAATGTGGAACTTTCGGACGGCGCGAGCATCGTGCGCCATATCTTTGATAAGAAAGCTCTCTTCATCGGTGACAGCATCACACAGGGTTGGAATTCGGGTATTGACACGCTTTCCTATGCCTATCGCACGTCGTTTGCGCTGAATTATGACAGCATAATTCAGGGTGTAGGCGGGGCATATTATCATGCATCGACCTTTGCAGACAGCGATTTTGAGCCCGACATAGTCATTGTGGCATACGGCACGAATGATGTTAATCACTTCAAGACGAAGGATGAGATGATCTCGCAACTGCGGCTATACCTTGGAAAAGTAAAGGAAACTTACAGCTCCTGCAAGATCTATGCGATCTCACCGATCTGGGTTTCCGGCGGCAGCGAAGAGAAGAGGATGGGCAATCTTTGGGAGTGCTATGAGCTCATCGCCGATGAGATCAAAAAGTGCGGCGTGGAGCATATAAATGGGCTTGACCTTGTGCCGCATGAGAGAAGATATTTTGCCGATGATCTGCATCCGAATAAGGATGGATTTGAGGAGTATGCGAGAAATTTGGTTGAGATCTTGAAATGAGAGGGATTTTTAACCCGAAGTTCGCGCGTAATTTGGTGCGATAATTTAATTGGGCGATAGCGCGAACCTTATCGTGTTGCGAGGGTAATATGTACTTCTGTATCAAGTTTTAGTATTCGCAACACGATGAGGGTTCGAATTATCCCGAGCTCGACGGCATGAAAAAAGCGAGTACCGCTTGCGGTACTCTCTTTTTTCATGGCGGAGAGAGAGGGATTCGAACCCTCGTTGGGGTATTAGCCCAAACACGATTTCCAGTCGTGCGCCTTAGACCAGCTCAGCCATCTCTCCATGGCAGCTCGCGCTGACTAATATATTATATCACAACCAAAAGAAAAAATCAATACCTTTTTCGAATTTTTTTGAGATTTTTTAGAGTTTTTCTTGATTTTTTTGTATTTTTATGCTATAATAGGTTCAAACAAAAGAATAAACACGGTTCATTGGGGTGATTTTACTCCATTGTCGGATGTTTTTACATTTGGGGATAAGGAAATTGCGGTGCAAATCCGCGGCAACAGCCATTACCGTAACTGAAGCTTGCTTCTCAAGTCGGAATGCTTATCGGATCGTGACACGCGAAAAAACTCTTGGGCAATTTGGGAGGGTTGTGCGATTGGGATACGGGCAGGGTATCCCTTGTTCGGCACTCTCATTGGAGAGTGCTTTTTGCTTTATCCTTTTGAAAATAGCCAATTGTAAAACTGCGTTTTACAATTGAAATACGCGCGCTTATCGCCGCTTGACAAAATCGAAGATTTTGTCAGCTCCCCTCGGCGCGCGGACTCGCCCTGCTCGTCTTGGCGGTGTTTTTTCGCCGGCAAAGCCGCCGAAAAAACGGATTTTAATTGTATTTTGCAGGTTTCGGCGATTGGCTTTGAATATGAAAGGAAAGAAAAATGAAAAGAACAATCAAATCAACCCTCGCGCTGGTTATGGCGCTCTTTATGACCCTTTGCCTCTTTGCTTGCAAGCAGCAGGCTGAGACTCCCGAAACAAGCGATCTCGCTGCTTCCGAAGCGGGCGGCACTATTGCTCCCGAAGGACTTTGGAAGGATGCAACTTATCTTGAAGATGCAGAATTCGGCGAGGGCGCGAAGACTGTCAAGGTAAAGGTCATCGCCGAGGATAAATCCGTTACCTTCACCGTCAAGACCGATGCCAAGACCCTAGGCGAGGCGCTTCTCGCGCACGGACTTATCGCGGGTGATATGGGTGACTACGGCCTTTACATCAAGTACGTCAACGGCATCCGCGCGGATTATGATCTTGATCAGAGATACTGGAACTTCACCAAAAACGGCGAATATATGATGACGGGCGCCGATATGACCGAGATCGCT
>JAZORB010000018.1:0-2443 GCA_045656385.1 Eubacteriales bacterium | reverse complement strand
ACGCTGAGCGGAACCGATGAGCTTGCCGTTGAGCTCGGGAATTACGAGACCGATAGCCTTTGCAGCGCCGGTGGAGTTGGGAACGATGTTCTGTGCGCCTGCACGTGCACGGCGGAGGTCACCCTTTCTCTGGGGACCGTCGAGGATCATCTGGTCGCCGGTGTAAGCGTGAACGGTGGTCATGATACCGCTCTGAACTGCAGCGTAGTTGTTAAGAGCCTGAGCCATAGGAGCGAGGCAGTTGGTGGTGCAGGATGCAGCGGAGATGATGGTGTCCTCTGCGGTGAGACCGGTGTGGTTTACGTTGTAAACGATGGTGGGAAGATCGTTGCCTGCGGGAGCGGAGATAACAACCTTCTTTGCGCCTGCCTCGATGTGAGCCTGTGCCTTATCCTTAGAGGTGTAGAAGCCGGTGCACTCGAGAACTACGTCAACGCCGAGCTTGCCCCAAGGACAGTCAGCAGCGTTCTTCTCTGCGTAGATGATGATTTCCTTGCCATCAACGATGATGGAGTTTTCGGTGGACTCAACAGTGTGCTTGCCCTCGCCGATTCTGCCGCAGTATGCGCCCTGAGCGGTGTCATACTTGAGAAGGTGAGCGAGCATTGCAGGGCTGGTAAGGTCGTTGATTGCTACAACCTCGTAACCCTCTGCGCCGAACATCTGTCTGAATGCGAGACGACCGATGCGGCCAAAACCGTTAATTGCTACTTTTACTGACATTTTTGGAATTCCTCCGTTTTATATGTTTTTTATTTTTTCGTTGTAATATCGGGTTCTCCACCCGATTTTTGCCTTATATATTATACTCTATTTTAAAGGATTTTACAAGGGGATAAAGGAAAAATTATCAATTTCATAACAATTTCCAATATTTTCACTTAATATTTCCGGCTTTTTGGCGACTTTTTCGCGTCAGAATGCGAAATCTGATCATTTTCGGCAATTCTTTCATTCTTTTCGGCTCGAGAAGCATACGCCATAGCCACTCAAGGCGGAGTTTAATGAAAAGAGACGGTGCGCGTTTGATGTTTCCCGACCATACGTCAAGCGCGCCGCCGAGGCAGAGAATAGCGCCTACACCGGATAATTTTTCTTTGTTTCTGTGTACCCATATCTCCTGCCGCGGGCTTCCGAGGCAAACGGCGAGAAGATCGGGAGCTTTTTCTTTAATATCAGATATTATTTCCTCATCACTATCAAAATAACCGTGATGTGTGCCGGCGATTTTTAGAGTCGGAAAATTTTGAGTTAAATTCGCGGCTGCTTTTTCGGCTACGCCCGGTTTTGCACCGAGAAGATAGATGCTTCCGCTGACTTCGGCAAGTTTTTTGATGACAGAATAAGCCGTATCTATACCGGTTACGCGCTCGGGCAGGGATGTTCCCGTTCGCTTTGCTGCAGATATGATTCCGACACCGTCGGCAAGCGACAAATCGGATGCTGTGAGAGCGGTGAACAGTTCTTTGCTTTTTTGCGCGTTCATAACCATTATAGGATTGGGGGTTACAACGGTGAAGGGGATTTTTTCTTTGTTTTTACATGCTGAAAAGATGCGCGTGGAGGCTTCATTTTTATTAACAGCATTAAAAGGAATGCCGAGAATAGATATGTTCTTCATTACTTTTACCTCCCGAAAGCTTGCTTGTGTTAATTATATCACACTTTTTCTTGCTAATCAATAGAAAAATGCTTGACATATTAATAATTTTGTTTTATAATATATTATGTATTACTATGTTAGCGAAAGGAATTAAAAAATGGCTGACAACAAGAAGATGGTTGATGCTATCACATCAATGGAAACAGATTTTGCCCAGTGGTATACCGACGTCGTTAAGAAGGCGGAGCTGGTTGACTATTCGGGCGTTAAGGGATGTATGATCATCCGCCCCTACGGATACGCAATTTGGGAAAATATCCAGCGCATCCTTGACGCCGAGTTCAAGAAGCTCGGACACGAGAACGTATATATGCCTATGTTCATTCCCGAGTCGCTCCTTCAGAAGGAAGCTGACCACGTTGCTGGCTTTGCTCCCGAGTGCGCGATCGTAACCATCGGCGGACAGAACAAGCTCTCCGAGCGTCTTATCGTTCGTCCCACCTCCGAGACTCTTTTCTGTGAGCACTACCGCAATATCATTCAGTCCTACCGCGATCTGCCCAAGCTCTATAACCAGTGGTGTAACGTCGTTCGTTGGGAGAAGACCACCCGTCCTTTCCTCCGCACCTCCGAGTTCCTCTGGCAGGAGGGCCACACCATGCACGAGACCGAGGAAGAAGCACGCGAAGAGACCATTCGTATGCTCGATGTATATGCCGATTTCTATGAGAAGTCGCTTGCTATACCTGTAGTCAAGGGTCAGAAGACCGAAAAGGAAAAGTTTGCGGGTGCGGTTGAGACCTACACCGTAGAGCCTATGATGCACAACGGCGTTGCGCT
>JAZORB010000017.1:0-13424 GCA_045656385.1 Eubacteriales bacterium | reverse complement strand
CGCATATTTTCTACTGATAGGATTTCTTTCATTATGATATACCCAAAAGAAAACCGAGCCTGCCTCTGTGGGCAAGGCTCGGCGTAATTCAATTATTTTTCAAATCCAAGCTGCTTGAATACGCTGGGGGTAACGTTGCTCTTTGCCTTGCCTGCTGCTACGAGATCTTCGTAGTTATCAACGTGGTGGGGGCAATGGTCCTTGTATTCGTAACCGGGGGCGATGGGTGCTGCCCAGTAAACGGCGTTGGTGATGATGCGCTGAACGTAGGGGTTATGGAAGGAGGGGCAGGTCTCGTGACCGGGCTGGAAGTAGAAGATCTTGCCCGCGTCGCGGAGGTAGGTCATACCCGAACGGAAGATGTAGCCGTCCTCATACCAACCGCCGAAGATGAGCTCGTTCGGCTGGGGAACGAAGAAGGGCTCTGCGTAAAGCTCTTCGGATTCAATGAAGAACTTGTCGGGAATGCCCGCTGCGATGGGGTGAGTGGGAAGCATATTCCACATGATCTCTCTCTGGTCGCGGCCCCATGTCAGGTTGCCCATAGTTCCGATGATAGCGCGGAAGGGCTTGGAGTGATGCGCGGAATGGAGAGCGATAAAGCCCATCTTGCCCATATAAACGCGGCGCTGGATCTTGGTTACGAGGGCATCGTTTACCTCGCCGTGAGCCATGTGTCCCCACCAGATGAGAACATCGGTGTTGTTCAGCACCTCGTCGGGCAGACCCTGATCGGGGTCGTCAAGAGCTGCGAGAGTTACTTCGATGTCATCGTTCTTAGAAAGAAATTCGCCGATTGTGGCGTGAAGACCGTTGGGGTAAATAGCCTTACAGGTCTCGTTGGTCTTTTCGTGTCTGAATTCATTCCAGATGGTTACTCTGATCATGGTATGTACTCCTTGAATTAAATTTCTGATAAATAATAAATAATCGTTTTTTCGGTGGCTTTGCCGACGAAAAAACACCTATAAGACGAGCTGTGCGAGTCCGCGCGCCGAGGGGAGTTGCCAAAATCAAAGATTTTGGCAAGCGGCGATAAGCGCGCGTAAGTCATGTGTAAAACGGAGCTTTACACTTGGATCTTGAGTCCGTCATATGCGGGGGTGACGCCGAAGGGAGCGAGTCGCTCTGCGGTGTCCTCGTGCGAGCCGTGGAGAGTGCGCGCCATATGGGTCGCGTAGTACTTGCAATCCTCTGCGGTTGCCTTCTGCGCGACGATGGATTCCATCATAATGCCGATCATAGCGATGTTGGTGTGACCGAAGATGCGCTCGTCGCCTGGTGCGTAGCCGGTGGTGCACTCGAAGATCAGTGCGTTCGGCTTTGTCTTTTTGATCATCTTGTAGGTCGGGTAGATAAGCCAACCGCTGTCAGTGCCGTAGAAGAAGCTTCTCTCGCCGTCCCCCACGATATAGTTGAGCGGAATTTCACCCTCGGGCAGATCGCCGTGGTTGGCGTAGCAGGGAATGACCTCATAGTCGCCGACCTTCTCGGTTTTGTAGGGATCCATGGGATGATAGAAGGGAAGATCGTCTCCCTTTTTTGCGCCCGCAAGGAGCTTTTCGTAAGCCGTTTTCTGCGCCCAGAAGCAAACGCGGTGGTTGGATTCGCGCGTGATCCGCAGAAGCGTTTCAACGTTGAAATGATCTGAATGCGAGTGGGTGAGAATGACGTTCTTTACGTTCTTGAAAAGATCGGGGTTGCCGATCTCTTCTGCAAGATCGTAGATGCAGGGACCCGGATCGATCAAGAGATCGTCGTTTACGAGAGCCGAGGAAAGGCGGCGGTAGAGCGCCCCACCCTTGTGCTTGGGCGACCAGTCAGCCGCGCCCGTGCCGAGAAAGAGAAGTTCCATAGATATTGCTCCTTATTGAGGCTTGTCGTTGTTCTTTATCATCTCAAAATTGCCCGAGCGGAGAATTTCGAGAAGCTGTTCGTTCGACGTGATCGGTTCATCGGTCAGAATACCGCCCGCAAATCCGCCTTCAACGGTGCGGTGATAGTCACTTCCCGAGGTGCCAATGAGTCCGTAGCGCTCTGCCCAGAGGCGGGCGATGTCGTTGCGGCTGTCCTGCGAGGGGTTGCCGTTGAACACTTCAATGCCGTCAAGATATTCGGGATTGACCACTTGCATATGATTTCGGAAGGGGTGTGCCTGCAGGAAGAGGAATCCCGCTTCGCGGATTCTTGCCGAGACCTCTGCTGTAGGAACGTCGTAAAGATCCTCATTGCGGCGAAGAAAATCCTCGTCAAGACCGTAGATGAGATAGTCGTTTTCGTCAAGATTCGAGCGGAGCTCACAGCCGAAGATGATGTTCATCTTATCGCCTGCTGCTTCTTTGAGCTCGTGGTAGCCCTTCATATAGTAATCGACCTTTTCCTGCCAAGAAAGAGCGGAGAGGTCGCCCATTCGTTTGTTTTTGAAGGTGAAGCGCGAAAAATGGTTGGTGAGCACGATCGTGTGGTATCCGTGCTCGAGGTGTCCCTGCACGATCTCATCGGGATAAGCCTTGGCGCAAGCCGAAACGGGCGCCGAGTGGCAGTGCAGTTCGGTTTTGAATTTCATAACAGTGCCTTTCATGATTGATTGATTTATATATATAATAATACTACATTTTTGCGTTTTTTTCAAGTCTTTGAGCATTTTTTTGCAAAAACTTTTTTCAGTTTTGAATTATACTTGAATTTGCTTTAAATGTGTGATATAATAACATCAAATCAAACCTTATACGAGGTGAATTATGGAAAAATTCAGGCTTTGTGCATTTGCCGACGAGGCTGACAAGATGATCTCGGGTCAGATCGCGGCATTGCAAGGGAATTCAATGAATCTGATCGAGCTTCGCGGCATTGACGGCAAGAACGTTGCCGATATTACTACCGACGAGGCAAAGGCTCTCAAGAAAAAGCTCGACAGCGAGGGCATCGCGGTCTGGTCGATCGGCTCGCCCATCGGAAAGGTCGATATAACCTCTCCCGCACAGGATGAGCTTGACCGCTTCAAGAGAGTTCTTGAGACCGCAAACATATGCGGTGCGGGAAATATCAGAATGTTCAGCTTTTATGGGACCGACTCGTCCGCCGCTTGCTTCGACGAGATCTGCCGCCGACTTGACGATATGATAAGCGCGGCAAAGGGATCTGGTGTTGATCTTTGCCACGAAAACGAAAAGGGGATCTATGGCGATATCGCAGAGCGTTGCTATAAGCTCCACACGGCTCTGCCCGAATTCAAGGGCGTTTTCGACCCCGCAAACTTCGTTCAGTGCGGCGAGGATACTCTCGTTGCCTGGGAGCTCTTGAAGCCTTTTATGAAATACGCGCACATCAAGGATGCAAACGAGGCGGGTAAGGTCGTGCCTCCCGGAGCGGGTATCGGACATCTGCCCGAGCTTCTGCCGAGATTTGCGGCGTCCGGTATCGAAGTGCTCACGCTCGAGCCGCATCTTAAATCCTTTGTCGGACTTGCCGCGCTTGAGGGCGGAGACACACATAATGTGGGCTCGTCCTTCAAGGATAACCGCGAGGCATTCGACTTTGCGGTCAACACACTCAAAAATCTTATTGAAAAGATATAACGGAGGAAAGAAAAATGATTGCAGGTGCACAGCTTTACACTCTGAGAGATTATTGCAAGACAACCGAGGAACTTGAAAACACAATTCGCCGCATGGCTGAGATCGGCTACAAGGCAGTTCAGCTTTCGGGCGTTTGCGAATTTGACGCCGCGTGGATGCGCGATCTTCTTAAGGATTGCGGCATCGTCGCGCCACTGACCCATACTGCGTACAAGCGCATCATCGAGGAGACCGACAAGGTCATCGAGGAGCACATTACATACGGAGCGGGCTACGTCGGACTCGGCTCTATGCCCGGCTTCAAGAAGGCAAATTGCGATCTTGAATTTTACGAGAACTATTGCAAAGAGATCGCTCCCGCTGTCGAAAAGATTGCGGCGGCAGGTCTGAAATTTATGTATCATAACCACAATATGGAGTTTATGAAGCTTCCGAACGGCAAGGTTCTTCTTGAGGATATGGCAGAACGCTTTGATACCCCCGCATACGGCTTTACCGTTGATACTTACTGGGTTCAGGCGGGCGGAGGCGACCCCGCACAGTGGCTCACAAAGCTCGCAGGACGCATTGACACTATTCATTTCAAGGATATGATATACGATCCTACCGACCTTGCAGTGCGCATGGCTCCCGTCGGATCGGGCAACATCAATCACGTTGCAGCCGCACGCGCCGCAGAGGCGGGCGGAACAAAATACGTTTTCGTCGAGCAGGACCGCTGCTACGACGAGGATCCCTTCGTTTGCATGAAGAAGAGCTATGATTATCTGAAAGGAATCGGACTTGAATGAGAAAGCTTAAATTAGGTATTATCGGAGTCGGCAACATCGGCTCGAAGCATTACGGACACGTTCTTGACGGCAAGTGCCCCGATATTGAGATCACCGCCATCGCTGACCGCCGTGAGGTACGCCGCGAGTGGGCTCTCGAAAAATATGCCGAGGCAAAGGCAAACGGATATGAGGCAGAAGCTCCCGCTGTTTTCACCGAGGGCGACGATCTTATAGCATCGGGACTCGCAGAGGCAATTCTCATTGCGGTTCCTCACTACGACCATCCCCACTTCGCCATTGAGGCGTTCAAGCACGGCATGCACGTTATGTGCGAAAAGCCTGCGGGAGTTTACACTCTTCAGGTTCGCGAGATGATCGCGGAGGCTGACAAGCACCCCGAACTCGTTTTCGGTATGATGTTCAATCAGAGAACCAATCCCGTTTATCGCAAGATGCATGACATCATCGCATCGGGCGAGCTCGGGCAGATCCGCAGAACAAGCTGGCTGATCACCGATTGGTACCGTTCGCAGTATTACTACGATTCCGGCGACTGGCGTGCGACCTGGAGCGGAGAGGGCGGAGGCGTTCTTCTCAACCAGTGCCCGCATCAGCTCGACCTCTGGCAGTGGATCTGCGGTCTTCCCGTGAAGGTCCACGCAAAGATGAAGTACGGCAAGTGGCACAATATCGAGGTTGAGGACGACGTAAGCTGCTGGTGCGAGTACGCAAACGGCGCAACGGGTACCTTCATTACCTCCACGGGCGACTGCCCCGGCACGAATCGCTTCGAGATCGTTTGCGATGGCGGTACTCTTGTCTGCGACAAGACATCGCTCAAGCTTTACCGTCTCAATCCTTGGGAGCCCGAATATTCAAAGACAACCAAGAAGGTCTTCGGCAAGCCCGAGATCATCGAGGAGATCCCCGAGCTTGAGGGCGAGAACACCCAGCACGTTGGCGTTCTTAACGCTTTTGCAGACGCAATTCTGAACGGCGGCAATCTCGTTGCCGACGGACGCGAGGGTATCAACGGACTTATGCTTTCGAACGCTATGCACCTTTCCGATTGGCTTAATAAAGAAGTTGAGCTTCCCATCGATGAGGAGCTTTACTATGATCTTCTCAAGGAAAAGATCGCAACCTCGCGCAAAAAGACCGCCGAGGCTGTTGACGGCGACACGGAAGGAAGCTATTAATTTTAATAAGAAAACCGTTGCGTGACACGCAACGGTTTTCTTAAAATAAGATTCGGCTTCGTATAATTGCACAAAAGCACACGCTTGTTTTTGTGCAATCATACAAAGATGAAAATGTTATGCGATGATTCACCATATTTTGGGTACTTAATAGGTGAAGGGAGGTTTGAAACTCTTGAAAGACGAAAGAATTGTAGAATTGATCTATAACAATGACGAAAAGGGTCTGCACGAGGCGGAGGCGAAGTATCGAGGTCTTTGCCGGTCGGTTGCGGACAGCATCCTTGAATCGGATGAGGACAGGGAAGAATGCGTCAACGATGCATTCCTTGCCGTGTGGAGAAACATTCCGCCCGAGAAGCCGAAGAACTTCCGCGCCTACATAGCAAGGCTGGTGAAGAATATCGCGCTGAAACGCTCGCGCGACAATATGGCTTACAAGCGGCGCGCGAATTACAACGCGGCGGGAGACGAACTGCTCGAGATACTCGAGGACGGAAGAACGATAGCCGAGGAATACGAATCGAAGCGGATAGGCGAGATCATCAATGCCTTTCTTGCGGGACTGCCGAAGCGCGACCGCGACATTTTCGTGCTCCGCTTCTGGTACGGCGACACGGTGCCGGCCATCAGCAAAAGCATGGGAGTTTCGGAAAGCCTGATAAGGTCGCTGATCCCGAGGCTCAAGAAAAAGCTTGCCGAAGAACTTGCAAAGGAGGGAATAATGGTATGAACCGAGCGATCATAATGAAAGACAGACGCCTTATCGAAGCGCTTGACTACATTGACGATGAATATATCGCAAGCGCCGCGCTCTACAAAATGCGGGCATACGCAGAAAGCACCCGCCCCCTCGCACAGACGGCGGGGCAGTCGGTCAAAAAGCATTGGAATCACTATCTTGGTTTTGTAGCCTGCCTCCTCGTGTTGGCACTTGCAACGCCATTGTTCACTCATTTGCCCGAAATAATCGACTCCTTCGCCGCAGGTTGGGGCGAGGGGAGTGAATATTCTGAAACTGAAATAGAACTTTGTTTGGCAAACGTAGATTACAGCATATTTACGACAGAGTTGATTGACGAGATCAATGCGGCATGGAAGGAATATCGCGGTGATAATGACGTAATGTTTGAAAATCTTGAAGCCCTCAAATATCAAAGTCACTCACGGTATCTCGGCACTTACAACGGATATTTGATTTTTACTTACGATCTGAGCAATAAAATAACCGGTTATGAACAATTTTGCTATACTGCCAATCTAGGTCTATATACAGTTGAATCATTTGCTTATAAAGATGGAAGCTTTATTACCTTGAGCGAGCTTTACGAAAGCGGCAATATATCCTATCTTGATCTGTGCAAAATTTTTGACAAATCATATGAGATGCTTAATTATTACCAAATAACTCGAGACACCGAAGAAAGAATCAAGTTGACAGTACCGCAAATGCCGGAACTGAAATTGAACCAAAGAATCGAGAAAAAGATACTTGAAGCTTTGAAGGAGTATATGCCGAAGTTTCATAACACCGAGTTCAAAACATACGAAGCTTATATTACCGATTATTACGGCTCTTACAACGGTGCTTATGTTTTCAAATACAAATCCCCTGAAGTCACGTACAATTTCAGTTTTGATGATTATTATTATGAGACCGTTGAAGATATCAATTTCCTTTACCGATACAACCCTGTAAACCACCCGTATTCTTTTGATAATGTTGGCTCCGGCACGCGGATATACGTTTATTATGACGGTGAAATATTCTCACTTTCATATGCATATACCAAAGGTATTCTGTCTTATGACGACATCAAAACAATCAAAAATTATCATACAATGTATTTTCCTTATATGATCGATGAATTTCTCGAAGATGAAGAATACAAAAAACATATGACAATAACGAAATTGAAATGAACTACCCCTGCCCCTCGGCGCGTGCGCCGAGGGGCAGATGAGCAGAATATGCGAAGTCAAAATTTAGGAAGATGTGTTCGCACTTGCAAGCGGGGGTGAAGGGGGCGCAGCCCCCTTCATTGCTTACGATGTCATCCTGAGGCGCGCCCGCAGGCCGCTTGGCGCCGAAGGATCTCGTGCCGCCCCCCATTTACAAGGGGCGGCGCGGTGCCTGCACGGTGAAATTTGATGTGAATATCCGTATAGTTTATGTCAAACGAATATGTTTGCACTATTAAAAGGCAGAACAATAATAAATTTGCACTTTACATTCTGCTTATGTGCCTACTAACATAGAGGTTTATCGATTATTTTACGATTATTCACAGCAGACTTCATCGTACCGGCACCGCGCTGCCCGAGGAACAACTCGGTCAGCACGAGATCCTTCGGCGGCAGGCTGTCTGCGGACGCCGCCTCAGGATGACATCGCTCTTATTGCAGGGGGGCTGCGCCCCCTGCCCCCCTGCTTGAGAGTGCAAACATAAGCTTCCTATAAATAACAAAGTACTACGGATTTTTGATATTATTTGGTTGTATTGCCGTTACCTACAAGTTCTTAAAATAATGATGAAAAAACAGGACTGAATCGCAATGATTCAGTCCCATGTTTTTAATTAAAGTAATCCTTAATATTAACGATTCGTGTGCCCGAGTAGTAGGCGCGGACGATCTGGTCGTAGGTCGCGCCGGCTTTGGCGAGGTGGAGGACGCCGTATTGGCTCGCTCCTACGCCGTGGCCGTAGCCCATTCCCGCGATGACGTAATTGTTCTTGTTCGACGCCTTGATCGTTTCGGTGACGTCGCGGACGTCGGAAACTACAAGGAAGTCGCCGAAGTTCGACACGATGGTGTAATATCCGTTCGCGTCGGGCATAGTCGAAACCGGAATATCGCCAACGTCAACCGGCGTGATAGTTGCAACGCCCTCGCCGGTCTTGACAAAGAGAGCCTTCGAGGCATCGCTCAGAGCCCGTCCGAGGTCGGTCATAAAGGAGAGAAGCGAGATGTCGGTTTCCTTCTTTCCTTCACCCGTGTAAACTGTGATCTTGCCGCTCACGGAGCCCGCAAGGTTGATGATGCGGTTTTCGAGAACGTCGGTATAGGTGTATGTAAGCTCGCCCTTGGCAATCGTGAAGTTAGCCGATTTTACGGTCGAGCCGAAGAGCGACTTGACCTTTGCCGCACGGGTCGCCGTGGCGCTGTTGCCCTTTTCGTCAATTCCCGTGAAGCTGTAAAGATAGGGCGAGTCGTCGCTCGTCTGATAGCTGAAATCAACTATCCTGCTGCCCTTTATCGTGGAGTAGCCGGAGTTCTTGAAGGCGGTGGCGAGCTCCTTTTCGGTGATCTCCGCCGTCCAAAGGCCGTTTCTGACGTCGCTGTAATCCTCCCAGGGGGTGGGCTGATTGACCAGATAGGGGAGGGAGCCGCCCCAGACGTACTGCGAGCCGACCGTGTATCCGCCCTGCGAGGAGGAATACGCCGATTCGACTATCGTATCGCCGCAAACGAGTATCTCGTTACGTGTCGATCTGACGGCTTCCACAACGGTGTCGTTGACCTGCTTTCTGCCCTGATATACCTGACAGCAAGAGGAGGAGCAGACGTCAAATCCGTATGCGCTGTAATGGCGGTTGATGTTTGCGATGGCGAACGAGCGGACCATCAGGGCGAATGCGCGCAGGCATTCGATGGGCCAGGTGTTTGAGATCTCGTTGGGGATAACGCCCTCAACGTATTCCTGCATTCTGACGAGGTTGATCATCGAAAGCCCATCCTCGGCAGCATCCGAGAGGTAGCGCTTGAAGCAGAAAACGCCGTCGTAAAGGCAGGAGTTTCTTGAATAATAGAGGTATGAATATTCCGAGCCCGCTATCTGGCGCGCGCATACGCCGCCGCAAAAGCCTTCCTCGCCCGAATATTCAAAAAGGATGGTATCGAAATCCGAATTGAGGTAGCAAACGCCCTCGGAGGAGGGGGATGCGACCGAGATTCGGAAGGCGTCAAGAGTTGCTCCGACTGCCGCTGCGGCGGCTGAAGCGGAGGAATAGTTCGGATAGGAGCCTATGCGTATCGTCTTCTGCCCATTGATGTAGGCGGGGAAAACATGATCGAACTGCGGCGCAAAGATTACCTTCAGATCGTCGAGGTTGTCCCACACGTTTCTGGATGAGTGCGAGATCTCAACGTGGTAGCCGCCGATGTCGGTCGTGCTTTCGCTTGTTGCGATCTCGCAGGACTGATAGCCGATGGTCAGGTTGGTATCGACCACCGCGGCAATATCCGATTCTTCTATTGTGTAAAGAGGGGTGAAATTATGTTCTGTGCGTGTTATCTCCGCCTCGCCGAAAACAAATCCGTAGGGCGAGGTCATCGCGTGCAGGGGGTATGCGCTCGAGCCGTATCTGACGCCTACCGCCATGCGGAATTCTTCCTCTGTTTTTATTGTATCGAAGGCGTAAGAGCTCATGGGCAGAGCCTTGACCTCGGTGAAGAACGAGGTCGGTGAGAAGAGGAAGAGAGCCGAAAGAAGGGCGGAGAGTGCACGAATGAGTTTGAGGGCTTTACGGTTCGACAATCTTGTAGTCACCTCCCAACAGGAAGTATGCACCGTCAAGCGACGTTACCGTCACGCCTCTGCCGTCGTCCCCGCCGCGCGGGATCATAATGTTGTGATAAAGCGGGATGGCCTCGCCGTTGCAGATGTCGACGCCGTTTGTAAGGTCATTGAGTCCTTGAATTGTACCGACCTGTGTATAAGGAGAAACCGCAACCGCGGATCCCGTGCGCAGAATGAGCATTACCGTGTCATCGGCATCCTTAGCGTAGATGGTTGCGCCATAGGGCACGAAAACGGTGTCGTAGACCTTGCCAAGCTCGGCAAAGACGTTGTCAAGCTCTGTCTCAAGCTCTTTGACCTGATTCTTCAGCACGGTGATGTCACCGTTTTTGGAGGTAAGGTTGTTGACCTTATAGGTGACGGTTTCAAGCTTTGTCGAAATATCCGAGATCTGCTTGAAGTTCTTGCTGAGGGTGGAGAGGTCGTTCTTTGCCTGCTTTACGTCGCTTTTGAGATTGGTGATCGAGGTTGAAAGCTCGGAGAGGGATTTCTCAAGCGAGGTGATCTCGGAGGTTAGCTCGTCGATAAGCGAACGAAGCTCGTTTTTGGTGTTTGCAAGCTCTGTCTGGAGCGCGGCATTGTCGCTTTCGAGATCGCTTACCTTGTTTTCGAGCGCCTCGATGCGGTCGAGGAGATCCTGAAGCATACCGCTGTTCACCGCGCCTCCGCCCGAGGAGCCACCCACGGGGGGACCGCTGATTTCGAGAAGTGTAAGGCGTGTTTCAATATTCTTGATAGACGCTCTTATGTCCGCCAGCATATCGTTTACAAACGCCACCATTCCCGAAAAGGAAACAACGGGGTCTGTCGAGCTGTCATAATTGACGGCGGCATAGACTGCGAAGGAGGATGCCGATGCCAAAAGCAGCGCGAGTATGAGGATCGCTCCTCTTTTGATCTTGTTTTTGAATTTCATATTAAACCTCAAAAGGAGTGTCAGATATCGAGTTTGAGCTGCATCTTATCGATGTCCTTTTCGACAAGAAGAACGGGGGTTGCCGGGATCTTTGTCTTTTTGTAACCCTTGGTGGATTCAAACTTATCCCCGAAATCCTTGAGCACGGTTGCAACGCTCGCACCCTTCTTGAGAAGCAGAAGCTGCGAGCCCGCGGCAGTTCTGGTTGTCTTTATGGGGATGAGATTGGTTGAAAGAACGATTGCGCGGTCAGCAGTCGAGATGATAAGAAGCTCGAAGGGGGTCTTGTATTCCTCGAAGATTCCGACGATGGGGGAGAGCGAAGAATACGCGCCCGTCATCTTGCGGCGTGTGCCCTTGACGGCATAAGCCGAGAGGGGAACCTTGACGCCCTTTCCATTTTCAAAGACGAAGACCATGTTTCGATTGTCGTCCCAATCCTTGTCAAGACGGATGTAAAGAGGCTTTTCTCCGTCGTCGAATTTCAGCTTGGCGGGGAGGAATTCGCCCATTTCGCTTGCCTTGCAGGGAGTAATGTCCGCCGCCTTGAAGCGGTAGAGCTGTGCTTTGTTGGTGAATACGGCAAGCTCGGTGATATTTTCGCCGTCGAATTCCGCGATGAGGCGGTCGCCCTCCTTGAATCTCTGCTCGTCGTTGCCGCGCAGTGATTTATCGGTGATCTTCTTGAAGTAGCCGTCAGCAGTGAGGAAGAAGTGCGCGGGGTAGTTTTCGACGTGCTCCTCGGGGCGGTAGATCTCGATGTTTTCGGCGCTGGTGATGGTCGAGCGGCGGGGCTGTGCGTATTTCTTCTTGATCTCGCCGAGCTGCTTCGCAATGAGTCGCTTCAGCTTGATCTCGTCGGCGAGGGTTGCCTCAAGCTCCTCGATCTCCTTGCGGAGAGAATCGATCTCGTTTATGCGATTGATGAGATATTCGCGGTTGAGGTAACGAAGCTTGATCTCGGCGATGAATTCCGCTTGACGCTCGTCGATAGAGAAGCCCGTGCAGAGGTTCTTGATGACCTCGGATTCCTTTTGCGTGTTGCGGATGATCTTGATCGCCTTGTCGATGTCGAGAAGTATCTTTCCAAGACCGAGAAGGAGATGGAGCTTGTCCTTTTTCTTTTCAAGCTCAAAGGTCAGCTCGCGCGAAAGGCAGGCTTTTCGGAAGGTGATCCACTCGCGAAGAAGGGGCAGAACGCCGAGGGTCATCGGGGTGGAGTTGATGATGACGTTGAAGTTGCAGGAGAAATTGTCCTCAAGCGCGGTGGTCTTGAAGAGCTTGAGCATGATCGTGTCGGGGTCGGCGCCGCGGCGCAGGTCGAGCGTGAGCTTGAATCCCGAGATGTCGATCTCGTCGCGGAAGTCAACGACGTCGCGAAGCTGACCTGCCTTCATCATATCCGCGATCTTCTTCATAATGATCTCGATCGAGGTAGAATAGGGGATCTCGAGTATATCGATGCAGTTTGCTTCCTTGTCGTAGCGGTATTTTGCGCGGATCTTGACGGGGCCTTCGCCGGTTTCATAGACCTTCTTCATCGTTTCGCGGTCATAGATGATCTCGCCTCCGCCGGGGAAGTCGGGAGCGGGCATGATGTCAAGAAGCTCGTCCACAGTCAGTTTGGGCGAGCGCAGAAGCGCGATCGTCGCGTCGCAGACCTCTTCAAGGTTGAAGGAGCAGATCCTCGATGCCATACCTACCGCAATACCCATATTGGGTGTGACGAGGATATTCGGGAAGGTGGTGGGGAGAAGCGCGGGCTCCTTTGTTGTGCTGTCGTAGTTGTCGATCATATCGACTGCGTTTTTGTCGATACCGACAAAGAGCTCGGTTGCGAACTTTTCAAGACGAACCTCGGTATAACGCGAAGCCGAGGGAGCCATATTCGAGCTGTACTGCTTACCGAATGCACCCTTGGAGTCGATGAAGGGGTGGAGAAGGGCGGCGTTTCCGCGTGTCAGACGGACAAGGGTGTCGTAGATAGCGGCATCACCGTGCGGGTTGAGGCGCATCGTCTGACCGACGACGTTCGCACTTTTTATTCTTCCGCCCGAAAGCAAACCCATTTTATACATCGTGTAGAGCAGTTTTCTGTGCGAGGGCTTGAAGCCGTCGATCTCGGGGATCGCGCGCGAAACTATGACGCTCATAACGTAGGGCATATAGTTCTTTTCTATTGTTTCTGTTATAGGCTGATCCGTTGCGGGCGCGGGGGGAAGAACCTCCACGACCTCCGCTTTTTTCTTTCTTGCCATGTGTTACCTCAAATTTATGTTAATGGAATTAATATCAAAGTTCATTGGGATAAACGACGGTGTGCGCCGCCGCGCGGATAAGGCGGTTATATAGCGCAAGACCGAAGCCGTCGGTTGA
>JAZORB010000016.1:0-3036 GCA_045656385.1 Eubacteriales bacterium | reverse complement strand
CTTTTGTCGGTCATAGTCACACCTCCATCCTATAAGACGGAAAAAGTACCGTGATGGTAACGGATTCACAAGATAATTTTATCATATCATAGTTATTTTGTCAAGGAAAGGACCGATCGCTTGGATCGGTCCTTTTGATTTAATTATTAATTCCTTCCGGGACGCTGTGGGATGGGCGTGATTTCGCCGTCGGTGCAGACGATCTTTTTGAGAACCCAATCCTCATCGGTGTAAACTTGCCATTTTTCATCTTTTTCGATAGCGTTCCATTCTTCGATCGTGCCCTCGTAAGTGATCTCGGCTTTGCAAGCATAAAACGCGCCGTAGCCTATCTTTTTAAGTGCTTTGCCAAAGGTAATGCTTTCAAGTCCCATACAATGACCGAAGCCATCGTCCTGAATCTCAACGAGGTTTTCACTGCCCTTTATCTCCTTGAGCCCATCACAGCTCCAGAAAGTCATCTTGGGAACTACAGTATATCCGTTAAGATCAACGCTTACAAGATCGTCGCAGAAGTTAAATACCAAGGTACCCATCTCCTGCAGACTTGCCGGCAGCTTGATGCTTTCAAGGTTGGTATGGCTGAATGCGCTGCCTTTGATGGCAGTTACACAATCGGGAATGTCGATATGAGTAAGCCCAAGAGCTCCCGAGAAAGCATTGCGTCCAATGATCTCAACGCTTCCGTCAGCGGGAATAACGCTTGTTTTGCATCCGCGGATCAGGGTCTTTGTTGCCTTTTCAATGATGCAGTTTCCGCTGCTCATATAGACCTCGTTGTCGGGGGAAACCTCGATTTTTTCTATCTTTTCACCTTCACCGCTCGAGAAGAGCCAGGCGCGGAGCTTTTCGACCTTTGCGCCGATATATACGCTTTCAATATTCGGGCAACACTTCATAATGGTGTCGTCGAATTTTTCAACGGTGTCGGATATGATGAGATGCTTGACGTATTCGCTTCCGTACGTTTTCATGGGATTCATATAAACAACTTCGGCGCTGTTTCTGTGATCCCAATAGGGTCCCATTATCATCTCAACGACCGGCAAGCCGTCATAGGTGGTTGCGATCACTACGGTTTCCTCGGTGCAGGCGCCAAAGCTTACAAAGCGGGCAGTCTCGCCGTCTTCTCTAATCTCATAAACAAGCCCCTTTGTTCCGTCATGCTCGGGCGGGGTCTGGACCGCGGAGTTCGTGTCTTCTGCGCGGAGGGACGGGGGAGTGTAGCTGCCCTGCTCTCTTTCAATCAGCAAAGAGGGGAGCGTAAGCGCGATGATCAAAAGGCACGCGGCAGCTGCCGATGCTACGGCTACGTAGCGATTAATTCTTTTGGCAAAAGCGGGCTTTTTCGCGGTTTTTTCACCGTAATATTCCATTGCCTCGCCAATGTAGCGCGAGTCGATGTGGTCGAAAGCCGATATCAGCTTTTCGTTTTTGTTTTTCAATAGAGTATTCCTTCCTTTCTCAAGTCTTCTTCAAGTCTGCGGCGCATTCTCATCAGAAGCATCTTGATCTTGCCCTCGGAAAATCCGGTGCGGGCGGAGATATCCTTGATGCTCTCCATCAGAAAATAGCGCATGACGAAAACGGCGCGGTCGCTCTTTTCCTCTGCGGCGAGAAAACGGTTAATCACCTCACCCGCGAGGGTAGATTCGTATTTTTCGCTAAGAGTTGCGCCGTCGGGGAGGTCCGAGATGAGCTCGTCGCTGACGATCAGAACGTTTCCTCCGCGCTTGCCCGCCGATTCCGCACGGAGCTTATCTATCGCGCGACTCCGGATTATCGCGGCGATATATGCCCGCAGGTCGCCGGGGGTCTCGGGCGGAATGCGGTTCCATAGCTCAAAAAGAACGTCATTGAAGCACTCTTCCGCGTCCTCGCGCCTTGAAAGAAAGTTTTCGGCAATGTGCATGCAAAGCTTGCCGTATTTTTTCGTCACCTCGCGAAGACACGCCTCGTCACGGGCAAAAAAGAGATCGATTATTCTTTTGTCATCCATCTTCATACCCCCTTCATCCTATAAGACGAAATTTCCCCGCCACCGGTAACGGATTTTTGCAAATTTATTTTATCATATCGCGATATGTTTGTCAAGGAAAGAAAACAGCGGCAAAAAGCCGCTGTTTTAAGATTAATTATAAAGCTCAGGATGCGCCGCACGGTAGGTTTCCCGGATCGATTTTAGCTCGTCTTCGGTAAGCCAATCGTGCTCGAGCGCATCGGCGAAGGTGGCGAAATTACCCCAGTTGTAGCAAATAAGCATCGTTTGCTCGGTGGGATAGATGAATTCGTATCCCGCAACGGTTTCGACAGTCTTTTTCGTCGAATACTTCTTGTCGCTGCAATCAATGAACACGGCGTATCCATACTTTACTTTGCCATAGCAGCGCATTGAATATACGCCGCCCTTTTTATGCACGGCTTTTTCTCTTGCATAGGAGCGCAGTGCGTAGGAAGCGATTTCCTCGTTCATCTGTACCGGAGCGGTGGTCGTTTTATAGGTATATGGCAAAGTCTTGCTCCACTCGATCGAGGCGAGGTCTTCCTCGCTAATGATGCCGAACTCATATGCCTTGTTGAGGCTGTAAAAATCGCCTTCCATATATATATGCATCCGCTGGCCGTTGTGGAAAGAGAAAGTATAACCCGCGATGACCTCATTTCTGAGAGAATCGGTATACATCCACGGACCGTCGATCATTACGGCATAAACGTTGCCGAATTTGCCATAGCATCTTACGCCGAAGGTGTATTGCAGTTCCTTGTCGTTTTCGATATATTCCCAAACTATCTCGCGCTTCTCAGCATCGGTCAGTTCGATGGGGGAAGGCTTTTCGGGGTTATCCGCAATCTTTAACTCATCGGGTATCGGCTCTTCCTTACGACCGCCGTCGAAATAGTAGTAGTAATAAGCCAAATGTCTCTCGTGCGCCTTGGAAACCTCCTGCTCACTGACAATGCCATTCGCATAAGCTACGGAAAGCTCGGTAACAACACCATCCGAATATATAAGAGGGAACGAATCATATCCACCAA
>JAZORB010000015.1:0-2525 GCA_045656385.1 Eubacteriales bacterium | reverse complement strand
TGCATCAGCCTTCATCTTCTGAAGGATCATCGCAGAAATTTCCTGGGGGGTATAGCCCTTGCCGTTGATGTTAACGCGTCTGTCGGTACCCATATCTCTCTTGATAGAGCTGATGGTGAGGTCGGGGTTGGTGATAGCCTGGCGCTTTGCAACCTGACCTACAAGACGCTCGCCGTCCTTCTTGAAGGCTACGACGGAAGGAGTTGTTCTTGCTCCTTCGGGATTGGGAATAACTACGGGCTCGCCGCCCTCAAAAACTGCTACACAAGAGTTTGTAGTACCAAGGTCAATGCCTATGATCTTTGCCATAATGAAATTTCCTCCAAATATATAATCTTTTTAATTTCCGAATTAGTTTGCGACCTTTACGACCGCGTATCTGATAACCTTGTCGCCTCGGATGTATCCCTTTTGGAGCACCTCAACAACTTCGTTTTCGCCGTAATTTTCGTCCTCGACGTG
The DNA here is from genome assembly GCA_045656385.1 of Eubacteriales bacterium. Classification (GTDB taxonomy): domain Bacteria; phylum Bacillota; class Clostridia; order Oscillospirales; family CAG-272; genus CAG-390. The sequence goes on along the minus strand of JAZORB010000015.1, from coordinate 2,063 downwards.
AAGAACGGCATAGTGGCGTTCGGGATCGAACGTTTCGCCGACAGCCTTTATCTCCTCTATTCCGAGCTTTGCAAGACCTTCATCGAAGCTCTTGAGGATGAGGGCGAGGCCTTCCGCAAGTGCCTTGGGGTCTTCGCATCCTACTGCACGCCCGAGATTGTCGAGCACGGGCAGGAGCGCGTTGATCGCATCCGAATATGCGTCCGAATAAACGCTTTCGCGTTCCTTCTGCGAGCGGCGGCGGAAGTTGTCATACTCGGCGCAAAGACGGAGATATTTATCATCCTTCTCTGCCGCGGCAGCTTCAAGTTCCGCGATCTTTGCTTCAAGCTCACGAGTCTTTTTATTCTTCTTTTCTTTTTTATTCTCAGCCTCGGGTGTGGGAGTTTCGGCAGCTTCCTCTGCTGCGGGAACTTCCTTTACCTCTTCACTTTCGGCTGTGGGGATGTTCTTTTCTTCAGTCATTGTCTTCATCCTTTATATCAATTTCTTTATTTACTTTCTTTCTGGGAGGTGCGAGAGCAGAATATTCATCCATGATCTCTCCCACTGAGCCGCACAGACGCTCTATGGTCTCGAGAACCTTAGCGTAGTCCATTCGTAAGGGCCCGAGGACTCCGATGACTCCGAGCGTTTTTCCGTCCCTCACAATCGGTTTGAATACTATCGCCGAGTTGTTCATGACCTTGACCGACGATTCAGATCCGATGAGAACCGAAATGTCCTCATTCTGCGAACCCGAGACGAGCTTGAGAATCTCGTCCTTCTGCTCGAGCGTTCCGAGAAGATCTCCGAGCTGTTCGGGGCTTTCATAATCGCGGTAATGAAGCAGATTTCCGATGCCGGTGAGCTGAAGCTCTCCGCCGTCGTTTTCGGTAAGCGCGGTATAGATGGTTTTAATGATCGGGGCGATGAGCTCGCTGTCCGCGCCCATCTCTTCCTCAAGTTTCAGCATAACCGACATATTAAGTGCTTCAGCGGGAAGACCGACGACTGTTGCGTTAAGCACCGCAGCGAGATGAGAAACGATATCCTGGGATTTCGGAGTTGTCATTCTTATATGCTTCGAAATTACGTTGCCCGAAGCATTTATCATTATAAGAACGAAATTGTATTCGTCGATATAAGCCGTTTCAAAGCGCGTTATGATCGCCGAGGATCCGCCGGGCTTAACTGCGAGTCCGGTATAGTTCGTCATCGCAGAGGCAAGCTTGGAGGCTGTGAGGAGTATCTGATCGAGCTCTGCGGTCTTGCTCTTGAGTATACGGTCGATCTGTGCGATCTCGTTTTTTGTCATCGCGTAATGCTCGATGAGCTGATCGACGTAAAATCTGTATCCGAGCTGCGAGGGCACTCTGCCCGCCGACGTATGCGGCTGCTCAAGGTAACCGAGCTCTTCAAGCTCCGCCATTTCGTTTCTTATCGTTGCCGAGGAGCAGCTGATGCCCGGGAGCTGCATGAGCGACTTTGAACCTATCGGCTCACCGAGCTCGATATGAGATTCAACGATAGCTTTCAGTATCTGCTTTTTTCTGTTACTGAGTTCACTTCCGTACATAACCTTCTCCTTTCGGCAATAAAAACGGCACCGCTTGTGGTTCGTCTTTTAGCACTCATTATTCTTGAGTGCTAACCTACGCTAATAATATACCACAAACGATGCCGTTTTTTTACTCTTTTGTTTGGATTTTTTGTGAATTATTTGTGAACATTGGCAGATAGAGTGCTAATCTGCAAAACCATTCCGTTTTTACTGCTCTATTGCCCAATATTCGATAGCCGATACGCTGTCGCCATCAAAGCGGAAGCGAAGCTCGGTATTGCCTTTGACATAAACGACGTTGCCGTTCTGCTCTGTGAAGGATGATCCGTATGCGTTAATGACCTCGCTGCGGGTCGAGCCAAGCATAATTCCCTCGGGGGTTGCAACAGAGTCATCGGTGAAGCAGACATTAAGAACGTAGTCAACTTCGTTTTCGGGATAGGTGCGAAGCTTGAATCCGGGGTAGGTATAATCCTTATCAAGTCCCTGATAGAGACAGCTGGGGCTTTCCTCGTAAGAA
>JAZORB010000014.1:0-2781 GCA_045656385.1 Eubacteriales bacterium | reverse complement strand
TTTTCTTAGCACAGAGCCTGAAAACGAATGCGGTATGCACATTTATCAGAAGGCAGGCTTTATCGACACAGGCATCATTGATGACGGCGAGGCTGTCATGAAGCTGATGCTGTAAGTTTGTCAAATTCCAATTTGTCGAGCTGAATGGGCATTTAATGTGATGTGATTTTGGTGCAAATTTGGTGCAACACTTTATCAAACGATACTCACGATATTCACGATATCGCACGAAATCACACGGTAAAGCTACGATATCACACGATATTACACGATATTCACGATATCAAACGGTACTCTCAAAACTCCAAGAGATAATTTATTATTTCTTATATACAAAAAGCTCTGCTATGCAGGGCTTTTTGTTTTGCCTATTTACAATCGGGCTGTTTTATGGTATAATCTATTTGAACGATTATGCGGAGGTGCGATATGTATAAAATTGCAAAAATGACGTTCAAGCCGAGTGTTGCGGGCTTGGAGGGCGTGCCGGACAAGGTCGATGAAATACTCGGAATGCTCCATAAAAACGGTCAGATACTTGATTGGATCATTGAGGATCACGCGCCTTCATACGTCGCAACGGTGAGCACCACGGATGACGATTCGCTTGACGAGAAGTATTTCAATCAGTATATCCGCGGCGCGATCGCGGATTTCGATATCGAAACCGAGATCGTTTGCGATGACGCTTTGGCAAGCGATTGCTGCCACTGCACCGAGCACAGTTACTATATTTTCGCGATCTATCCCGATCTGTCTTCAAGTCCCGTTATCTGCGGAGACTGTGGAAACGAGATCCCGCTGACGAGAATGCCTTATCTCTACGGGGAAGAAGAGCATTATTCGATTCTGAATTTCCAGAGAATGTATAAGGCGGTTGACACCTTGTGGATGGACAGCCTGTCCGACAGATTTACCAAAAGACAGCTCGTTGACCACAAATCGGAGCTTAACCGTCGCGGAATGGAGATACGCACCGAGCTTGAAAAGCGTGTCGGCAAGCCCGTATATTATTTGCTGGCCAATCCGATCGGCGGGTGGTATGATTATGAAAAGAATAATCAACGCTTGGAAGTCTGCCCCAAATGCGGCGGGGCTTTTGACACAATTGATAACGCCTGCGCAGATAAAGTGTGCCATAATTGCAGATTGGCTTTCATTGCGCCGGAGGATTAAGGTGACTTATGAATAAAGAAATAATCGCCCGCGCGGCGGAGTATGTGAAAGAAAAGTTTGAAAACGAATACAGCGGGCACGATTGGTTTCACACCTTGCGTGTCTTTCGGACGGCGACGCGGCTCGCCGAGGCGGAGGGTGCGGACGTTGTGACCGTTCAGCTTGCGGCGCTCCTGCACGACATTGATGACCGAAAGCTCTCGCCCGAAACTTATGCGGAGCAGAAGAATGCGCGTGTTTTTTTGGCTGAAAACGGAGTTGAGGAAAGTGTTATTTGTGAGATCTGCCGTATCATAAGTGAGGTTTCATTTGTCGGAAGTGATTCGGTCGTGCCTTCGACTTTGGAGGGCAAATGCGTTCAGGACGCAGACAGACTTGATGCTATTGGTGCCGTCGGAATAGCACGTGCCTTTGCTTACGGCGGAAATCACAACAGACTGATGTATCATCCCGATATTGCGCCCAATCCGAATATGACAAAAGAAGAATATTTCAAAAGTCAATCCACTACGGTGAATCACTTTTACGAAAAGCTTTTCAAGCTTGCTGGTATGATGAATACCGATACCGCAAAGGCGATCGCAAAAGAAAGAGATGCGTATATGAGAGGCTTCATCGCGGAATTTATGGATGAATGGGAAGGGAATAAGTGATTATGGACAAGTATACATTTTTTTGGAAAACTATGGAGCTTTGCGATTGGGAATACGAAGGCAATGACGAGCTTGTACTTCAGCCCGTGATCGAGTTCCTTTCATCAAAAGAGGATTCGGAGATATTCGAGTTTGAAAATCAGATGTCTGAATTGTTGTATTCTCTTGATACAAGAAAGCTTGCAAAGCAAAACAAGAAGTCAGAAGGGTATTTCAGCGAAGACGACTTTTTGTATTCAAGATGCGTTGCATTGATCAATGGCGAAGCTTATTACAGAAGAGCATTGCTCGGTGAGTGCCCTGAAATGTGGGGAATGGAATTTGAATCGCTGCTTTATGTGGCACCGAGAGCATGGGCGCTCAAACATCAAAAAGATGAGAGTGAATACCCGAATACTCCTCCTGTTAGTTATGAAACCGGAAGTAATGCAGACGGTTGGAAGAAGTGTAAATTCCTTTGCTTTGGGTGAAATATAATGACAATTAAACTTTTCTTTTCCGCAATTACAAAATTCGTTTTGGGCGTCCTTCTCGTCGGACTTCTGCTATTCCTTCCTGCTGGGACTCTCGATTACTTCCAAGGCTGGCTTTTTATGGCTATCCTATTCGTCCCGATGTTCTGTGCAGGTGTCGTGATGATGATAAAAAATCCAGGTCTGCTTGCCTCGCGCCTGGATGCTAAAGAAGACAGAAAAGAGCAGAGTATAGTCGTCAAGCTCAGCGGGTTGATGTTCCTTTGTGGTTTCATCGTCGCGGGGCTCGGTGTGCGCTTTGGTTGGTTTATGCTCCCGACGCCCGTGTGTTTTGGTGGTGCGGTTGCCTTTATTATCGCATATATGCTCTATGCCGAGGTGCTGCGCGAGAATACCTATCTCAGCCGCACCATCGAGGTGCAGGAGGGTCAAAAAGTCATCGACACGGGGCTTTACGGCATCGTGCGCCACCCGATGTA
>JAZORB010000013.1:0-15135 GCA_045656385.1 Eubacteriales bacterium | reverse complement strand
TATGGGCGCGGAAATGGTCAAGGTCTTGCCGTTTCCGTTGAGAGTACCTTCAAAAGGCTTATAATAAGTCCTCGGCAGAGTTATGTCTGCGGTCAGATAATATTCTCCGTGGGGATCCATTGCCAGAAATTCGTCGGCAGTTGAGATCGGAGTTCCTGACACTGCTGATACAGAAAACGGAGGAAGCGTCGAGATGATCATGATTATGCTCAAAAGGCAGATAAGCGTCTTTTTCATTGGTGCACCTCTTTCGTTTTTATTGTAATATTATATTATCATATTTCGGCGGAGTTGTCAAGAAAAAAAGATCGGCTTATCCTTGCTGACAAGCCGATCTTTTTTATGCTATTTTTCATCATTCATACCGCATTTGCCCGAGCATTCTTTTGCATAAGGGCAACCGATGCATTTTATGCCTTTTTTCTTCTGTCTGTGAAGATAAAAGCATATTGCGCCGATTACTGCGGCAACTATGAGAATGACGATTATGTCTGTAAGATGTTCCATTACTTTTTAAGCGAAGCTACGCGCTTGTTGTTCTTTGCTATAAGCGCTGCGAGGATAGCTGCGAATGCTGCTACTGCGACTGCGCCGCCGATAGATCCGCCGATATTGAGCGCAGAGGGAGCGGTGATGAGAGTACCTATCGTGTTAACGAGATAGCCGATGGTGAATCCGACACCGAGCTGAAGACCGATTCCGCTCCAAAGCCATTTTGCGCTCTTGAGCTCGGAGTTCATCGAGCCGATCGCAGCGAAGCAGGGGGGAGAGAAGAGGTTGAACATCAGGTAAGCAAGAGCCGCAGCCTTGGTGATCGCGATGATGCCCGCTACCTCTGCACCCGAGCCCTCGATCATTTCGAGTTCTTCGACGTTGATAAGATTTTCAAGACCGACAAAGCAAACAGCAAGTGTACCGACAACGTTTTCTTTTGCGATAAAGCCTGTGATAGCCGCCGCCGCAAGCTGCCAGGAAAGCACACCGACTACGGGAACGAGAAGGTATGCGAAGGGGGAAGCGAGGGTTGCAAGAATCGAATGATCTGCGCTCTCTGCAACGGTAAAGGACCAGGTGAAGGTCTGCATGATCTGAACTGCAGTGTTGCAGAGCAGAATGATCGTTGCCGCCTTGACTATGTATGCCCAGCCGCGACTGCACATCGAGGTGAATGCGCGCCAGAAAGAAGGAACTTTATATTCGGGAAGCTCCATGATGAAGAAGGATCTCTTCTTGCTTCCGGTGATGGCATTAACAAGAAGTGCGGCAAGGAAGATAACGATGATGCCGGAAAGGTACATTACCCAGCTGACCCATCCCGCATTGTCGAAGAACGCGCCTGCAAAGAGGGAGATTACGGGGATCTTCGCGCCGCAGGGCATAAAGGGAGTGATCATTGCGGTTGCGCGGCGTTCGCGCTCATCGCGGATGGTACGGCAAGCCATAACTCCGGGAACTGCGCATCCGATACCGATAACAAAGGGGATAACGGACTTACCCGAAAGACCAACCTTCTTGAAAATGGGGTCGAGAACTACCGAAACACGAGCCATATATCCGCAGTCCTCAAGAAGAGCGATGAGGAAGTACATTACCATAACGAGGGGAAGAAAACCGACAACGGCTCCTACACCGCCGATAATGCCGTCAACCACAAGGGCGTAGAGGATGGGCGAGGCGTCAACCATAAGCGAGCCGACCCATTCGCCGAACATTTCGATAAGTGTTACAAGTCCGGGGATAACGGTGCCGTTTTCGAACTCATATCCCTCTGCGATCCATGTGCCGAGCCAGGTCTGCGAGATCTGGAAGACCAGGAACATTACGACCGCAAATATCGGAATGCCCAGCCACTTGTTTGTCAGAATATCGTCGATCGTATCGCCGATGTTGCGCTGATTTGTCTTTATCGCGCGGTGCTCGACTTCTTTTACTATCTTGTTGACGAATTCGAATCGCTTGCGGTCTGCTGCCTGAACTTCGGCTTTGCTTGTAAGATCAATGTTGCCCTGAGAATAGGGAGCACTCTGAGCTTTTCCGATTTGAGCGATGACCGAGTCGATGACTACTTTGAGTCCGTCTGCCGAGGTTGCGGTGGTGTTGATAACGGGACATCCGAGCTTTGCGGAGAGCTTGTCCGTGTCGATATCCGTCTTCTTCTTCTTGTTGATATCACTCTTGTTGAGAGCAACGATAACGGGAATTCCGAGCTCGAGGAGCTGGGTGGTGAAGAAGAGGCTTCGGCTGAGGTTGGTTGCGTCAACTATATTAATGATAGCGTCGGGGTTGGAGTTTTTGACATATTCGCTTGTCACGCTCTCCTCGCTTGTGAAGGGCGACATCGAATATGCACCGGGAAGGTCAACGGCGATAAGCTGTTCTTCGCCGGAATAGAAGGATTTTTTAATTGCGTGTTCCTTTTTGTCAACTGTTACACCTGCCCAGTTGCCGACCTTTTCGTTTGAGCCGGTCAGGGCGTTGAACATCGTTGTTTTTCCCGAATTGGGGTTTCCTGTCAAAGCAATTCTCATTTAGGGAATTATCTCCTTAATGTAAATAAATGTTTTACTGTTTATCTTGGTTAGCGAACGCTAACCGATATGCGTGATAATTGGCAGAGCCATTATATGGGTCTAGATTATAATAGCTTCTGCCAACTGATTGTCTATGCTGTATCTTCCGTCCTTGATCGAAACGGTGCAGCCTTTTCGTCTTTTTGTGACAACGGTGATCGCCTCGCCGCTGTAACAGCCGAGGGAGAAGAGAAAAGCGTTGAGCTCTTCGTCATCTGTATTGATTTCTTTTATTATATATTCTTTGCCTTCGATAGCATCCCTGAGTGTCATTTATCCACCGTAATTTGTTTCGAAATATTTATGAATTAGCATAGGCTAACTGATTGCTAAACTCAATCATACCTATTCACACGCATAATTATACACGATGTTTCGGTTTTTGTCAATGGTTTTGGTAAACTTTTTGTAAAATGGGCGGATTTCACAAATTAAAAAGTGCTGAAAAACAATCGCTTTGTCAAAAAAGCGCATAAAAAACGGATGCCCGAAACGAGCATCCGTAAGAGTTATTTGCTGATAACTTCGAGAATCTTTTTGAGCAGGTCTTCTGCTGTCGGATTGTTTTCGCGCTCAATGCGAGCTTTTTCCTCCGCCTCTGCCTTTGCCTTTGCTGCCGCTTCGTCCGCAAGGCGTTTCTTCTCGGCGAAATATGCTTTGACAGCCGCCTTGTCGCGAATATTGATTCCGTGCGCGCGGAGCTCTTTTCTTTCCTTCCTGTCGAGATTTTTCTCCGCAATTTTTTCGGCAAATTCCTTTTGCTCGGTTCTTACCTTGTTTATGAACTTGACAATGGTGAAGAGAACAAGAGCGATAAGGAAGAAATTGATGACCGCGTTGATGAACGCACCCCAGTCGATATAGATGGACTGGGCAAGGTCGATCTCCTGACCGATGACGTTGCCTTCCTCGTCGAGAATGTCGGCATATGCCTTTTTGAGATAGGTGTAGATTTCATGGAGCGAATCGGCGTTAAAGAGCGTTGCCAGAATGAAGTTGACGATCGGCCTTAAGATATTGTTGCTCATCGCGGTGACGATTGCGGTAAAGGCACTACCGACTATGACACCGACGGACATATCGACCACGTTTCCGCGGTTGATAAATTTTTTGAATTCGCCTATGTAGTTGTTCATCAGTATCCCTTGACTTCTTCAGCCTTCATGAGCTTGACAAGTGCACTTGTGCCCAGACGGCTTGCTCCGAGATTTACGAATGCCTCGGCATCCTCAAATGAGCGGATTCCGCCCGCAGCCTTGATCTTGAGTCCCTCGGGTACGTTTGCGGCAAAGAGGGCGATGTCCTCGCGGGTTGCGCCGCCGGTCGAGAAGCCCGTGGAGGTCTTGATGTAGTCTGCGCCCGCGGCGCCGACGATCTTGCACATCTTGATCTTTTCCTCGTCGGTGAGAAGGCAGGTCTCGATGATGACCTTGAGGATCTTGTCGCCGCAAGCCTTCTTTACCTCGCGGATATCTTCCTCGACAAGGTCGAAGCGTCCGTTTTTGATGTTGCAGATGTTGGCAACCATGTCGATCTCATTAGCTCCGTTTGCGATAGCATCGCGAGCCTCGGCGCACTTGCCTGCAGTGGTGGTGTAGCCGAGAGGGAAGCCGATAACGGTGCAAAGATTGAGCTTGCCTTCGGTATAATCGCGCGCAAAAGCAATATATGTTGCGGGAATGCAAACGGATGCGGTCTCATACTTGATCGCATCGTCGCAGATAACCTTTATTTCCTCCTCGGTAGCCGTGGGGGCGAGGAGGGTGTGGTCAGCATATTTCAGAAGTTCCTGTTTTGTCATTTTTATGACCTCCGGATAATTATTGAATACATTATATCATACTTCGAAGTAAAAATCAAGATGGTAATTGTTAAGACGTAAACGCTTAACCGACGGTTGTATTATGACCGCGAAAATGCTTGTTAACGGCGTGAAAAAGTGAATTATCTAAACTGCGCGATGATTGACTTTTTATAGATTTTGTTATATAATTATGCTAACAAAGAATCCACGGAGGTCAAAAATGGCAGGAATAGAGAATTTCGGTAGCATCGTTCTTGAGGCAAGGCGTAAGGCTGGAATGACTCAGGAAGCGTTCGCGGGCAAGCTCGGCATTACTCCGCAGGCGGTTTCAAAATGGGAAAACGGACTCGGCTACCCCGATGTAACGCTGTTCCCGGAGATTGCGGAGGTGCTTTCGATACCGATCGAGAGTCTTTTCGGTGTTGAGAGCGATCAGGGCAAGATCGTGCCATTTCCGCAGAAAAAGGAAGGACTCAATTACATATTTTCGCATAACAACCGCGCCTGCTATTCCTCCAAAACGCCCGAGAGGATAGATTCGGAAAACCATATCGCATATTTCACCGACGGAAGCCGCGCCGATCTTGAACGTGGTAACGCTGTGAATGTCGGCGGCGGAGAGATAAGATTTATAGATGCTGATGATCGCGAAGACGCCTCGGACGGCGTCAAGGGCGAGCTTTGCCGAGATTTCCCCGATTTTTCATCCGTAACAGCCAAGCTGACTATGCCCTGCGAATTTCGTATAAAGAGTACAGCTGACGGCAAAGGACGAATTGAGGCAAGCGGAAGTTCAAAATTTTTATCACATTTGATCACCGAGGCAAACGGCGACACGGTAGAGATATCTTTCAAGAAGTCGATCTTGGATTTCGGAAGCCGTTTGCGGAATACTTTGACCGTTTATCTCCCCTGCGACCGCGGAGGTGTGTTCAAAATCTCGGTAAACGGCTCGTCTGATTGTGATATAGAGCCTTCTTGCGGGATCCTTGAAATATCGGTTGCGGGAAGCGGAGACGTTCTCGCCGCTGACTGCAACAGGATGCATTGCAGTATTGCGGGAAGCGGTGACGTAAAGGTAGGTCGGGTCGCTTTTGGCACGAATATTTCTATAAGTGGATCGGGCGACATTGAAGCTGAGTCACTTTGCGCACCTCTCATAACCATTGCGGGAAGCGGAAGTGTCAGAGCAAGCGAGGTCAAGGGCGACGAGATGAATATCAGCATCTCCGGTTCCGGCGACATTGAATGCGGCGGCGAGGTCGATACGCTGAAGCTGACGGTTCGTGGTTCGGGCGGCTTTGAAGCGCAAGGGCTGACCGTTGGCGAAGCGCATATCTCGGTTTTGGGCGACGGAGATATCGTGATCGGAAGGATCAAGCACGCGTCGTATGAAACTCTTGGAAAAAATACGATGCTCAAAGTCCTCGCGAGAGGGGAAGAATAGTTATTGTTTTATGAAAGGGAGGCAAAAGTCTCCCTTTCTTCTTATTAATCATAATTTCTTCAAAAATACATCATCGGCACGACACAGTTTAATGGTATTCTATATATTGGTATAATTTACAAGGAGGTTATGAATTTTGATCAAGGTCAGAAATCTAACTAAAAAATACGGCAATCACCTTGCCGTTAACAATATATCTTTCGATATCAAGCCCGGAAAGATATACGGTCTGCTTGGCCCTAACGGCGCGGGCAAATCGACCACGATGAACATACTCACCGGCTGTCTTGCCGCTACCTCGGGCGAGGTTAAGGTTGACGGTCACGATATTTTCGACGAACCCATCGAGGCAAAGCGCCACATCGGCTATCTCCCCGAGCAGCCTCCCGTTTACGGCGAGATGACTCCCCGCGAATATCTGATGTTCGTTGCAGAGGCAAAGGGCGTTCCATTTGAAAAGAGTCTTCGCCACGTCAAGGAGGTCATGCAGCTGACACAGATATATGACGTGCGCAACCGCCTTATCCGCAATCTCTCGAAGGGTTACCGCCAGCGTGTCGGTATCGCGCAGGCAATGATCGGCGAGCCCGACGTTATCATCCTCGACGAGCCCACGGTAGGTCTCGACCCCGCGCAGATCATCGAGATCAGAAATCTCATCCGCAAGCTGGGACGCATCAAGACTGTCATCATCTCGAGCCATATCCTTGCCGAGATCAGCGCGGTCTGCGACCACGTTATCATTATCTCGCACGGAAACATTGTTGCAAACGATACTCTTGCCAATCTTGAGGCAAGCGCAAGCCGCAACAATGCCCTCACACTCAAGATCAAGGGCGACAGGGCAAAAGCGGAAAAGCTTATTTCCGCTACTCCCGGAGTTGAATCCGCAGAATATGCAGAAAACGGTGGCATAGTTAATGCTATTGTTACTGCCGAAGAAGGCGCAGATATCCGCGAGGCACTCTTTAACGTCTTTGCCTCGGCAAAGATGCCCATTCTCGATATGCACATGAACGAGACCACCCTTGAGGACATCTTCCTCGGTCTTGCTTACGGCTCCGACGAGCGCAACGCTTACATCGCCGAGCCCGAGGAGGAAGAAGAGGACACGGAAGTTAAGGAAGGAAATCCCAAGTCTAAGACAAAGGAAGAGGACGACTACAAGCCGCTCTTCAGCTCTTCCGATGACGAGGAGGATGACGAATAATGATTGCTATTTTCAAACGTGAATTCAAATCCTATTTTATCAATATGTCGGGATACGTCTTTATCGGCGTGCTCTGGCTCTTTTCGGGAATCTTCTCGACTGCGCTCAACCTCATCGGTCAGTATGCGGCGTATGAATATGCGCTGAGCAATCTTGTCACCGTGCTGATGCTCATTGTTCCCATTCTCACAATGCGCTCGATGTCCGAGGACAGACGTGCAAAGACCGATATGCTCCTCTATTCGCTCCCCGTAAGCTCGGCTGAGGTCGTTCTCGGCAAATATTTCGCAATGCTTGCCGTTTGGGGCGTTGCCTGCATCGGTATGGGTGTGACTCCCATCATCATCGGCATGTACGGCGCGGTCAATTTCGCATCCGCTTATGGCGCGCTTCTCGGATTCTTCCTTCTCGGCGCGGCGCTTATCGCGGTTTGCACCTTTGTTTCCTCGCTGACCGAGAATCAGCTCATTGCCGCAATCAGCGGAATTGCTTCTTCGCTCGGACTCTACCTTCTCGGTTCGCTCGTAGGTATGATACCCGCATCGGCAATAGCGTCCTTCATCGGATTTGCTGCCCTTGCTGTCGTTCTTACCGCGATCGTATATCTTCTCACGAGAAATTACGTTATCACCTCGATCGTCGGATGCGTGACCGTTATTCCGCTTGCGGTTGCTTATATCATCAATTCCGAGGCGTTTGCATCGCTCTTCCCGAAGACGCTTGAATATCTTGCTCTCTTTGACAGATTCTATAGCTTCCTCGGCGGCATTTTCGACGTCGGAGCGATCGTATATTATATTTCCTTTGCAATTTTCTTCATTTTCCTGACGGTGCAGTCCTTCGACAAGCGCCGTTGGAGCTGACACGGAGGTGCTGTTATGAATAAGAATACGAATAAAAAGCCCCTCTTTGACAGACGCGGAAAGAGCGGCACCTATGCTGTTATCATGTCGCTTATACTCCTTGCTGTGCTCATCGTGGTCAATATGATCGTGGGTTCGCTTCCCTCAAAGCTGACCATGATTGACACCAGCGGCACGGGCAAATTCGACATTTCGGGTACAAGCCAGAGCTTCATTTCGGGCATCAAGGAAAAGGTCACGGTTTACTATATCTGCACCGACGGATATGAGGACAGTGATCTTGAGACCTTTGTTGAAAGATACACCTCGATGAATCCGAATTTCACGGTTAAGAGAGTCGATCCCGCGCGCGATCCCTCCTTCCTTGAGAAATATCAGACCGAATCGCTGAACGAAAACAGCCTCATTATCGAAAGCGAAAAGAGATTTAAGGTCATTGATTACTATGATTTCATCCTTTTCTACAACGCAGAACTCAATTATTCGATGCCTTATGACGAATATGCAAGCTACGGCGCGATGTATGAGTCATATTACGGCTACACCTTCACACCGGTTCAGTATTTTGACAGCGTGCTCACTCTCGGAGTTGAGTACGTCACTGCCGAGTCGATCCCCTCGATGTATCTTCTGAACGGTCACGGCGAGGCTGAATTCCCCGAGATCGTGTCAAAGAATCTTGAAGCTTACGGCATGAAATATGACGTTGTCAACGTCGCTCTCGGCGAAGCTATCCCCGAGGATTGCACCTGCCTTGTTATCAACAATCCTGCCTCGGATCTCACGTCGGTTGAGGCGGCAACCGTTTCGAACTATCTCGCAAACGGCGGAAATCTGCTTCTCATCACCTCTGCAGGTGCGGATTCCTTCAAAAATCTTGCATCTCTCGCAGCAGAATTCGGACTTTCTGCAGAAGCAGGGACTGTCAATGAGGGCGACTCGAACGCTCACGTTTCCAATCTGCCCGGATATATTTATCCCGCAGTTTCCTCGCACGATTCTGTTTCCTATATTTCAAGCCAGAATATCCCCGTGCTTGTTGCAAACACCCACGCGATCATCTCGACAGATATGAAGGGCGTGACCGTAACTCCTCTCTTTACCACCTCGGATAAGGCATATTCCGTGGTTTCGGGTGCAAAGGGCGAGGCTTCCGAAAAGAACCTTGCTGTCGTTGCGGAAAAGAGCGAGGGCGGCAAGCTTCTCTGGATCGCTTCGGGTGAGCTTCTCAACGAAAGCCTGATCAGCCGCACCAACGGCGGAAATTTCTATGCTTTCTATACCGCAACCGCATGGCTGACGGGTAATTACACCTCGTCGCTTCCCGAGATCCCCGGAATTGAGCTTTCCGAGCCCACTATCACCACCACGGCTACCGACGCGAATATCTGGGGAAGCATTCTCATCTTCATCATTCCCGGCGCGGTACTTGGCGGAGGAGTGGCATATTGGCTCTGGCGCCGCCGCAGATAATCAGAAAAAATGAAAAAGATCAAATCAATAATTTTTATGTTGCTTGTTCTCGTTCTGCTCCTTATCGTCTACCTTGTGGCGAGCCCGATGTGGAGCGAGGACACCCCTGAGGATACCTCGGGGGACGAAACCTACGCCGTTGCAACAATAGACCATACCCTGCTTGTCGGGCTTGAATTAACTCACGGAGAAAACTCTTTGAGCTTCACTCTCAATGACAAGGCTACCGAATGGGACTGGAGCGAGAACGGTGAGGTTCCGCTTGACAATATGGCTTTTGCCAACGTTGTCACAGCACTCAATAATGCAAAATCCAAGTATAAGCTTGAGGGTATCACCGCCGAACAGCTTGCAGAATATGGGCTTGACGAGCCCTCGATGAAGGTGAAATTCATCTTCTCGGACGGCTCTCTAAAGGAATTTCTTATCGGTAATATCAATTCCTTCAACGGTAATTACTACCTCTCCGAAGCCTCCGCACCAACCACGGTCTATATGGTCGATGCTGCGGTGAAGTCATCGCTTGAACTTGAAATTTTTGATTTCATTCTCGAGGAAACTCCGCCCGAGATCACCGAGGCGAAGGTAAACGAGGTAGTATATTTCCCCGCAAACGATGAATTTTTTACCGCATTCACCTATCATCCTTCGGGCAAAAAGGGCGAATATACCGACAGATACGAATGGTATTACAGCATAAAGCATCCCGCTGTATCTCTCGATCCCGCGGGTTATCCGCTTGACAGCACGGTCGCAGATACTCTTGCCGATCTTGTCACGGGACTTTCATTTGATGAATGTGTCGGACTTGATTATACATCGGGTGACTACGGCTTCTCGAATCTTAATAAGATAGTTGTATCCTATAACGCCGCCGAGGGCGAAACCGAAGTGCTTCAAAAGAAGGAGTACACGATCTATCTCGGCTCGCAGACAACGGAAGGCAAGCTCTACGCGCATACCGCTGATTCAAAGCTTGTTTATCTCCTCGGCTCGTCCGACGAGTGGGTATCTCTGCTTTTCGCAAAACGCGCAAATCTTCTGCCCGATGAGGCGTGGTTGCCGAATTATGAATTTGTAGATTCAATGACATTTACGGCGGGTACCAATACCGTTACCGTTAATGTCAAGACTGCCGACGGAAAGACCTCGTTCACTTCTTCGGCGAGCGACGATGCAGAGGAGATCTCTGCTCTTGTCAAAGCGCTTGAAAACCTCAGCGCAAAGTCTAACGTTGAATTTTTCGCGGACGATGCTTCACTGGTCGAACCCACGGAAATGTTTGCGGTAGAGATCGCATTCAACTCGGGTGACGCGCCGAAGCTTGACATGATCATAGAAAGATACAGTCAGAATTATTGCCTCGTGAACTTCAACGGCAGAGCCGATCAGCTCGTCACACTCGAGGACGCGCAGGCTATCGTTGAGATGATCACATCGCTCGGCAAAAAGGCGGCTTGATATGAACGTAGCATTTTTCCTGACTCCGAAAAGTCAAACAGCTTTCCTTGAAACCGATGATACCTTCCGCCAAGGACTTGAGCGTATGCGCTATCACGGCTACACCGCGATCCCCGTGCTTGATAAGCAGGGAAGATACGTCGGCACGCTCAGCGAGGGCGATTTCCTTTGGCATATCGTTGATATCGGTGGGGCGAGCATAGAGGACTGCGAGGAGCTTCATATCGCCGATATCCTCAAGCCCGACCGCAACCCGCCTCTCAAGATCACGGCAAAGGCAAGCGAGATCGTCGAGCAGCTCATGTCGCATAACTTCCTTCCCGTCATCGACGACAGCGGCGCCTTCATCGGCATCGTTACAAGACAAAAACTTCTTGCATTTTACAAAAACAAACAATAACAAAAAACTGTGCGCCGTTCCGTTTTTGGAACGGCGCTTTTTTAGTGTAAAATCGGAATAATTTGTGGATTTTTATAATATAATAAATCCAAGAGGGTTGACTTTGCGGCAGAAAGTGTAGTATAATATTAATATATATAAATAATATTACAAAATATGGACGAAAAACGGAAGGGGAAGTGCCATGGCGAGCGAGCTTGCGGCTTATTATTTCCATCAGGGAACAAACTACAAGGCATACGAATATTTTGGTCCGCATATAACGGATGGTCAGATGTCCTTCCGAGTATGGGCTCCCAATGCCTCCGCCGTTTTTCTTTGCGGAGATTTTGACTTATGGGGCGCGGGGCTCGAAATGGCTCGCGTTACCGAGGGCGGAATATGGGAGATATTCACCGATATAATGCCCGTCGGAACTCGCTACAAATTCCGCATTCGCACCGCCGACGGCAGAGAGATCATGAAGGCAGACCCCTACGCACCTTATGCCGAGTGTCCGCCCGCAACCGCTTCGGTCATCGATCACAGCGCGTTTTCATACGAATGGCAGGATGACGGTTGGATGTCCTTCCGTCCTAATGCGAGAAAGTATGACAGACCGATAAATGTCTATGAGGTTCATCTAGGATCATGGAAGCGCCATGATGACGACTCTTACTATTCGTACACCGAGCTCGCGGACGAGCTGATACCATATGTAAAACAGATGGGATATACCCACATCGAGCTCATGCCGATAGCTGAGCATCCCTTCGACGGCTCATGGGGGTATCAGGTGACGGGCTATTATGCCCCCACCTCGCGCTACGGCACGCCCGAGGAATTCTGCGCCTTCGTTGACGCCGCACATCAAGCGGGAATTGGCATAATTCTTGACTGGGTGCCCGCTAATTTCCCGAAGGACGCGCACGGTCTTTATGAATTCGACGGACAACCTCTTTATGAATATCAAGGATACGACCGCATTGAGCACGCGGGTTGGGGTACAAGACGATTTGACGTCGGCCGCCCCGAGGTGCAGTCCTTCCTTGTTTCAAACGCGACCTATTGGGCAGAGGTCTTCCACATTGACGGCTTGCGCGTTGATGCCGTTGCCTCGATGCTCTATCTCGATTATGACAGAAAACCCGAAGAATGGGTGCCGAATGTCTACGGCGACAACCGATGTCTTGAAGCGATCGCATTTTTCAAGAAGCTGAATGCGCATCTCGCGGGAGCTTATCCCGAGTTGATGATGATCGCAGAGGAATCTGCCGCCGCGATCAATATCACAGGCGAGGGCGATGATGCTCTCGGCTTTACCTATAGGAGGAACATGGGTTGGATGAACGACAACCTTTCCTATGCCGAAACCGAACCCATCTTACGCCAATATCACCACGACAAGCTCACCTTCTCGCTTCTTTATTCGTTTGGCGAGAAATATATGCTGCCGATCTCGCATGACGAGGTCGTTCACGGCAAAAAATCCTATCTCGACCGCCACCCCGGCGACTATTGGAACAAGTTTGCCGGCGCGCGCGGAGGACTTTGCTGGATGATGATGCACCCGGGCAAGAAGCTCCTGTTTATGGGTACCGAATATGCCCCATTCCGCGAATGGGCTTATGAGGAAAGCCTTGAATGGTTCATGCTTGACTACGAGATGCACGCGAAATTCCAACGCTTCACCGCCGACCTCAACCATCTGTATCTCTCGTCTCCCGAGCTTTGGAAGAGAGATCTCGGCTGGGACGGCTTTGAGTGGATCGACGCCGACAATGCCAATCAGAATATCATAGTGCTTTCCCGCTCGGATGGAAAGGGAAGACTGCTCGCAGTCATCAATTTCAGCCCCGTATATTTCCCCGAATACCGTGTCGGAGTACCCGTCGCGGGCGAATGGCGTGAGGTTTTCTCCTCCGACAGACTTGAATACGGAGGCGGAGGAGTCATTCACGAGGGAATTCTCAGAAGTGAGGATAAACCGATGCACGGCAGGGAAGAGTCGCTTTCGATCAGAATCGCGCCCCACGCAGCCCATATTTTCAAACTCGAAAAAGAAATCACACGCGAAGTACCCAATTCGGCATGCGATGCCGTTATCATAAATCCCAAAGGGAGGAACAAAAAGCAATGTTCAAGAAAAAAGAATGTGTAGCCATGCTCCTTGCCGGCGGACAGGGCAGCCGTCTTTACGCGCTCACCACTCGCTTGGCAAAGCCCGCGGTTTCCTTCGGTGGAAAATACCGCATCATCGATTTTACTCTTTCAAACTGCGTAAACTCCGGTATTGATACCGTCGGCGTGCTTACGCAATATCAACCTCTTCTTCTCAATGATTATATCGGCAACGGTCTGCCCTGGGACCTTGACCGCACCTACGGAGGCGTAAAGATCCTGCCCCCCTATCAGGGAAAGGAAAAGGCGGACTGGTATAAGGGCACCGCAAACGCAATTTATCAGAATCTTCAGTTCATCGATCAGTATGATCCCGATTACGTTCTCATCCTCTCGGGCGACCATATTTACAAGATGGATTATGCCGCAATGCTCGCGTTCCACAAGAGACGCGGTGCAGATTGCACAATCGCCTGCATCGACGTTCCCCTCGAGGAGGCCAGCCGCTTCGGTATCATGAGCGCATACGAGGACGGCAAGATCTGGAAGTTCTCCGAAAAGCCGAAGAATCCCGATTCTACACGCGCTTCTATGGGTATATATATCTTCAACAAGAAGAAGCTTTCCGAATACCTTATCGCAGATGAGGCAGACGAGAATTCGAGCAACGACTTCGGTAAGAACATCATTCCCGCAATGCTTGCCGCAGGCGAGAAGATGTATGCTTATTCCTTTGAGGGATATTGGAAGGATGTTGGAACCATTTCCTCTCTCTGGGAGGCAAATATGGATATGCTCGGTAACGATCCAACCCTCAAGCTCAACGATGAAAAATGGCGCATCTACGCCCGTCATTTTGCCCGCGCACCTCAGTACGTCGGCGCAAAGGGTATTGTTGAGAACTCGAGCATCACTGAGGGCTGCAAGATCTACGGCACCGTCCGCGGCTCGGTTCTCGGACCCGGTGTAACCGTTTGCGAGGGTGCATCGGTAATCGACTCGGTAATTATGGAAGACGTAACCATAGGCGAGGGTTCAATTGTTGAATATTCCATCATTGATGCCCGCGTCAAGATCGGCAACGGCGCCAAGGTCGGCGGACCTAAGGGCGGCGAGATTGCTGTTATTGGCGCAGATATTGCCGTCCCGGACGGCGCTGTGATCGAGCCCGGCGCTATGGTCAATCCCGAATAATTGAATAGGAGAAACTAATAATGACAGCAGCAGGACTTATTTTTTCGAACATACACGATGAATGTTTGCCCGAGCTTACACGTCTGCGCACAATGGCAAGCGTGCCCTTCGGCGGCAGATACAGACTGATCGATTTCCCTCTTTCCAATATGGTAAATTCGGGAATCTCGAAGGTCGGCATTATCACTCATTATAACTATCAGTCGCTTCTCGACCATATCGGAACGGGTAAGGACTGGGATCTGGCTCGTCGTTCGGGTGGTATCAAGATTCTTCCGCCTTTCATCACCGCGTATGACGCAAAGGCGACAAACTCGCTATATAATACCCGCCTTGAGGCACTTCTCGGAGTAACAAACTTCATTTCGAGATGCACCGAGGACGTTCTCGTTCTTTCCGACTGTGATACCATTTGCAACATCGATCTTGCAAAGGTTCTTGCACGCCACGAGGAGACCGGCGCAGATATCACGGTCGTCACCAAGAGAGTTACCGAGGGCAACTATAATGCAGAGCGCCATTCTGTTCTTATCCTTGATGAAAACGACAAGATCATAGATGCGGCTGAATACAGCTCGGATATCAAGGGTGCGTTCAACGTGAGCACCAATAT
>JAZORB010000012.1:0-2241 GCA_045656385.1 Eubacteriales bacterium | reverse complement strand
AAAGAGGTGACTACAGCTTGAACCCCAAAAACAAAAATACACGAATGAATGTCCTGCTGGTTGCTGCTTTGTTTATATTAGCACATCAGCTTCGTTACATTCCGTCGTCTAATATACTGCTAACTTCGCTGGCTATGCTTATGCGCAGTGTAATACATATTTCTATACTGGTCGTGTGGACAGTTTCCCTGCATCGACGGCTGATGAATTCGCAGGTGCGTCGGATTCTGGTCGGAACAGGTATTTTAATGGTGTTTTGGGTGGCGGCAAAAACAATCAAACATGAATTCCTCACCTCAAACATTGATCCTCTTGGACGGTACATCTGGTACTGTTTCTATATCCCAATGCTTCTTGTTCCGCTTTTTGGTGTGTTTGTGGTTGACCATGTGGGAAAGCCCGAAGAATACCGAACGAAAAAGTGGATGCGTTATTTATATATTCCCGCATTCCTGCTGATCGGCATGGTGCTTACCAACGACCTTCACCAGTGGGTATTCCGCTTTGACAACGGACTTGCAAATTACGACAAGGATTACAGCTACGGCTTACCGTATTTTATCCTTATGGCATGGTATATTCTGTTCACTCTGTATTTCGTAATTGCACTGCTTAGAAAGTGTCGTGTCCCTGGAAGCCGAAAAATGCAGAAGCTACCGCTTGTCATAGCCTTTGGCGGTGTTTTGTTCTGGATCGTATACGTTCTGAAGATTATCAAAGTGGACTTGACGGTAATCGACTGCCTTATTATTGCTTCCCTCCTTGAAAGTGCAATACAGTGCGGAATGATCCCCTCCAATACCGGTCACCGAGGAATATTCCGCGAAACTACGATACCAATTCAGATTTTAGACAAAGATTATCAGCCCCACTATGTATCTGCAACAGCATTGCCGATTCCCGAAAAGCAGCTGCGGCAAAGCGCATCCGAAAACGTGGATTTAGGCGACACCCTGCTGTGCAGTGCCCCCATAACCGCGGGCCGAGTCGTATGGCAGGATGATATCCGTCAGATAAATGAGCTACGCCAAAGATTACTTGATACCCAGGAGCAGCTTAACGAAGAAATCGTTCTTCGTCAGGCAGAAACCGAGATAAAAGAAAAGCGCGCAAAGGTTGATGAAGAGAACCGTCTGTACGACCGCATTTCAAGGGAAGTCGAGCCGCAGCTTTTGAAAGCTGATGAGCTTCTGCGCCGCACCGAAAAAGAACCCGAGAACGTCAAAAGCCTCATATCGCAGATCTGCGTGATCGGCTCCTACGTAAAGCGCCGCGGAAACCTTCTTCTGCTTGGCGAGGAAAGTGAACAGATCAACGCAGTTGAGCTTGAATACTGCATCCGCGAATCCTTGGAGAATCTTCGTCTTTATGGTGCCGTTACCTCGTTCAAAAGCAGCTGTGATGGTAAGCTTCCCCTTGAGCATATCGTTGCTGTTTATGACTTTTTCGAAACGGTGATCGAGCGTCTGATGGACGATATTACCGCTATAATGGTCAATCTAACCTGCACAAGAGACATGATCCGGATGAACATCCAGATGGGCTGCATCGAAGAGATTGCCGAGCAGGTGATCTCTGATATTCATCTGCCCTGCGGCACTTTCACCTATGACATAATGGAAGAAGATGTTGTCATAGACCTGACCGTTTTGGAAGGAGGTGCTGACAAGTGATCATTTTTTATGATCTTGCCCCCACCATGCGCACGGTGTTTTCGTCGCTGTTCTTTCTGAGCATGTGCGGCGGCATCTACCTTGTTTCCACAACATTCAGAAGACGTCATAGCTTCTCAAGGAGCCTCATTCCCATCATTGCATTTGTAAACGGTATGATTTCGTTGCTGTATCTAACGGATATTCGTGCCGACAAGCAAGGCAAGGCTACGCCACAGCTCATCTCGAACTTCTGCAATCTGCCTCTGATTGTTCCGATACTTCTGCTTATTGTCAGCATTGCCTTTTATATCTATGTGCTGGTCAGACGACACAGCTACCGTCAAAAATATCTTACCCGCTCGTCTATTAAAGAAGGCCTTGATAAGATATCCAGCGGACTTTGCTTTTATCTCGAAAACGGCCGTATTGTGCTTGTGAATTACCGTATGGATCAGCTTTGTCACGCCATCGTCGGCAGAGATCTGCAAAACGCCGCTCTGTTCTGGGAAATCCTTTCAAAGGGCGAGCCGAAGCACGGTGTAACACGACTGACGGACGGATTCAACCCTATCTTTCGTCTTTCCGA
>JAZORB010000011.1:0-4234 GCA_045656385.1 Eubacteriales bacterium | reverse complement strand
AATACGAAAAGCAGTTCGACGTGCCGGAAGACGTGGACAGAACCTCCTATGCCGTATGCTGCTGGGCATTTGATCAGATCCGGAAGGCCGATGGGCTGGCGATTTTCGCACATCCCTACTGGCTGGCCAACGTGTTCCATGTGTCCGATCCCCTGACCCACTGCCTCATGGAAAACCATCCCTTTGACGCCTTTGAAGTGCTGGGCGGCGAAAACTACTACCAGCAGAACGGCTATCAGACGGCCCTGTACTACGAAGAATGGAAGCACGGCAGAGTGCATCCCATCGTAGGATCCACGGACAGCCACGGGTCTACCGAGCACAACCGCAACGGCGACATCTGCTCCACCATCGTTTTCGCAAAGGCAAACGAGCGAGTTGCCCTCATCGACGCGATCAAGGAGAAATACTCGGTGGCAGTCGATACGATCAGTAAGGAATACCGCCTTGTCGGCGACTTCCGACTCATCAAATACGGCTCGTTCCTGATGGAGAACTACTTCCCCCTCCACGACCTCGCGTGCGAAGCCGAGGGCTACTACATGAACCGCTACATCGCCGGCGACGGCCGCGCGCGCACTATCCTAGAAGCAATGAAGGGTCAGCAGGCGGAAATGATGGAGAAGTACTTTAAGGTATAAATTTATGGAAGATATTCTTGAACTGATTCTATCAATTCTTTTTCTGCCATTCAAGGACAGCTACGACTCTTTATTTATTAAAATCAAAAAGATTCCAAATAAGTTTGTTCGAATAGTTCTAAGAGTATTGCTGATCACCATTTCCCTCGTGGTCTTAGTCGCGATATATTGCGCGTGCAGTTACGTTTTTCGGGGATATTGGTTTTAAGTATAAAATCATAGAGGCGAAACGAGCACTTAAATGAAGTTGCGCGGGCTCCTTCCACCACTTCCGTGGTCCCCCTCCCTCCCGGAGGGAGGCTAAGGAGTCAGCGCAAACTTCTTCGGAAATTTCGCGAATATCGTTTCGAGGTAATCTATAAAAAACAAATAGGAATATTTTATTAAAATCAATTTGCACTCGTAATGAAGTTTGTGCAAACATTTTCAATAAAATATTCCTATTTAACAAAACAGAATTATAGCATTAAACAAAATCCGCTGTACAAACCAAGGATTGGCACAAATATTCAGCCTCCCTCCGGGAGGGAGGGGGACCACGGAAGTGGTGGAAGGAGCCCGCGCGACTTCGGGTTTGTGCAATTAATATCCAGAACACATTAAAGGAGATTTTTCAATGTCGCTTGATTACAACAAAAAGAATATCATTCTTGCCAAAAATCTGCGTAAAAACGCGACACCTCAGGAAAATCACCTATGGTATGATTTTTTATCAAAATACAAAATCAGATTTCAACGTCAAAAGGCTATTGATAATTTTATTGCAGACTTTTATTGTCACAAGGCAAAGCTTGTGATTGAGATTGACGGTTCGCAACATCGTACGGCGCAGGGCAAAGAGAAGGATGAATTTCGGACAAGTATTCTTGAAGAATACGGCCTTAAAGTTATAAGATTTACAAACCGACAAATAGATAACAATTTCGATAACGTTTGCAAGTATATTGATTCCGTTGTGAAAGATTCCATAGAATAAAATTACACCCCGGCAGAGTTAAAAATCTGTCGGGGTATTTTCGGTTTTATGCTGTCTGCGACAGCGTTTTATTTTGGCAAAACCAAAGTGATATTGCTCGCTATGCTCGCAGTGGTATTTTATTCGCCGCCCAATCTCGCGAAGCGAATAACACTCGCCGCAGGCGAATAAAACTCTCTTTATTCTGCCTTAAAATTCTCCTTACCTACTCCGCAGAGGGGGCAGGTAAAGTCCTCGGGGAGGTCTTCGAATTTTGTTCCGGCGGGAATGCCGTTATCGGGATCGCCGGCGGCTTCGTCGTATTCGTAGCCGCAGATCTCACATACGTATTTCACGCTCTTCTCTTCCTTTTCATCGTTTTCGGAAACACCGGCGAGCTCGCGGGCAAGCTTTTTGATCTCCTCGCGATTCGCGTCGGTCATTGCCGAGCGGATAGTGACGGTGGTGTCGGCGAAGGTGATGTCCTTGCAGCCTTCAAGCATAGATTTCATCTTCTTTGCCGCCAGAGGTGCCCAGCTTCCGTTTTCTATTATACCCACGGTGCGGTTCTGATATCCGTGCTCGGTGAGTGCGTGAATGAAATTATGCATAAAGGGGAAGATATCGCCCTGATAGGTCGTTGTGGCGAGAACGAGTTTGCCGTAGCGGAAGGCATCTTCAAGTGCCTCGGCATTGTCATCACGCGCGAGATCGCTGAGGGCAACCTTCGGGCAGCCGAGCTTTTCAAGCTCCTCGGCGAGCAGGAAAGCCGCCTTTTTGGTGTTGCCGTAAACGCTGGTATACGCGATCGCCACGCCCTCGCTCTCAACCCCGTAGCTCGACCAGGTGTTGTAAAGATCGAGATAGTAGCCGAGATTTTCGGTCAGGATAGGACCGTGGAGGGGGCAGATCTTGGTGATCTCGAGCGCCGAAGCCTTCGCGAGGAGCTTTTGCACCTGCGCGCCGTACTTGCCGACGATGCCGAAATAGTTTCTTCTCGCCTCGCAAGCCCAGTCCTCATCGGCGTCAAGCGCGCCGAATTTGCCGAATCCGTCGGCGGAAAAGAGCACCTTTTCGCTCGATTCGTAGGTCATCATAACCTCGGGCCAATGGATCATTGCCGCGGCGATGAAATTGAGAGTGTGAGTGCCGAGCTCGAGCTTGTCACCGTCCTTGATAACGATGCGGCGGTCGGCGTAATCTCTGCCGAAGAACTGCTTCATCATAATGAATGCTCTTTCGGATGCAACTATGGTTGCGGTGGGGAACTCATCCGCAAAAAGATTTATATTCGAGGAATGGTCGGGCTCCATATGCTGAACGATGAGGTAATCGGGGGTTCTGCCATCAAGCTCGGCTTTGAGATTTGCCATCCACTCGCTGCCAAAGCGCGCGTCAACCGTGTCGAAAACCGCAATCTTTTCGTCAATAATGACATATGAATTGTAAGCCATACCGTTCGGAACTGTATACTGACCCTCAAAAAGATCTATTTCTCTGTCATTTACGCCAATATATTTTATCATTGAATTTCTCCGTTTTTTGTTTTATTATACAATAAAAAAAGCCCCTTGTCAAGGGGAAAATACAGGGTGTAAAAACATATAAAAACAAATGACCCTTGACTGCGGTTTCTTTACACCTGCCAGCCAAGGGTCATTTGTGATCGATCTTGGTATCTAACATCATTTGTATATCCTCTCTTTCTTCATCTACCTTTTCCTCCACATCACACCATTCAAAAGCATCAAATTATTTTTTCTCTAAGGAGAATACCCGTATGCTTTTTTGCGCATCTTTGATTTGGATAAAGGCGAAGGTTTTTCCTGCGACTCATGTATTTCAAAGTTTCTGCTTGAACCTTATATATATTAATTGACCTTCACTCCGTGTCCTTTACACGCGGGCTTGATCTTTATTTAAGCCTCCCGGCTCTGCGTCTTTTCGACCCGTGATCCGTCGCCACAGCATCGAGTTATTCAAGCGGATTCTTTGTGAGTCTGTACTTTAGTTGTACATTGGCCCGTACCTTCCTTTCTTGTTGTCTATATTATAGCACATCTTTTTCCTCTTTGCAATATGCAAATTCCACAAAGTATACAATTATTTTTTGTATAATTCGCAGAATTTGGGCACTATGATGAATTTGTTATTGACATCTTGATAAAGGTGTGATATAATGGTAAATGGCGTTGTGTAAATAGTTGTTAAATGCCGCTCGACAGTGGATATTTTAATAAAAAGAGGCTGCTTCATCTTGATTAATGAAGCAGCCTCTTCATTTTAATTATCAATAATCAACTATCGCTCCGTGTGCGCGGAGATTGTCGCGGAGAAGGTCGGTGTCGATCTCGCCGACGGGGCAATTCTTGTCAAGCGCGATGGCACAAGCCTGACCCGCCGCCTGACCCATTGCCATACAAGCGGGAATAACTCTGAATGCGCCCGCAGCCTGAGACTCCGCCGAGATCGGTCTGCCCGCAACAAGGAGATTCGAGCAACCCTCGGGGACGAGCGAGCGGTACGGTATGGTATATTTCGGCGCGACCTTGCCGTGGAATCCGCCGGAGATCTGACCGTCACGGCTGTGAACGTCCATTCCGTAGCCGAAAACAACGACGGTGTCGTCGAAGAATAC
>JAZORB010000010.1:0-13936 GCA_045656385.1 Eubacteriales bacterium | reverse complement strand
ATGGTATAATTGTATATAATAATTAAAATTCGGAGGTGTCATTATGACAGAACCCAAGCAGAGAAAAGATATGAATCCCGAATTTATGTGGGATTTTTCACACATTTATGCAACCAAGGAAGATTGGGAAGCAGCACTTGTCGAGGCCGAAAAGGCAATCGAGGTTGCAGCGTCCTACAAGGGCAAGCTGACCGCAAGCGCAGAGGCTCTTGCTGACGGACTTGACGCCATTTACGGCGTTGCGGAAAAATTCGAAAAGGCATACAGCTACGCATTCCTTCACAAGGAAGCAGACAACTCCGACCCCGAATATCAGGAAATGTCGGCGCGCGCGATGAGCCTTTATGTCAAGTTCAGCACCGCGATCTCCTTCTCCGAGCCCGAAATGCTCTCCGCAGGCAAGGAAACTCTTCTTGCTTATCTTGATTCTTGCCCCCGCCTTGCAAAATATCGCTTCACCATCACCGATCTCATCCGCTCCGCCGAGCACGTGCTTGACGAAAAGAGCGAGGCTCTTCTTGCGGGAATGAGCGAGGGTGCTTCCGCTCCCGGCGAGGCATACGATATGCTGACCGGCGTTGATATGGAATTCCCGAACGTTATCGGCGAGAATGGCGAGGAGCTTCCTCTCACCGGCGGAAACTTCGGTGTTTACCGCGAGAGCGAGTGCCGCGCAGTTCGCGAGGATGCTTTCGAGAAGATGTTCGGCACCTACAAGAAGTTCATCAACACCATCGCGGCGACCTACGGCGGCTCGGTAAAATTCGACTGCTTCCGAGCAAAGGCTCGCGGCTACGCATCGGCACGCGAGGCTGCCCTCTCGGCAGGCAACGTACCGCTTTCCGTTTATGACAACCTCATCGACGAGATCCACAATGCGATCCCGACTATGAAGAAGTATATCGAGCTCCGCGCGCGCGCACTCGGTAAGGAACGCGTTGATATGTTCGACCTCTACGTTCCCGTTGTTGAGGGCGTTGCGGAAACTCTGCCCTACGAAAACGCAAAAGAGCTTGTAAAGAAGGCTTGCGCGCCCCTTGGTGAGAGATACGTTCAGCTTCTCGACGAGGCATACAACAACCATTGGATCGACGTTTACGAGAACAAAGGCAAGAGCACGGGTGCATTCTCGGCGGGCGTTTACGGCGTCCACCCCTACGTAATGCTCAACTACACCGACACCCTTGACGATGCCTCCACCCTCGCGCACGAGCTCGGCCACGCAATGCACTCCTATTTCTCGAGCGAGGCACAGGATTACGTCAACCACGACTACCGCATCATGGTTGCCGAGGTTGCATCTACCGTAAACGAGGTTCTTCTCACCAAGTACCTTCTCAAGACCGAAACCGATCCCAAGAAGCGCGCATACATCCTCAACCACTTCCTTGAGGGCTTCCGCGGCACCGTTCTGCGCCAGACTCTCTTTGCAGAGTTCGAGCGCGAGTCGCACGCTATGTGCGAGGCGGGCAAGCCCCTGACCGCGCAGTCGCTTTCTGCCGTTTACAAGGCTCTCATCTCGAAGTACTACGAGGGTGCCGAGATCAACGACATTATGCAGTATGAGTGGGCATACATCCCCCACTTCTACCGCGCGTTCTACGTTTACCAGTACTCGACCGGATTCTGCTCCGCAGTTGCCATCGCGGGCAAGATTGCGGAGGGCGGCGACCCCGCAAATTACCTCAAGTTCCTCACCACCGGCGGCTCTGATTACCCGCTCGAGGAGCTCAAGATCGCAGGCGTTGACCTCACCAAGCCCGATACCGTCCGCGACGCAATGAAGATCTTCGACGAAACCGTCGATGAGCTTGCGAAGCTGATCTAAGTTCAAAGATTAATTTAATAAACAATCAGCCGATCCGCTGTAAAGCCAGTGGATCGGCTGATTATTTTATTCTTCGCCACTCTCGGGGGCGGCAGCATTGGATTTCTTATGCTCCGCGCGGTACCAATAGGCGACCATAGCCAAGCACACAATGATCGACACAAGATTTTCGGGTTTTATAAACATATCTTTTTCTGTAAATCTCCAAAAATCAACGTAAAGAGACGGGTCGATTGCAATCAAAATCCATTCAACTGTTAAAAACATTCGGCAAGCTATCAGCGCAAACGGCGCGGCAAATCCGCACGCAGCGAAGATATGGTTGATATGCTTCGGCCAGATACCCGTCCAGAATTTGTCATAACGCTCGTATGCCAAAAAGGAGAAGTATTCCGTAAATTTTGTTTTCTTGGTGTAAACGGTTCTGTAGACAAAAAGGCTGTAATAAAACCATCCAAAGACAAGCACGATTTTGAACAATGTCGGCACTGTTTCCCCGATCCACGCGTTTCCGATAAGCTCGGAAAGCCAAGTTTCCTCGACATGCGAAAGATCGGGTGAGCCGATGTACGCCAATATCATATTTGATACTACAAGAACGATATTTGTTATCAACAAGATAAAAAACAACCGTTTTTTCATGATTTCACCAATCCTTTCAGAACCGCATCAAACTCCGGGACCTGACGCTTGAGCGCGATCGGTCTGCCCTCGGGGGTGAGGAAGCAATGCGAGGTTTTGCCTTGCGCGACCGTTTCGCCCGCAGAGGTGAAGGTGTATCCGATGACGAGTCTGATACCCTTGAATTCGAGAATTTCGGGCAGGACCTCGAACTCGTCGCCGAAGTGCAGGGGCTTTTTATACTCGCACTCGACCGTCAGCACGGGTGAGATGATGCCGTCCGCTTCGAGCTTGACGTAGCCGTAGCCGATCTTGTCAAGAAAATCGACCCGCGCCTCCTCCATCCATTTTATAAAATTCGAATGATGCGCCACGCCCATCTTGTCGGTTTCGTGGTATTGAACCTTGCGGATATACGCTTCCATTGGCTTGCCCTCCCACGTTTTTTATCATTATATCATAAAAAGAGGGAGTTTGCAAGATTTTTGTGTTGGAAGTAAGTTTTGGATGATATAATCAGAATTTTTTGACGGAATCCGCGCTACATTATGCCCCTCCCGCTTGCGGGAGGGGGTGGGGTGGGCAATCAGCGGCGGCACAAAATTAGATTGGTAGCGAAAATATATATTGAAAGGGTGAATGAGCAAAAACCTCCCCTGGGGGAGGTTTTACTCATTCCAAACAGTCGACGGGGCGCCGTCTGTTTGAAGCGCAAGGGGGTATTTCGACCTCTGCGGAGGTCGAATTAAGGCGCCGCCTTAAGAATTCGCCACCTTTTGGAAAAGGTGGACGAAAACTTTTCCGCTTTAGAAGCCGTCTTTTTTGCCGCGTAAACGGAGACATATCGTATGTACTATTCCTGCAGGCAATGCGGCGAGTGCCATTGAGAGCGAAAACCACAGCTCTTCTGCACTCAGCGGGACTGTGCGAAGAATCGCTCCGCCTACATAGGTAAACAGCAGTTGGACGAACGCAACCGAGCAGATTATCAGCACGAAAGCCGCGTTTTTGCCGAGTCCCGAGAAGATATTGAGGCGGTCGCTTCTCGAATTGAAGCAATTAAACAGTCCGAGGAAGACGAAAAAGGCGAAAAATCCCGTCAAAAAGCGCACGTCGCCCGCGCTTTCGGCAAAATGTGCCGAAACTCGCTCGCTGCAAAGGAAGTATAGCGACAATCCGAGGCTGAAAAGTCCCAAAAACGAGATTTTGCTTTTCATATAGGGCGACAAGATCTCCTCGTCGCGGCGCTTCGGCTTTTCCTTCATAATTCTCTCCTGCGCCGCTTCACCCGCAAAAGCAAGCCCGCCGAGAGTGTCCATGATGATGTTCAGCCACAGCATCTGCACCACCGTCACGGGGCGGTCGATGCCGATAAAGGGTCCCGCCATCGAGATTCCGACCGCCGAAAGATTGACCGTGAGCTGAAGACAGATGAATTTTTTGATGCTTTTGAAGATATTTCTGCCGTAAAGCACGGCATTTGCGATGCCGTCGAGGTCGTTCGAGAGAATAACGACGTCGCCCGCGTCCTTTGCCACGGCATTTCCGCTTCCCATGGCGAATCCGACGTCGGCGGTGCGCAGAGCGGGGGCGTCGTTGATGCCGTCGCCCGTCATGCCCGTGACACGCCCCGCAGACTGCGCGATTCGGACGAGCCTGCTCTTGTCGCTCGGCAGAGCGCGGGCAACCGCGCCGAGGCGGGGCAGGATCTCGCGCACCTCGTCGTCGCTCATCCCCCCAAGCTCGGCGGAGTCGATGACCTTATCGCATCCGCCCGAAAGGAGCCCGCACTCGCGGGAGATCGATTCGGCGGTCTCGCGCGAGTCACCCGTCACCATAACCACCTGAATTCCCGCGCCGCGCAGTCTTTTTACCGCCGCGGGCGCGCTTTTTCTTGCCCTATCGCGCAAAAGAACGCCGCAGATTGGCACAAGTCCCTCGGGGATCGTGCCGTTTTGGGGAAGGTTCGCCCCCATTTTTACCGCGATGAGGAGCCCGCGTGCACCGTTTTGGCACTCGGATGACATTTTTTGGCGTAAAGTGTAGTTATTTCCCATCAAGTGGGGGAAAATGTAGTCGGGTGCACCCTTGAAGAGCGTCATCACCTCGCCCCCAGACTCGACAACCGCCGCCGAAAACTTCCGCACGCTGTCAAAGGGAAGCTTTTGGATGATCTCGTACTCTCCCGCAAGCCTTTTCAGCTCTTTCGGAGAACGAATCAGCGCGCGGTCGGTCGGGTTGCCGCCGATCGGCACCTCTCTGCCCTCCGAAATTCCGATCTCGGCGGACGTATTGCAAAGCGCGCAGAGCGCAAAAAGGCGAGCCGGATCTTGATATTTCCGCGAAAATTCGGAAAGCGAGCCGCAGATCTCACCGCGCGGGGCGACGATGCCGTCAAGCGACATATTCCCCTCGGTAAGCGTGCCCGTTTTGTCGGTGAAAAGCAGATCCATACTGCCCGCCGCCTCGATTCCGACGGCTTTTTTGACCAGAACGCCGTCGCGTGCCATCCTTCGCACGTTTGAGGAGAGCACGACCGCGATCATCATCGGCAGTCCCTCGGGCACTGCAACGACAACGACAGTCAGCGCGAGCGTGAAAGCCTCGAAAAGTCTTGAAAGCAGATAGGAAGTATCGCGCAGCTTGCCGAGAATTATCTCGCCCGAAAAGGAGCTGTCGAGCAAAAAGACGTTAAAAAGGTAGGCGATTGCGACCAAAACGGCGCCGATATAGCCAAGGACGCTTATCTGCCCCGCGAGCTTTCGCAGACGGACTCGAAGCGGGCTTTCGCGCACCTCCGCCTGCACCTCGCGCGAGATCGAGCCGAGCAGAGTTGCCCCGCCGACCGCACAAACGCGCATCTCACCCTCGCCCGAAAGGACTCGCGCTCCACGGAGGAGCGAGGACGTCGCGGAGGGAGAGAGATCGTCTTCGCGGCTCGGTGTCTTCTCGACTTCCCTGCTCTCGCCCGTCATGCTGCTCATGTCGAGCCCTAGTCTGCCCGAAATTATCAGCCCGTCCGCCGGGATCTCGTCGCCCGCCGAAAGCAGAACAACGTCACCGACGCAGACCTCGGAAAACGCGATCAAGGACACCCCCTCACGGCGGCGGACGCGGCACCTGCCCTCGCCGCTCTCGCGCTCAAGCCGCGCGTAAGCCTTCTCGCTTCCTCTCTCGGAAAGCGTTGAAAGCAGAGCCGCCGAAAGGACGGAGATTCCGATGCCCACCGTCTCCCAGACGTCCG
Organism: Eubacteriales bacterium; assembly: GCA_045656385.1. Classification (GTDB taxonomy): domain Bacteria; phylum Bacillota; class Clostridia; order Oscillospirales; family CAG-272; genus CAG-390. The sequence goes on along the minus strand of JAZORB010000010.1, from coordinate 8,243 downwards.
AGGACTTGAAAAGGAAAATTAGATTAATAAAAAACGCGCCAAGCAGAATTTTTATGACGGGATCGGCGAGATTCGACAAAAAAGCGCGAAAAAAGGAGCGCCCCTTCGCCCGCGGCAGCACGTTTTCGCCGTATTTCGCCCGCGCCGCCGCAACCTCCCGCTCGTCAAGCCCCTCCGCACGCCCGTTTTTTCGTTTTATTTCAAGTGTTTGCATACTTTGCCTCGATAAGTTTTGATATATGATTTTATTCGAAGCGCGGTGAAGATATGCAGGAAGAAAAAACTTGACTTTTTCCCCATTTTGTGATATATTATATAAGGAATATTATTTTTATAAGGAAGAAAATTATGATACTTACCTCTCACGATCAGATCAATATAGAAAAGCTGAAGGTCATCGCCTTCGATCTTGACGGTACTCTTACACAGCACCGCACTCCCCTTGACGACGCAAATCGCGCGGTTCTTGACAAGCTTTCGGCAAAATACCGCATTCTGATGGTCGGCGCGGGCATGTGCATGCGCATTTTTAACCAGATGGGCGGCTATCCCGTTGACATTCTCGGCAATTACGGCCTTCAGTACGCAAGATACAACAAGGAAACAAAGACGATCGACATCGTCCGCGACACCGTCGTACCCTGCGACCGCGAGCGCGCCGAAAAGAACATCGCGCTTCTCCGCGAGGAGTTCGGATTCACCGAATTCGCCGGCGAGGGCGTCGAGTTCCACGCTTCGGGCGCCATCACCTTCCCCATTCTCGGCAAGTCCGCGAAGATCGAGGACAAGCTCGCCTTCGACCCCGATCGCGCAAAGCGCCGTCCCGTCTACCCGCGCGTAAAAGAGCTCTTCCCCGAATACACCGTTTTCATCGGCGGCTCATCCTCCTTCGACCTCGTGCCCGCGCCGAACGACAAGTTCTATGCGCTCTCAAAGCTCTGCGCCGAGGAAGGCTACTCGCATGACGAGGTCCTCTACGTCGGCGACGACTACCGCGAGGGCGGCAACGACCACGCCGTTGCAGTATCCGACATTGCTTTCGTCACGATCGACGACTACACAAAGCTTTCCGAAAGACTTGCATTTCTGCTTTAATATTAAATAGGAAGAAAATATGAAACTCAAAACAAGGGTTGCCGTTGTCGGCGGCGGGCACGCGGGCGTTGAAGCCGCACTTGCATCCGCCAGACTCGGCATTGAAACCACACTTTTCTCGCTCTCGCTCGATTCGCTCGGCAATATGCCCTGCAACCCCTCGATCGGCGGCACGGCGAAGGGACATCTCGTTTACGAGATCGACGCCCTTGGCGGTGAGATGGGTCGCGCGGCGGACAAGGTCACGCTCCAATCGCGCACGCTCAATCTCGGCAAGGGTGCGGCAGTGCATTCAAAGCGAATTCAAGCCGACCGACGCAAATATCAGGAGGTCATCAAGCATACGCTTGAGCTGACGCCGAACTTGCGACTGCTTCAGGCTGAAATTACAGATATTATCACCGAAGAAGTTGATGGCAAGCGCCGCGTGATCGGTGTTCGCACCTCTTACGGCGAGGAATACGAGTGTGAAAAGGTCATTCTTGCGACGGGAACCTACCTTGACAGCAAGATCTTTGTCGGCGACCGCGCGATTCCGGCAGGTCCCGACGGGCTTATCCCCGCCTGTGCGCTGACAAAGTCGCTCGCGGACGCGGGGCTTTCGATCAGACGCTTCAAAACCGGAACTCCCCCGCGAATCCTGCGTTCCTCGGTCGATTTTACACAGCTTGAAGAGCAGATGGGCGAGGAGGAGATCATTCCCTTCTCCGCCGACACCGACGAGGATTCGATGAATGGCATGGAGCAGATCTCCTGCCACATCGTTTACACAAATCTCGACACACACGCCGTCATAATGGAAAATATTGGCAGGTCTGCGATGTATTCGGGCATGATCAGCGGTGTCGGACCGCGTTATTGCCCCTCGATCGAGGACAAGATCATGCGTTTTGCCGACAAGGACCGCCACCAGCTCTTTCTCGAGCCTATGGGCGAGAACAATGAGGAGCTTTATCTGCAAGGCTTCTCCACTTCCCTGCCCCCCGATGTTCAGGACAAGATGCTCCGCACTCTGCCCGGCTTCAAGGATGCCGTGATCACGCGCTATGCCTACGCGATCGAATATGACTGCGCAGACCCGACCGATCTTTATCCCACACTTGAGCACAAGCGTGTCGGCGGACTTTACGGCGCGGGTCAGTTCAACGGCACTTCGGGTTACGAGGAAGCTGCCGCGCAAGGGCTCGTTGCGGGAATCAACGCCGCGCTGGCGCTTAAAGGCGAAGAACCTCTCATCCTCCGCCGATTTGACGGATATATCGGCACTCTGATCGACGATCTCGTCACAAAAGGCACAAATGAACCTTACAGAATGATGACCTCGCGCTCGGAATACCGCCTTCTTCACCGTCAGGACAACTCGGATGCGCGCTTGACTCCCTTCGGCAGACGAGTCGGGCTTATAGATGACGAGAGATACGCGCGATTCCTTGCACGTCAGGAAATGATAGAAAATGAAAAGGCGAGAATAGAACATGTGTTCGCCCGTCCTGCGGATGCCGCTTCCCTTCCCGAGGGGGTTCTGATCCCCGCACATGGCGCATCCGTTGCCGATCTGCTCCGCAGACCCGAAATTCTCTACGATGATACGGCTTGCATAGACAAATCTCGCCCCGCACTTCCCCGCTCTGTTATCAGAACCGTTCAATACGACATTAAATACGCCGGTTATCTCCGCAGACAGACCGCCGAGATCAACCGTCAAGCCAGACTTGAAGAATTCAGACTCCCCGAGGACATAGATTACAAGGAGATCGGCGGACTCCGCATCGAAGCCGTTCAGAAGCTTTCGAAGATCCGCCCTGTAACGCTCGGTCAGGCATCGCGCATCAGCGGCGTCTCTCCCGCGGATATTTCCGTGCTTCTTATCCGACTCGGTCTCAAATGAGGTGATATTATGACAAATACAGAATATTCGGCATATCTCGCCTCTGTTCTTACAGAAAACGGGCTTGAGAGGTTTGCAACTGGCGATATTTGCTCAAAGCTAGCGGCTTTTTGTGACTATTTGCTTGAGCAAAACAAGTTATTCAATCTTACAGCCATCAAAACCCCGGAAGGAGCCGCTTTGCTTCATTTCGCGGACAGTTTGACGCTCTCGGAATATTTACCCGAAGGTGCCAAGATACTCGACATAGGTTCTGGTGCGGGCTTCCCGGCGATCCCGATTGCCATCGCACGCCCCGATATCCATGTAACAGCTCTCGATTCCACACAAAAACGTGTGAATTTCATCAATTCCGCTGCAAAGATGCTTGGGCTTACGAATCTTATTGCAGTTTGCCACAGAGCCGAGGACGTAACCGGCTCTGAATTCAAGGAATCCTTCGATATTGTCACTGCAAGAGCCGTTGCAGCTTATCCGATCCTCTTGGAGCTCTGTTTGCCGGCAGTAAAGGTCGGTGGTAAGTTCGTTGCTATGAAATCAAAGGATGTTTCACGTGAAACAGCGGGCATTGAGAAGATTTATAAGACTTTCTCAATCTCCGAACCTCAATTTAACCATTCCGAACTTCATCACAGCGACGAAGTGTTTGAGAGATGCATTGTTGAAGTAACAAAGAAGGCACCAACTCCTCCCAAATACCCGCGAGCATACGCACAGATTAAAAAGAAACCTATATTTTAAGAAGAACACCGATGTTTCACGTGAAACATCGGTGTTTTACATTATATGAGCGTTTCACGTGAAACAATTTGTAAATTTTATGTAATTCACAATATGTTATTGATTTGCGGGGAGAATAATGGTATAATAATAGTGTATAGATATCAACACAGAGGTGACAGACGTGGGAAAGATAATTTCATTTGCAAATCAGAAGGGCGGAGTCGGAAAAACGACGTCCGCAGTTAATATAGCCGCATCTCTTGGACTTATGGACAAAAAAGTCCTCATGGTAGACCTCGACCCCCAGGGTAACACCACAAGCGGCGTTGGTGTACAGAAAAAGGGGCTTAAGACCACAATAAGAGAGATTTTGCTTTCTCCGGAGATCGGAGGAGGGAAGAGTCCCTACGAAGTGGCACAGCAAGCCATCATTAAGACAGATTTTCAGAATTTATCAGTAATTCCGTCCACAATCTCGCTCGCGGGTGCGGAATTTGATCTGTTTTCGATCGACAACAGCGAATATATTCTCAAGCAGGCGCTCACACCCCTCAAAGAGGAGTATGATTACATAATCATCGACTGTCCGCCCTCGCTCGGAATGCTTACAATCAACGCTCTTGCGGCAAGTGACGGCATTATTATCCCGATGCAGTGCGAATTTTACGCTCTCGAGGGACTTTCGCAGCTTGTAATCACAATTTCGCGCATGAAGCAGAAGTATAACAAGGATCTGACCATCACCGGTATCCTTCTTACCATGTATAACGGCAGATTGCTTCTCACATCGCAGGTTGTAGCAGATTTGAAGAAGCATTATTACGAAAAGCTCTTTTCAACCGCAATTTCGCGTGGTGTTAGACTTTCGGAGGCACCTTCCTACGGTATGCCCGTCTATTATCACGACCCGAACTCGAAGGGAAGCCGCGAGTATCTTGAAGTAGCAAAAGAGCTCGTTGAGCGTATTTGACATTATTTGGCAATAGAGGTATAATATGGCACGTTTAAAGAACACGGGACTCGGACGCGACTTCAACTCGCTCTTTGAGGACAATTTCATAGACACAAAAAAGAACCCTGCGCAGATGATCCGCGTCAGCGACATCGAGCCCAACCCCGACCAGCCGCGAAAGACCTTCGACGAGGCGGAGCTTTCCTCGCTTTCAGCATCGATTGCCGAATACGGTCTGCTTCAGCCGATTCTTGTCGCAGAAAGCGGAATTTTGGCGGGCACATACCGCATTATCGCGGGCGAGCGCCGTTGGCGCGCCTCGATGATGGCGGGTCTTGACGAAATTCCTTGCGTGATCTTCGACGGCGACGAGCTTGCGGCGGCACAGGTCGCGCTCGTTGAGAATATCCAGCGAAGCGATCTCAACCCCATTGAAGAAGCAATGGGTTACCGCACGCTTCTCGAGCGTTTTGGCATGACGCAGGAGAATCTTGCGCTCAAAATGGGCAAATCGCGCCCCGCGATCGCCAACACGATGCGTCTGCTCGATCTCCCCGAGGCTGTTCTGCCTCTCGTTGCAGAGGGCAAGCTCAGCGCAGGCCACGCGCGCACGCTCCTCGGACTGAACGATCAGTCGCAGATCCCCGAGCTCGCAGAGCGCGCAATTGCCGAAGGACTCTCGGTTCGCGCACTCGAGGCAGAGGTAAAAAGATACAACCAACCTCCCAAGCAGGTAAAGCCTAAGGCTCCCGTCGACGAGCAGACCGCCGTTTATATGGAGCAGCTCGAGCGCCGCGCAGTCGAGCTTTCGGGCAGAAGAATAAAGATCAAGGACGCCGGAGCAGGAAAGAGAAGGATCGAGATCGACTTTGACGATTCGGACGATCTTTCCGAGCTTCTTCTCACCATCTGCGGCCCCGACATCTTCAATTTATAATAGGAAAGAAAAATGATCAGAATTCCATTTTTTTTGGCAGAAGAGGAAGATACCTGGTTCAAGATACTGAACGACATATTTTCGCTTGAGATGGGACAATACGAGAACCTCGGGTTCGGCGATTTCGCCTTCAACAACCTCCGCGGCATCCTTTTCGGAATGGTGCTCGGAATCATCTTTGCCTCATATCTTGTCATTTTCAACAGAAGAGTGCACGGCGATTTCATCCGCTCGCTCATAAATGAGGATTGCTCCACTCCCGCAAAGGCAAAAACACTGGGGGAGCTGGGATATTTGAAGAATTCGGCGGTCAGAGGCGCGCTTCGTTCGGGCAACACCTACCGCGGAATCGTTCGCTGTGTTGAAGCCGAGGAATACTATACCGCACGCGAGCAGGCGCGCGGCGAATACGAGGCACGTGTCGCGGCTTCGGGTGTGAAGGCTCCGCCCTTTTCCTCGCCCGAATATCACCACGATTTTACGCAAAGCCGCTTCTACATCCCCGAGGACATTCATTTCACCGCTACACGGCGCTTTGAAAAGAAGGGAACAAGCGTCTTTACCGCAGTTACCATCACTGTAATTTCGATAATACTTTTCTGGGCGATTCTCAAATTCCTGCCCGATATTATGCAGTATATCGATAATTTCGTGGGCATTATCAACCAATAAGGGGTAAAATATGGCATATAAAAACAAAAGATACCACGAAACAAAGTACCTGACCGTCTTTGTCGTGATAGTAGCCGCCGCGCTTGCCGTATTTCTGGTCGGAATCGGCATCTCAAGGCTCGCGGGCGCGCAGAACACGACCGTGATCCTCTCGAACGGCGAGGAAGTGAAATTCACGGGCATGTTCGATAAGGACGGCAATCCGATCTCGGGCACGCTTTATTACGCCAACGGCATTCAAGCCGAGATCGACGCAAGCAAAGGTACTGTGACCTACTCGGACGGCACGGTCTATGAAGGCTTGCTCGACACCGACTACCGCCGCACGGGCAAGGGCAAGATCACCTGGTCGAACGGCGACGTTTACGAGGGCGATTTCCTCGCCGATAAGCTGACAGGCTCCGGCGTTTTCAGATTCGCCAGCGGCGACGTTTACGAGGGCGAGCTCCTCGGCGGTGAGAAGCACGGTAAGGGCAAATATACTTCGGCTGACGGCAGCGTCTACGAGGGTGACTTCAGACACGACCGCTTCCATGGCAACGGCAAGCTTTCATCGCCCAACGGCGCAGTCTACGAGGGCGGCTTCATCGGAGGCATCAAATCGGGATACGGAACCTATAAATACGCCGAAGGCGACTATTACGAGGGCGAGTTCAAGGGCGACCTCCGCCACGGCGACGGCAGATACGTCTGGGCGAACGGCGAGACCTACACCGGTCAGTTCGCAAACGGCAACATGAACGGCTACGGCACCTACACCTGGCCGACCGGCAGAGCATCCTACACCGGATATTTCAAGGACGGCAAGATCATTGTGGTTGAGCCGTGATAAAAATCACTCCGAGTCAATTCTGACTCGGAGTGATTTTTGTTAGGTAATAGGTAATAGTGAAGAAGTTCGGAAGTTTTTCGCCGGGGCGAAAAACCGATATTAATTGATATTTTCACAGATGCCAAGGAAGATGGGCAGTCCCGTCTGTGTGTCGATAATGGCGTAGACGAAGGGGCGGTCGAGGGTTACGACTCTTGTTGTGCTGACAGACGTGTATTTTATTACACTGACCGACGTGGCAGCGGCGGCGCGGGTTCCCTTATTGTCAATTTCGATATGTGTTTTGTGCAATACCTTGTCGATACAGATCACATCATCATTCGCTGTTTTACCAAGTCCCGAAAAATTCGCCATCGGACCGAAAGCATCAGTAATACCCATTTTCGAGAGGACTTTGCTCATATCAAGGCTGCAATCGTTGGTAAAATGCGGCATCACGGCAATGGTTTCGCCCGTTTTGAACATTGAATCGTAAATTTCAAGGAATTTTTCGCCCTTAAGAGAGCTTACGTAGTCGCCAATCTCGATACCCTTGTTCGGAAGCAGAGCTACAAACGCATAGTTTCCGCTGGCATAGTTTTTCACCAAACCTATCTCATTTTCACCCGAGAGATATCCTTCCGCTTTCGTGCTCATAAAGGTTGCTGTTGTATCGCCATCCGTGCCGTAGAATATTTTCTCGCGACAATTTTTATCGGTAGCGGCAATTTCCCATTCGGCATCAAAAGCAATGGCATTGAGCAGCACCATGATGCTGTCCTCGTCAAGCGAGTCCGGCTCGAGTATCTTATCGATCATATTAAAGGTCTCTTTTTTGACCCAAGAATTGATCTCTTCGACCGTCGCGGGATTTGTCATATCGGCGGCAACGATGTCGGCATCGAAGGTGTTCTCGATGCGGGAGATGAAGTGGCGGTTGACGCTGAAAGATGGATCGCTCGTGAGCCAGACAGCGTTAGCGAGATTGAATTTCGCCTTGTCGGTCGAGGTGATCGAGGAGGTGTAGTTGAAAAGCTGGGCGTTGAGGTCGTCGATGTCCATTTTACCGCCAAGCACCTTTTCAAACTGCTTGAGCGTTTCGCCCTCGGCGCCGTTTGCCGTCATAGAGAGCGCGAGCATCACCGAAAGGGGAGAGACGAGCAGA
>JAZORB010000009.1:0-8393 GCA_045656385.1 Eubacteriales bacterium | reverse complement strand
TACTTTCTCTTTCTTGCTGCTTCAGACTTCTTCTTGCGCTTTACGCTGGGCTTTTCATAGTGCTCTCTCTTACGGAGCTCTGCGAGTACACCGGAGCGTGCACACTGCTTCTTGAAGCGACGAAGAGCGTTATCAAGAGATTCGCCTTCTCTGAGCTTAACTTCTGCCATTTTTATTTCCCTCCCCTCGCTAACAAAGAAATTAACGGAACTATTATACACTAATTTGGGGCAAATGTCAATAGTTTTTTGCAATTTTCTTGCATTCTTTTTCTATTTTTGCCCCAAATTGCGGATAATAATCTTATTTTACAACGATATTAACGATCTTGTTGGGAACTGCGATCTCCTTGATGATGGTCTTGCCTTCGATTGCAGAGGCGATTCTTTCGTCTGCCTTTGCAAGTGCGATAGCTTCGTCCTTCGGGCAGTTGAGAGGCAGAACCACGGTTGCGCGAACCTTGCCGTTGATCTGTACTGCAACCTCGATGGATGCATCAACGGTCTTTGCCTCGTCGTATGCGGGCCACTTTGCGAGAGAAAGCAGACCCTTGCCGCCGAGGATCTCGTTGATCTCCTCGCAGAGGTGAGGAGCGAAAGGACAAAGAAGGGTTGCGAAGGTGAGGAGCTCATCGCGGGTGAGAGTACCGCAATCGTAGATCTTGTTGAGAAGCTCCATCATAGCCGCGATGGCGGTGTTGAACTTCATAGCCTCGATGTCCTCGGTGACCTTCTTGACGGTCTTGTGGAAAGGAACCTCGAGTGCCGCAGTTACGCCGTTGCCCTTTGCGATATCGCAAAGATCGGCAACTCTGTCAAGGAATCTCTTGCATCCGCGGACGCTGCTCTCGTTCCAGGGAGCTGCTGCGCCGTAGTCACCCATGAAGAGAACGTAAGTACGGAGTACGTCTGCGCCGTAGGTATCGATAACGTCGTTGGGGTCAACGCCGTTGCCGCGGGATTTACTCATCTTTTCGCCGTCGGCGCCGAGAATGAGTCCCTGCGCGGTTCTCTTTGCATAGGACTCTTCGGTGGGAACGCTTCCGATATCATAAAGGAAGTGATGCCAGAATCTCGAATAGATCATATGGCGGGTTACGTGCTCCATTCCGCCGTTGTACCAGTCAACGGGGAGCCAGTAATCAAGCTTTGCGGGATCGGCAAGGATCTCGGAATTCTTGGGATCGATATAGCGGAGGTAGTACCAGGACGATCCTGCCCACTGGGGCATGGTGTCGGTCTCTCTCTTTGCCGCTGCACCGCACTTGGGGCAGGTGCAATTTACGAACTCATCGATTCTTGCGAGAGGAGACTCGCCGCCAACGCCGGGCGCGAATTCCTCCATGGGAGGCAGGCGGAGAGGAAGCTCCTCATAGGGTACGGGAACCATTCCGCAATGAGGACAGTGAACGATCGGGATGGGCTCGCCCCAATATCTCTGGCGGTTGAATGCCCAGTCCTTCATCTTATACTGAACGCCGCCTTCGCCGACGCCGAGCTTCTTGAGCTCCTCTGTCGCGCGCTTGATGGCTTCAGCCTTAACCGAAATTCCGTTGAGGAAGCCGGAGTTGACCATTTCGCCGTCGCCTGCGTATGCTTCCTTCTCGATGTCGCCGCCCTTGATAACCTCAATGATGTCGATTCCGAACTTGCGTGCGAAATCCCAGTCGCGGCTATCGTGTGCGGGAACTGCCATGATGGCACCGGTGCCGTAACCCATCATTACGTAGTCTGCTATATAAATAGGAATATTCTTGCCGGTGATGGGGTTGATTCCCGAGATACCGTCGAGGCAAACGCCTGTCTTATCCTTTACGAGCTGTGTACGCTCGAACTCGGTCTTCTTCGCGCACTCCTCGCGGTAAGCCAGAACGGCATCCATATTGGCGATCTTGTCGGCGTATTTGTCGATAAGGGGATGCTCGGGCGCGATTACCATGAAGGTAACGCCGAAGATGGTATCGGGACGGGTAGTGTAAACGCGGAGCTTTTCGTCAACCTCTGCGAGCGAGAAGTTGATGAACGCGCCCTCGGAACGACCGATCCAGTTGACCTGCTGCTGCTTGATGTTGGGAAGGTAATCAACTTCATCAAGACCGTTCAGGAGCTTGTCTGCATACTCGGTAATGCGGAGATACCAAACGTCCTTGGACTTCTGGATGATGTCGGAATGACAAATGTCACACTTACCGCCCTGCGAGTCCTCGTTCGAGAGAACGACCTTGCAGTTGGGGCAGTAGTTTACAAGCGCGGTATCGCGGAAGGCAAGTCCGTTTTCGAACATCTTGAGGAAAATCCACTGAGTCCAGCGGTAGTAATCCTCATCTGTGGTATCAACAACGCGATCCCAATCGAGAGCAAAGCCTACGCGGCGGAGCTGATTGGTGAACTTTGCGATATTGTTATCGGTAACTATTCTGGGGTGAACGCCAGTCTTTACTGCAGTGTTCTCGGTGGGAAGACCGAAGGCGTCAAATCCCATCGGGAAAAGGACGTTATAGCCGTCCATTCTTCTCTTTCTCGAAACTACCTCGAGGCCGGAATAAGCCTTGATGTGTCCGACGTGCATGCCCGATCCACTGGGATAGGGGAACTCTACAAGCGCGTAAAACTTGGGCTTTTCGCTTCCCTTCTCACCGGGGTCTGCTGCGTGAAAGGCTTTTTCCTCGTCCCAACGGGTCTGCCATTTCTTTTCAAATTCTCTGAAATTGTTTCTCATAGTATTTTCTCCTTGATAGGATTAGTCTTCTACTTTGATCTGTTCGGTATCCGAATAGAGCTTATCGAGGTTATAGAACTCGCGCATCTCACGGCTGAAGATATGAACGATAACTCTGCCGTAGTCCATGACCATCCAGGAGTTATCCGATCCTCTGCCTTCAACGCGGTCGGCGTTGATCTCGATCTTCTCGAGCTGATACTCAACCTCATCGGTAAGAGCCTTTACGTGGGTGTTAGACTGTGCGGTGCAAAGCACGAAATAATCGGTAAGATCGATCTTATCGCCTACGCGCATTACTGCGAGATCCTCGCCGTTCTTGTGATCGAGAACCTTGTAGATCGCTTTTGCGAGCGAGAGCGAATTTTCAAATCCCTGCTCGTCTTTTTCAACGGTTACGGAGAACTGAGTGTTTTCCATCTTTGTTTTCCTTTCTATATTCAGAAATTGATTTTTGTTTTATCCCTCAACGGGTTTCGGAGGGAGTGAATAATATTTATAAATACGCAAGAAATCATCGTCTTCCTCATTGCAAAGTATCAACGAGGGATCAAAAAGACTTTCTGCAATTTTGTTATCGTATACGTTAAAATATGTGTTTACCGCCTCTAGCATACCGTCCTTGGAAAGAACGTAATACCAAGCCTCGGGGTTTGTTTTGTGAAGCTGCATACCGGGAGCGGTCAGCATTGCGAGCTCTCTGTTCTTTGCTGAAAAGAACTTTCCCGCAAAATACGCGGCATCGTCGACGGTTATATCAGTTTCAAGCATCGGAAGCACGCCCTTGGCAATCGCGAGCGCCTGCGCGGCATTCATTTCGTTCATCACTTTTTTAAAAAGTGACGACATGAACTGCTTTTGCGCATCAATTCTTCCGAGGTCACCTTCGGCATAGTCGGAACGGAAGCGGATGAAATCGGTCGCATTTTTGCCGTTAAGCGTCTGCAGACCTGCCTTGAGATCGATATAAAGATCCTGAAAAGGGTCGCTGTACTTCATATCGAAGGGCACGTTGATTTCGACACCGCCGACAGAATCAACGATCACCTCAAGTGCTTCAAGGTCGATCAGCGCAGTATAGTCGATATTGACGCAAAGCGTGACCTCAAGTATATCGCGCATCGCGTATACGTCCGAGTCGAGTACGATCGAGTTGATCTTGTCTTCTTTGCCATTCCACTCGATATAGGTATCACGCGGGATCTGCATTACGGATATTTTCCCCGAAGGAACGTCAAAGGATGCAAGGAGTATGGCATCTCCCCTGCCCGACGCCTTATCGACGCCGACAACCAGGAAGAGATATTTATCCTTTTCTCTGACGTAATCCGGCACAGGAGCGGAAGTTTCATCTGTCGGCTGAGTGTTTTCGGAGACGGTCAGCTCGGGTGCGGGAGCAAGAGGAATGTTATCCGTGAACGGCACTCCGGTATCCACCGTAGGGCGGTAGAGCGCCGCCTTGAGGGCAAGAAGCGAGCACAATATCAGCAAGAGCGACAGAAGCATTATAAGCCCGATGACGTATATCTTATCAAGCTTCATTCACCGAGCCTCGCTTTCAGGTCTTCGCGTGCCTCGAGCGTCAAGGGGTGGATGCTGCGTTCTTTTGCTCTGAGATATGAGAGTGTATTATCGATCGACGTGAGTGCCGCTCGGTCAAGGTGACGAACGCGCTCTTGCTCGTTCATATTCTCGGGTTTTGCGGCAAAGAACTTATCACGAAGAGCTATGCATGAGGGATAAGTTCTTGTATCGTCGATATAATCGGCGAGAAAGATTATCTTTTCAAAAGCACTCATTCCCGCTCTGCCGGTCGTATGGTAACGCACGGCATCGATTACTCGCAAGTCCGAAAATTCCGGGAATCGGGTGGGAATCACAAGTGCGGCTGTGAGCGCGTGGATCGTCGGCATTGATTCCAGCTCCTCAGGCAGCGGCTTGACCGAATAGCTTTCAAGAAGCGAGAGTTGCTCTTCGTCGGAGAGCTCCTTTGTAACGTCGTGTAGAAGCGCGGCGGCTCTCAAAAGGAGCAGTACTTCGTCATCTCCAAAATAAAGCAGTCCGAGACGGAATGCCATATCCTCGACGGCGAGAACATGTTTCATTCTCTTTTCCGAAAGAACGGCTGCCACCTTTGCTCTGAGCTTTTCGATTTGAACAGGGGTTATCATCGGAACAAGCAATGGTCTTCGATATACTTCTTGACCTTGGGATCGACCATGCCCGAAATATCGCCGCCCTCACGCAGGGTATTGCGCACCAGGCTTGAGGATATTTCGATGGGATCGCTGACCACACGGCGGACGATGGCGTTGTATTTTTCGGTATATTCGCCGATTTTTTTGAGAATTTTGCTCGTTATAAAAGGATCATTCTCGCGGCGGATATAAATGGGATAGCAGAGCTTGAAGATCTCCTCTGCCTGATACCATTGATCGAGTGTCAGGAACATATCGGTTCCGCAGAATAGGAAGAGGCGCGTATCGGGAGCTGTCAACTCGCGAAGAGTGTCAACAGTATAGCTGACACCGCCGCGTCGAAGCTCAAGATCGCTGACTATCACGCCCTCTATACCTCCGAACGCTAGCTCACACATTTTAAGACGGTCCATAGGATCGGCTGAAAAATCAAGCTGCTTATGTGGAGGAATTGCGGCGGGAATAACGAAAAGATAGTCAAGCCGCATCTGCTTCATAAAGGCACGTGCCGCCTCGACGTGACCGATATGTGGAGGAGCGAATGTTCCGCCATAAATACCTACGCGTCGGATATTCTCGTTATATGGGGTATTCATTCAAGTACTATTTTAGGGTTCTTTTTCGACGGGCGGTAAAGAACCAGCTTTTTGCCTATCGTGCAAACAACTGCAGAATCGGTTGCTTCCGCAAGGGCTTCTGCCGCCTCGCGAGGAGACCAAGCACAGTTATCAAGCACCGCAAGCTTGATAAGCTCACGAGCCTCAAGTGCATCGGAAACAGTTTTTACAAGATTCTCTCCAAGTCCATCCTTGCCGATCTGCATAATGGTCGGCTCGGCGGTTGCGAGAGAGCGAAGATATGCTCTTTGTTTAGAATTTAAAATCATAATCCGTACCTTTTCCAAAGTTTTTCTTTTTCTTCCGCGATGCGCTTATTGAATGCGTCGGCAAAGGCTTTAACGCCCGCGCCGCGATGGCTGATCGCGTTCTTCTCCTCCGCGCTCATTTCGGCAAACGTCTTGCCAAAGGGATCGAACCAGAAGAGGGGATCGTAACCGAAGCCGGCATTTCCTCTGGGATTGAAGAGGATCTCGCCGGGGCAATAACCCGTGCCTATTATCGGATCGCCCGCAAGAGGCTGGCCTTCGGGAATGACGCAGGCTATCGTGCAAACGAAAGCCGCGCTTCTGTCGCCGATGCCCTCGAGATTTTTGAGAAGCTTTTCGTTATTCTTTTGATCATCGCAAGGCTCGCCCGCATATCTTGCGGAGTAAACGCCGGGTTCTCCGTTCAGAGCATTTACGATGAGTCCCGAGTCATCCGCTATCGAGCAAAGACCCGAAAACTCGGCTGCGGCACGCGCCTTGATAAGCGCGTTTTCTTCGAAGGTCGTGCCGTTTTCCTCGATCTCGCCGACAAATCCGACGTCATCGAGAGAAACGAGCTCAATCTCGATATCCTTGATATACTCGGAAAGGAGCTTTTGAAGCTCTGCGATCTTTCCGCGATTTTTGGATGCTATACAAATTTTCATAGCGCCACCTTATTCAAAGAGTGCATCGGTGAATTCCTTTGCGTCAAATTCCTGCATATCGTCGATCTTCTCGCCGACGCCGATGAATTTGACGGGGATACCAAGTTCCTTGCGGATCGAAAGAACGATGCCGCCCTTTGCGGTTCCGTCGAGCTTATTGAGGACAAGTCCGGTAATCTCTGCGGCGTTTTTGAATTCCTTTGCCTGCAGGATCGCGTTCTGACCCGTTGTTGCATCGAGAACGAGAAGGTTCTCGCGCGCCGCGCCGGGCAGTTCGCGGTCGATAACGCGGTTGATCTTTGCAAGCTCGTTCATAAGGTTCTTTTTGTTATGGAGTCTGCCTGCAGTATCCACGATTAGAACGTCCGCGCCGCGGTTTCTCGCGTAGTTTGCCGCGTCGTAAACAACAGCCGCGGGGTCGCTGCCCTCAGTCTGCTTTACGAGCTCAACGTCGGCTCTCTTGCACCATTCGGCAAGCTGATCGATCGCCGCCGCGCGGAAGGTATCGGCAGCTGCAACGACGACCTTTTTGCCCTCCTGGCGAAGTCTGTTCGAGATCTTGCCGATCGAGGTGGTCTTACCCGCACCGTTAACGCCAATAACAAGGATAACGGAGGGAGTTGTTGTAAGATTAAGGGGCTCGCCATCGCCGATCATTTCGGAAATAATCTCGCGGATCGCCATCTCGGCGTCCTCGCGCGATTTAAGGCGGTCCTCCTTGATGCGCTCGCGGAGAGTTTCGATTATCTCTTCGGTAGCCGCAACGCCGACGTCGGCGCATATAAGAGCTTCCTCGAGCTCCTCAAGGGCGTCCTCATCGATCTTGACGAAGGTTTTGAGGACGTTGTCTATCTGCCCCATCAGGGCGTTTTTAGTCTTTCCCAGACCTGCTTTTAATTTATCAAGAAATCCCATCAAAGAGCTCTCCTTTTTTGTTTGCTATTTCCGCCACGTCGAGGGTGAGTATCTTAGAGATACCCGACTCAGGCATCGTTACGCCGTAAAGTCTGTCTGCGGCGTTCATTGTACCGCGGCGGTGTGTGATAAGTATAAACTGTGTATCGTCCGAATAACGGTGGATATACTGCGAGAAGCGTTCGACATTGACCTCGTCAAGCGCCGCCTCGATCTCGTCGAGAATGCAGAAGGGTGTGGGGTTGACCTGAAGTATCGCAAAGAAGAGTGCGATCGCCACGAATGCCTGCTCGCCGCCCGAAAGCTGCATCAGCGACTTGATGATCTTACCGGGAGGTGCAGCCTTGATCTCGATTCCGCTTTCAAGAACATTATCGGGATCGGTCAGTATCAGCTCGGCAGAGCCGCCGCCAAAGAGCTCAGAGAAGGTGCGCTTGAAGTTTTCGTTGATCTGGTTGAAGGAATCAACAAAGGTCTTCTCCATTTCCGCTTCAAGGCTCTTGATGACCTTTTCAAGCTCATTCTTTGCCTTTTCGAGGTCAGCCATCTGTGCGGTCTTTTCGTCATACTGCGCCTTTTCGGTTTGATATTCGTCGATAACGGACAGATTTACATGTCCGATGTTTCTTATCTTGTTTCTGTATTCGGTCTGGAGCGCGAATACAGCGGGGCGTTCCTCCGCTGTAATAGCGGGATAGCCGAACGCCATTGCCTCGGCTCTTGTAAGACCGTATTCATCCCAGAATGCCTTGGTTTCGGCATCGAGCTTTGCGCGGATCTGCGCGAGGTTGGTTTCAAGGCGGAGCTTGTCCGCGATGAGCTTATCTCTGCGCGAGCGACGTTCCTCAACAGAATTGCGAAGAGTGACGAGCTTGCCCTCATATTCGAGCGAGCCTTCCTCGATCGCTGTGCGGCGAGCATTGAGCTCTGTCAGCTTCTCTTCTCCCGCACCGAGAGTCTTGATGGCTTCGTCAAGCTCGTGTTTAAGCTCCGCAACTCTTGACTTTGCTTCGGATGCGACATTTTCTC
>JAZORB010000008.1:0-11142 GCA_045656385.1 Eubacteriales bacterium | reverse complement strand
GAGTCATCTTCTGCCAGCAGGTATAACCCTCGGAAGCGTCGATGCAGAGAACGTCTGCGCCTGCTTCAACGAGTGCGGGTACTCTTTCCTTATAGTCACGGGTATTGATACCTGCGCCTACCATATATCTCTTCTGAGAGTCGAGCATCTCGAGAGGATTGTCCTTATGAGCGGAATAGTCCTTGCGGAATACGAAATAGAGGAGGTTACCGTTAGCATCAACAATGGGAAGCGAGTTGAGCTTGTTTTCCCAGATGATATCGTTAGCAGCCTTGAGAGTAGTGTCAGCAGGAGCTGTGATGAGTTTCTCAAGAGGAGTCATGAACTCGGAAACCTTGATATCGGTGGACATACGAGAAACACGGTAATCTCTGCTTGTTACGATACCGAGGAGCTTGCCGGTGCCGGTGCCGTCTGCGGTAATAGCAATGGTATTGTGACCGTTGAGGCGAACGAGCTCGAGAACGTCTGCAAGGGTATTATCGGGAGTGAGGTTAGAGTCACTTACAACAAAGCCTGCCTTGAAGTTCTTAACTCTTGCAACCATAGCAGCCTCGTTCTCGATCGACTGTGCGCCATAGATGAAAGACATTCCGCCTTCACGCGCGAGAGCGATAGCCATCTTATCGTCGGATACCGACTGCATGATAGCAGATACCATAGGGATATTAAGAGAGATCGCGGGCTCTTCACCCTTGCGATATTTTACAAGAGGTGTTTTAAGAGAAACGTTCGAAGGGATACAATCGGGAGAGGTGTATCCGGGTATAAGAAGATATTCGCTGAATGTACGCGAGGGTTCATTGTAATAATATGCCATTTTTATCACATCCTTAAAATAATTGATCCAGAATAAAATTTTGCAATAGCCGGACCCCAAAAAGACCCGGCTATGCAAATTATACTATCCGAATTTATCAGATATACTTTTTAAGAGCCTCGGGAAGCTCTTCAGCGTCAAGCGAAACGGTGAGAACGACGTTCATCTTGTAGCGATCTGCAAGCTCGTCGAGGTGATGAGCGCACTTCTCGAAAGATTCAACATCGCCATTACAGATGCGAAGAGTTCCGTCAATGTAAAGATCGGTAACGTCGTGGTTGCCCGAAAGAATACCAGCAACAAAGCCGTAAAGCTGAGATGCACCGTAGAGATAGTACTCGTCAACGTTGATGAGTCTGCAACGGTAATTTACATCGTAGCGAAGCTTGATGCCCTTCTCAAGACATACAACACAGCCGTTGGATGTTTCGAGAGTCTCGTTGATCATATTAATGAGAGCCTTGGTCTTTCCGGAACCTTTTTTTCCGACAATTAATTTAAGCATTTTAACCTCCTGAAAGTTGGGTTTAAATAATTCTTTATAATATTATACAATAGATTTGAAATAAAATCAAGTGTATTTTTAATTAAAAACGCAGAATTTTTATTTTTTTAGAGTCTTGCGCGAAGTTCTGCGGTCATTTCCTCATATCCGGGCTTGCCGAGGAGCGCAAACATATTCTTCTTATATGCCTCAACGCCGGGCTGATCGAAGGGATTGACGTCAAGAACGTATCCCGAAACAGCGCAAGCAAGCTCAAAGAAGTAGATCATATAGCCGAGGGCATGAGCGCTTCTGTCTGCAAGACGGAGAACGATGTTGGGCACTTCGCCGTCAACGTGTGCAAGAAGAGTTCCGTTCATTGCGGTTCTGTTTACCTCTGCCATGGGCATACCGGAAAGGAAGTTGAGACCGTCGATGTTTGCGGGATCGTTCGGTACCTTTGCTTCACTATCGGGAGTCTCGACAGAGAGCACGGTTTCGAAGATTGTGCGAAGACCCGACTGAACGTACTGTCCGAGCGAGTGAAGGTCGGTTGAGAAGATTACCGAAGAGGGATAAAGTCCTTTGCCGTCCTTGCCTTCACTTTCGCCGTAAAGCTGCTTCCACCATTCGCAGAACATCTGCTCATAGGGTTCGTATCCGACAAGGATCTCGGTGACCTTTCCCTTGCGGTAAAGGATATTGCGAAGGGCTGCATATCTGTATGCATCGTTGGTGTAAACGTCGCCCGAAGAAAGCGCGGTCATAGCATTTGCGGCGCCGCCCATGAGCTCGTCGAGATCGATGCCCGAAACAGCAATGGGAAGAAGTCCTACAGCAGAGAGAACCGAGAAACGTCCGCCGACGTCATCCGGAACAACGAAGGTTTCGTATCCTGCCTCAGTCGAGAAGGACTTGAGAGTTCCGCGAGCCTTATCGGTGGTAACGAAGATACGATCCTTTGCACCTTCCTTGCCGTACTTGTTTTCAAGCCATGCGCGGAAATATCTGAAAGCAACTGCGGGCTCTGTGGTGGTTCCCGACTTGGAAATTACGTTGATGCAAACGTCGCGTCCCTCGCAGATGGCAAGGAGCTCATCAAGGTCGCTACCGCTTATGTTACAACCCGAGAAATAAATATCGGGAGTGTCTTTCTTAAGAAGATTATATCTGGGAGAACGAAGGAATTCGATTACGGCGCGGGAGCCGAGATAGGAGCCGCCGATGCCGATAACGATGAAGACGTCGCAGGATTTCTTGATCTTCTCTGCTGCCGCCTTGATTCTTGCAAATTCTTCTTTGTCATAGTTTTCGGGAAGAGTGAGCCAACCGAGCATTTCGGAGCCCTTGCCGGTTCCTGCACGAAGCGAAGCTGCAGCAGCGTCTACCTCGGGAGCAATAGCGGCGATCTCTTCATCTGTAATAAAGGGTTTGATAAACTTATCATCAAGTCTAAGTGCCATGTAAGTGTCCATCCTTGGAATAAATTTTTACTTATATATTGTATCACAAAATACTTAAAATTTCAACACTATTTTGAGTATTTCTCTAACTTATCACCATAAAATAAATCTTTGGAGCATTATATACAGCAATTCGGAGAAGGCGATCCTGCTTTCCGTAGCGGATGAAACGATATTTGCCTCACCTATCAGCTCGCCGTTTAATGAAAATGTCAGCTTTCCAACTGTGTCACCCGAGGAAATCGGTGCCGTTACGTTTTCCGGAAGATCGGTTTCTACGGTAACCTTCGATGCGGTTCCCTTGGGGACGAGTATTGAAATACCATCAGTGCGGCATGGCAACGAATTATTTTTTGAACCGAGAAGCTTTACCGAACCCAGCTCACTTGGCTCGTATGTATACAACGAGTAATTTGCAAATCCCCAATCGAGAAGCTTTGCAGCTTCGGCATTTCGGATATCCCTTGTGGGAGCCCCCATTATAACTGCTATCAAGTGCATGCCGTCGCGCTTTGCGGTTGCGGAAATACAGAATTTAGCCTTTGAAGTGGAACCGGTTTTAAGGCCCGTTGCGCCGCGATAGAATCGAACAAGACGGTTGGTATTCGTCAGTCCGAATTCGCCGTTCCGAACGGTATCCATCCAAATTGAACTGTATTCAAGAATCTTTTCGTGAGAGATAAGCTCTCGGGACATTATGGCAATATCGCGCGCCGATGTGACGTGGTTGGTGACGGTATCATCGAGTCCGTTTGTGTTATCGAAATGCGAATTTTTCATTCCAAGCTCTGCGGCGCGGGAATTCATCATGGCAACAAAGGACTCCTCGCTTCCGGCAATAGCCTCGGCAAGAACAACGGCGGCATCATTTGCCGAGGAAATGATAACCGATTTAAGCAGATCCTCGACGCTCATCTGCTCACCGACCTCAAGGAATATCTGCGATCCGCCCATTGAAGCGGCGTTATCGGACGTTGTCAGCATTTGATCGAGCGTTATGTTGCCTTTTTCAAGTGCTTCCATAACCAAAAGAAGCGTCATCACCTTTGTGACAGATGCGGGCGGAAGAGCTTCATCGGCGTTCTGCTCATAAAGCACACGCCCTGTTTCGGCTTCCATAAGCACTGCGCTCGTGCAGTCAAGCGGTGACAGAGCGGAGATATTCTCTTCCCAGGATGCGCCATATATGTCAAGACAGCACAGATAGGATAAAAGCAACGCCACCCAAAGAATATTCGCCGCCCAGAGGATCCAGAGCTTTTTGCGGTCGAGTTTGTAATATAAATCAGATAACCGAGTAAGAATATGCATTTTCTTCACCTTCCTTTGCATTTGATTATATGCACAAGGTGATAAAAATATGAAGCTTGTTCGGAAACAAGCTTCATAAATTTCAAAATATACCGAAAAGAATCATACCGATGGTATTAATCGCAAGATTTGCGAAGATGTGAACTATCCAAGCGGGATAGAGTGTCTTGCATTTTCGGTCGAGGAGATTCAGGATAACTCCGCCTACGAAGAGGGCGAAAATTATGAGGGCAGTTAACCCAATCGAATACCAGCCGATCATCATTGTGATATGATAGAGTGCAAAGCAGATCGCGCTGAAAATGCAAGCGCACTTCTCTCCTATCTTATCTGTGAGTCCGATAAATCCGAATCCGCGG
The DNA here is from genome assembly GCA_045656385.1 of Eubacteriales bacterium. GTDB lineage: Bacteria > Bacillota > Clostridia > Oscillospirales > CAG-272 > CAG-390. The sequence continues at coordinate 6,705 of JAZORB010000008.1, read as the reverse complement.
AAGATGAATTCCTCGAGAAATGAATTACAGACGGCAATATAGAGAGCGACAAAGATAAAATTATTCTTCGTCACGCCAATCTCGTCAAGTGAAGAAGTGATACTTGAAAGATCGAAATATTTGCCAAGAAGGAAATACGCGCCGATGATGAAGGCATACATAATCACGCCGAAGCCAAGCATAGGCAGGAGGGTTTTCTTATTTGGCTTGAAGAAAACCAGCATTCCGGTTTCCTTGCGCATAACAATAACGGAAACGGGAACTATCACAAAAAGTGCAAGCTTGATCGCCGCTTTGACGAAATAAGACGGTGTAAAAATCAACTCGATCGCCGACATTGCCAAACAGCAAAGAGCGAGAGAAATCATATACGGCAAAGCGGCAGAGATATTCCCTGCCGCATTACCTTTATTGAATATTTTATTCATATCAGTTTGCGGTAAACTCATAGACGGTGGTCGTCTTATATTCCTCACCGGGACGAAGCACGGTGTTTGTGAAATTGCTGTGATTTACCGAATCGGGCATTGCCTCGGTTTCAAGGCAGAATGCCGCGCGCTTAATCTGCTTTTCTCCGCCGCGGAAGGGGAACTCCTTGTTGCCGAGGAAGTTGCCGCTGTAAAGCTGCACGGCGGGCAGATCGGTATAGGTTTTGAGAGTAACAAGTCCGTCGGGGGAGGTAACCTTGATACGCTCGTGCAAGCCCTCTCCACGATCTGTGAAGACGACGCAATGGTCAAGACCGCCGCCGAGGATGATGTCCTTATGAGTACCGAGGATAGCCGCGCTGATTAACTTCTCTTCTCTGAAATCAAAGGGTGATCCTTCAACAGACCTAATCTCACCGGTAGGGATAAGAGTATCATCGGTGGGGATATAGCGGTCGGCATCAAGGGTGATTCTGTGAGAATAGACGGTTCCTGCGCCCATCAGGTTGAAATAAACGTGATTTGTTAGGTTTACGGGGGTTGCTTTATCAGTTACAGCATAATAATCAAGTCGAAGCGAGCTTTCCGAAAGGGTGTACTTCACCGAATAATCGAGCTTACCGGGATAGCCTTCCTCACCGTCGGGGGAAGTTGCAGAGAAAAGAATACTATCACCGTCAATAGCGGTGTCATAGATCTTCTTATCAAATCCGATCTTACCGCCATGGAGGTGGTTCACTCCGTTATTACAGTAAAGCTCGTAATCCTTACCGTCGAGGGTGAATTTGCCCCTGCAGATTCGGTTACCGACACGTCCTACAACTGCGCCGAGGTAACCGTCGGCGTTCATATATGACTCAAGATCATCGTAGCCGCGGACGAGGTCGCGTACTTCGCCGTTCTTAAGTGTCAAACGAACGCGAATGATCGTTGCTCCGTAATCCGAGAGCGTAACCTCGAGGTTATCATTTTTCAATATGTAGAGAGATACTTCTCTACCGTCAATTTCGCCGAAGCGCTTCTTTTCGATCATAACATCACCTTAGTCGGTATATCCGTTGGGGTTCATAGACTGCCAGCGGTCAGCATCCTTGCACATACGCTCAATGCCGTATTTAGCCTGCCAACCGAGAACTTCCTTTGCAAGTGTGGGATCTGCATAGCACTCCGCAATATCGCCGGGGCGTCTTGCATCGATAACGTAGGGAACATTCTTGCCGCTTGCCTTCTCGAATGCCTTTACGATATCGAGAACAGAATAGCCGACTCCGGTTCCAACGTTATAATACTCGGTGCCGGTAACAGCCATAGCTCTGTCGAGAGCTGCAAGGTGCGCCTGAGCGAGGTCTACTACATGAATGTAGTCGCGAACGCCCGTGCCGTCATGTGTGGGATAATCATTTCCGAACACGTGAAGCTTCTCAAGCTTACCGATAGCGGTCTGGCTTACGTAAGGAAGGAGATTGTTTGGGATGCCCTTGGGATCCTCGCCGATAAGACCCGACTCGTGTGCGCCGATGGGGTTAAAGTAGCGGAGGATCGAAACGCTCTTAAGCTCTCCTGCGTCGCAGATGTCCTTGAGCATTCTCTCGATAACGAGTTTGGTCTCGCCATAAGGGTTGGTGGTGGAAAGCGGGAAATCCTCGCGGATCGGAACCGTCTCGGGAGAGCCGTAAACGGTTGCGGAAGAAGAGAAAACAATAGTGCCAACGCCGTGCTCGATCATAGCGCGGAGAAGGTTGAAGGTTGCATCAAAATTGTGGCTATAGTAGCGAAGGGGCTGTGCGCAGGATTCACCTACTGCCTTAAGTCCCGCAAAATGGATAACCGAATCGATTTCATTCTCGGCAAATACTTTGCGAGTTGCCTCGAGATCAAGAAGATCGCAAGCATAGAGCTTGGGGCGTTTGCCCGTGATCTTTTCGATTCTGTTGAGAACCTCGGGCTTGCTGTTTGAGAAATTGTCGATGATGATAACGTCGCGGTTGGCTTCGATAAGCTCAACTACTGTATGCGAGCCGATATAACCCGCACCGCCTGTAACAAGAACAGCCATTTTCTTTTACCTCTGTATTTTAAATTTAAATATATTTCTTTACTATTTCGCGCATAAGGGGCATCTTCTTTTCCATATCGCGCACAAGTGCAAACTGGTTGCGCGCGCGGTCAAGATTATGCTGCGCGTGGTGAACTCTGAAATAAACATCACCGTTGAGATAATCGGTAAGGAAGCGAATACCTGTTTCGAGAGTTATAACGAGAGCACCCATGGGAAGCTCCATGATCTCGGTTTCCGAAAGCGAGCCCTCAAGGCCACTGACAAAGCCCTTGGCAAAGGCATCGAAAGCTTCTTCTCTCATATATACCTTTGAAAGATCGGTTTCATCTTCAAGGGCACTCGATGCGCCGAAGCGAATTGCGTCACCAAAGTCAAAGAGAACCGAACCGGGCATGATTGTATCAAGGTCGATAACGCAAACCGGTTCTCCTGTTACGGAATCCATAAGAATATTATTGAGCTTGGTATCGTTATGAGTTACACGGAGAGGAAGCTCGCCTTCAGTAATCTTATTCATAATGTAAGAGCAAACCTCGGAGTGGTCAAGCACGAACTTGATGTCATCGGGGATAGACGCTGCTCTGCCTGCTGTATCCTTTTCGAGGGCAATCATAAAATCATTAAGACGCGAGGGAGTGTTGTGGAAATTGGGTATAGTCTCGCGAAGCGCGCCTGCATCATAGTCGGAAAGCTGCATCTGGAAATGTCCGAACGCCTTGCCGACGCGCTCAAGAAGTTCTGTTGAACCGGCAATCTGGAAGCAATCTACGTTATCAACGTATTTGTAAAGACGCCAGCATCTTCCCTCCTCGTCCTTATAATAATACAGACCGTTTTCCGAGCAATAGAACTTGAGTGTTCCGCGAAGGGGATCCTTGCCCTCTGCCTCGAGCTTCTTGCGGATATGCGCCGTAACGCCGACGATGTTATCCATAAGAATATCGGGATCCTTGAAAATATTTATATTGATATTCTGCAGAACGAACTTTTCGCCGTCGGCACAATCAATAAAATATGTCGAGTTGATATGTCCGATCTTGCATTCCTGCATCGATACGGGTTCTGCAGGAAGGTTGAATTTTTTTGCTATGTCGAAAATTTCTTTCATTATAATTATAGTGACCTCCATAAGTCGGCTGAATATTCGCCTTGATCTATCATTTCGCGTATTTTAGCCTCGAGACCTTCTCTGTCGGCGGCATATGTTACGCCGAACCAGCGCGAGGGTGTGGGGCAGACCTTAACGGTTGCAAGTCCTGCCTGCATTGCGAGCGACGCGACGCTCGGGAGATAATATTCACTCTTCATAGGATCCTTGATGGTTCCGAGGAAATCCTTGAATTTTTCAGCGGCAAAGTCGAACACCTCCGGGGTAAAACCGAAGAAATTCATCGAGGAAATACTGTCGCCTGAAACAGGGATCCAGTTGCCCTCTCCGTCATCATATTCAGCATCTTCGCCGGCTGTGCGAATTGCGGTGCGCTCGGTTATGTCAAGAAGCATACCGTTTTCATCAGCGTTACAAATACCGCGTGAAACGCTTCCGCTTTCGGTCAGCGTGTTCGAAAGGCGGTATCCCGCCATTGCGAAGTGCATGGGTGGAGTATTCTTCAGGAAATCTGCCATTATACGGTACGTTTCTGCACCGTAAAAATCATCCGCATTTATCGTTGCAAAATTATCGCTGACGCAGTTTCTTGCCGCGAGGAGAGCATGACCTGTTCCCCAGGGCTTTACTCTGCCTTCGGGAACCGAATAGGGCGCGGGGATATCGGTCATATCCTGAAAAGCATATTCAACCTTGACGTGAGGCTCCACGCGATGACCGACTGTCTCGCGAAAGATATCAAGGTTTTCTCTTTTGATAACAAAAACAATCTTATCAAATCCTGCCTTGATGGCATCGTAGCAGGAATAGTCGATTATAAATTCGCCCGAGGGGCCAACGGGGGTTATCTGCTTCATTCCGCCGAAGCGCGAGCCCATACCCGCCGCAAGAATAACAAGTGTCATGTAAATAACCACACTTTCGCATTTTATATCTATTATATTATATAACAAAAGGCGCAATATGTCAATACAATTAGATCAAAAAAGAATGATTACGCACTTGTTTTTTGTAACTTTGTCACTTGAATTTTCGATTGCGATATGGTATAATATATCACATAAGTGTTTCATTTGAGACACATTTCGCAATTTGGGAGGTTGGCTCATGAAGCTTGAGCAAAAAGAGATCATATATTCGCTCAAACTCTTCGACGGTTGCGAGCGCGAGCTGATAGAAAAGCTGATCATTTCCACCGGAACCTCAAAGGTCTTCCGCTCAGGAGAGCTAATGGAGGCGGAATTTTCGCCCTCTGTCGGAATATTGCTTTCGGGGCGCGGAGTGATCTACTCCTCGGATAAGGGCAGGCAGACGCTACTTCGCTTTATATCTCCGGGCAATGCGGTTGGGGTTGCAAGTCTATTTGCGGCGGAACCGCCAGCGACGAGGATCGAGGCTTGTGGCGACGGAAAAAGCGAAATGTTTTTTATCAAACGAGAGGCTTTTGAAAAGCTCCTTGAAGATAACAGCGCTTTCCGAATCAATCTGATCAAATTCCTCGCGGACAGAGTATCATTCCTCAACTCAAAAATCGACACGGTAACTGCCGGAAGCGCAGAGAGAAAGCTTGCGATATTCATCAAAAACTCACCCGTAAACGACTGCGGGATCATTGAGCTTGGCATGTCGATGACGGCACTCGCGCATGCTCTGGACATCGGCAGAGCTTCGCTTTACAGAGCCTTTGACGCACTTGAAGAAGCAGCAATAATTAAAAAAGATAAGGGTTCCATAACCCTCCTCTCGCAAAACAAGCTTGACGAAATATGCTGAAGCATTTTTATTAATTCATTTCAATGAAAGGTACAAACAAATGAAAAAACTCATCTCACTCACACTCGCAATTATCCTCGCCTTCTCTGCTCTCGCTCTTTTCTCCTGCACGGAGGAAGGAAATGTTGGAGAGACCGTCGGCGAAACCGTCGAACACGAAGATACCGCTCCCGCGGATTTCACCGAAATACGTGTTGCCGTGCTGAACGGAACCACAGGATTCGGCATCGCGCCGCTCTACAGTGACATTCAAAGCGGAAACGATCACAATATGAACGCCAAGATCGATTTTTACGCAGATGCGACACTCGTTGCTCCTCTTGTTATCGGCGGAAGCGTTGATATTGCCGCTGTTCCCACCAACCTCGCTGCTGTCCTTTACAATAAAACCAAGGGCGCGATCGAGGTTCTTGCCGTAAATACTCTGGGAGTTCTTTATCTCGTTGAGAACGGAGAAACCGTTAAGACACTTGCCGATCTTGCCGGCAAGACTGTCTATCTCCCCGGAAGCGGTTCTAACCCCGAATACGTGCTCAAAACACTCCTTGAGCTTTCCGGACTTACCGACAAGGTTACCCTTGACTATACCTACGCAACTCCCGATGAGCTTACCGCCGCGCTTGCAAGCGGAAAGGCCTCTCTCGGTGTTCTGCCTGAGCCTAAAGTTACAGCGGCTATGACAAAGAACGCATCTTTGAAGGTTGCTGTTGATTTCTCAAGTGAATGGAAGACTCTTACCAACACAGAGCTTGTTCAAGGCTGCATCATCGCGAGAAAAGAATTTGTTGACGCTCACCCCGTTGCTGTCGAAAGCTTCCTTAAAGCTTACGAGGAATCGGTCAACACTCTTAATTCCGATCCCGAAAAGGCTGCAGCAGCTGTTGTTGCTGCGGGTATTGCAGCAAACGAAAATCTTGTAAAGAATGCCCTTCCCCGCTGCAACGTAACATACCTTGTTGGAGAAGAAATGCAAACCGCACTTAACGAATTCTGGGGCGCGCTTTATGCGCAGGTTCCTTCATCGGTAGGCGGCACGCTTCCCGATGAAAATATTTTCGATTAAATGAAATTATTAAAAAAATCCGCGCTGTCGCTCGGCGTTGCTCTTTTCTGGCTCGCCTTGTGGCAGGCTACAGCGATGATAGTGGGCAATCCGCTCATACTTCCAACACCAATCGAAACTGTCTTAAGACTATTCGAACTTGCACAAGAAAGTGAGTTTTGGATTTTCACTGCACTTTCGCTTGTGAGAATACTTATCGGAATACTTATTGCAATACCCGCAGCATCGTTGCTTGCGGCGATATGCTCGGGTTCAATGATTGTAAACGCACTCT
>JAZORB010000007.1:0-2179 GCA_045656385.1 Eubacteriales bacterium | reverse complement strand
AAGAAACCCGATCCGCTGAAGCCATATGTCGGAGCGATTGCGCGTAATATTGCGCTGAACAGGCTCGATGAAAGGGGCGCGCAGAAACGCGGCGGCGAGGTCGCGTTTGCGCTTGAGGAGCTTTCCGAATGCTTGCCCGATTCATCGGGTGAGGAGCTTGGCGAAAGCTTTGCTCTGCGCGAGGCGCTCAATTCGTTCCTTGCCTCGCTCGATGCGAAGACACGAGTCATTTTCATGCAAAGATATTTTTACACTTGCACGGTGCGCGAGATCGCGGCGGCGCGCGGACTCAAAGAAAGTGCCGTCACAATGCTCCTTTTCCGCACTCGGCAAAAACTCAGGGAACATCTGATTAAGGAGGGATTTGATCTATGAAAAATAAAGATATTTACCGCGAGATAGGTAACGTGGACGAAAAATATATCCGCGAAGCCGATCCCACAGCACCCCGCGCGGGAGTCAAGCGCAGAAAATTGACGATAATAGCAGCTTGCATCAGCGTTTTTGCGGTATTTTTGAGCCTTTGGCTCTTCCTGCCCTTCTCGGGCGAGCTTGAAGACCTTTCGCAGTACGCGGAAAGCGAGTATTACGGCTTGATGCTCAAGGTGCAAAGCTTGGCTTGCAAGCCCGATAATTACAGATTCAAAAACAATTTCGACAAGTATATCAGATCTTTAGGCAGGGCGTTTGCGCAAGCCGGCGAAACGGACGGGATGCCTAATGCCGCCGGAACGGGTGGAGATCTTACCGCCGATAAATATGAAGAAGTCACCGACAATCAGTATGACGGAGTCATCGAAGGCGACCTTTTCAAGAGAAGCGACAAGAATATTTTCTACCTCGATCCTTATAATCTGATTATTTATTCTTATTCGATCGCAGGCGAATGCGAACTTGATAAGCTTGTTCTGCGCGATGAGCTGACCGAAGCAAATGCCTATAACTATCAAAGTGTGATCTATCTTTCTTCCGATTGCACGAGGCTTACCACCATTGTTCAGGGATTTAACCGCACATTTGTGGTGATGCTCGACGTTACGGATGCCTCGGATATCAAAATCTCGGATACCGTTGAGATTTCGGGAAATATCGTGACCTCGCGAGTGAAGGAGGATAAGCTTATCCTCGTGACGGGAATGTCGGTCTACAACAACCCTGATTTTTCTGATGAGAGCACATTTCTTCCTCAGATAACGAGAAACGGCAAGACCGAAAGCCTTGCCGCCGCAGATATCGTTTATGACGTGGATTGCAACTACGCGCATTACACTATCGCGGCGATGCTCGATTTCAAGAGCCTTGAGGTTCTTGGAAGTGTCGCGGTGCTTGATAATGCATACGAGGTCGCGGTATCGGAAAATAATATTTTCCTCGCTTGCAGACATACCGAAAGCATTATCACTCTCGGCGAGAATGAAAACGAAAAGTTCAGCACTAATATAATGCAAAGTGAGATATATACCGTGTCCTATACCGCGGGCGTGCTTGAAAACAAGGGTAGCTTCCGCGTGAACGGAATCTTGACAGATCAGTATGCGCTTGACGAAAAGGACGGCGTGCTCCGTCTTGTAACGGAGACCCGAACAACGAAATACGTTAACATAATCCATCCCGATGGTGGGTATTCGTTCAGTCAGCAAGAATGGCATGAAAGCGCCGACCTTTACTGCATCGATCTTGCAACCTATGAGATCATCGGCAAGGTGGTGAGCTTTGCTCCCGAGGGCGAGCAGGTCGCGTCCGTTCGATTCGACGGTGACAGTGCATATGTTTGCACCGCCGTTGTGGTCAGCTTCACAGACCCCGTTTTCTTCTTCGACCTTTCGGATATGAGCAACATCACCTATACCGACACGGGCGTGATAGAAGGCTTCTCGACCTCGCTTATTGAGCTTGAGGGCGGCTATCTGCTCGGAATCGGATATGGCAACTCAAGAGATACGCTCAAATTCGAGATCTATGAGGAGAAAAACGGAATGGTCGTGTCTGTCTGCGAGTATGAGCTTCACGGCGTTGAGTTCTCCGAAGATTATAAGTCCTATTATATAAATAGGAAGGATAATCTTTTCGGACTTATGACCTCAAGATCCGATGTAGGCGACTATATCCTCGTTCACTTCAATGGCGGCGCGATAGTTCCCGTAGCTAATGTGAGATTTGACCGCGTCTCGGACGAGGG
>JAZORB010000006.1:0-8902 GCA_045656385.1 Eubacteriales bacterium | reverse complement strand
AGCCGCGGCGTGCACTACTGCGCGCACTGCGACGGCAGATTCTATCGCAACAAGACGGTCGCCGTCGTCGGCGGAGGCAACTCGGCACTCGAGGATGCGCTCTACCTCTCGCGCCTTGCGGCGAAAGTTTATCTCATTCACCGCCGCGATTCCTTCCGCGCGTCGAAGATCTACGTCGATGCCCTCGAAAAGTCCTCAAATATCGAATTCCTCGCGAACAGTTCGGTTTCCGAGCTTATCGCCGACGAAAAAGTGGCGGGCATCCGTCTTGCGGACGGCAGAGAGCTTGAAATAAACGGTCTTTTTGTCAGCATCGGGCGAAAACCCGCATCCGAAATATTTGCAGATCAGCTCGATCTCGACGCGGGCGGATATATCGTTGCAGACGAATCGACGAAGACGAATCTTCCCGGTGTTTACGCAGTTGGCGACGTCAGAACGAAGCCTCTTCGTCAGGTCGTGACGGCTGTCGGCGATGGCGCGGTTGCGGTTCATTTTGCAGAAGAATATCTTGCAGAATGTGATTAAATCACAGAAACTTGCAAAAAAATATGGTATAATATAGTCACAACAAAACAAACAACCCTTTGGAGGAAATAATAATGAAAAATAATGTTAAATTCTATATCTGTGAGCACTGCGGCAACGTAGTAGAAAAGGTTGAGGATCACGGCGTACCCGTTATGTGCTGCGGCAAGAAGATGGCAGAGCTCGTTCCCGGTGTGGTCGAGGCAAGCCACGAAAAGCACATCCCCGTTGCAAAGGTCGAGGGCAACCTTGTGAAGGTTTCGGTTGGTTCGGTCGAGCATCCCATGGCAGAGGAGCACAGCATCCTTTGGGTAGCGCTTGAAAGCGACAAGGGACTCTACCGCAAGCATCTTGAGGTAGGCGCAGCACCCGAGGCAGTTTTCGCACTCGCCGATGAAAAGCCCGTCGCAGTCTACGCTTACTGCATCCTGCACGGACTCTGGAAGCAGGAGCTTTAATAAATTGATAGTTAATTGGAATTTCCGCCTTCGGGCGGAAATTTTCTATTTGAATTGATTTTCTTCGCGGAATATGATACAATAGATATGTCGATGTGCACAAAAAGAACCTTCCCCGTTTGTGTGAAATGACAAAAAATCGTCTTTTGGAAAATATTTTTCAAAATCTTGTTACGGTCGTGCATCAAACCGCAACTTTATTAGTGAAGGGCCCTGAAACGACAAAAGGAGGAAGACAGATGAATGATGAGAAGATAATTGAATTATTCAACAGCCGTGACGAGCGGGCGATAAGCGAAACGCAGGCAAAATACGGCGAGCATTGCCGCCGCCTTGCGGGCTCGTATCTTCAAAACCGCGAGGACGGCGAGGAATGTCTGAACGATGCTCTGCTCGCTCTCTGGAACACGATCCCGCCCGAGTCGCCGCGAAGTCTGTTTGCTTATCTTTCGGGAATCGTACGCAATCTCGCTAAAAGCCGCAGAAGGGCAAGCTCGGCGCAAAAGCGGGGCGGCGAGATACAGATGGTGGGAGAGGAATTCCTTGCCATTCTTGATGACGGGAGCGATCTTGCCGCCGAGTTTGAGGCAAGCCGCGCGGGCAAGGTAATCAACTCATTCCTCGAGCGCTCCACCGAAACCGAAAGAGATCTCTTTGTGATGCGCTTCTATTTGGGCGAAAGCTATCCCCGAATCTGCAAGCTGACGGGATTTACCGAGGGCAAGGTGAAAATGACGCTCTCGCGGATGAAAGGGAAGCTGAAAGACGAATTAAGAAAGGAAGGTTTTATAGTATGAAAAAGACGAAAGACGAAAGACTCCTCGATTCTCTTGACTATATCGATGAAAAATTCATCGCGGGAGCAGAGAAGTATTACAATGATACCCCCGCCACCCGTATAGCCGAAAGGTTTGCAAAGCGTAACAGATGGCTGAAGGTTGCAGTTGCGGTCGCGGCGTGTATGGCGCTTCTTGCGGTAGCAATTCCCGCGGCGACAATAGTTATCGAGCACGGAGAATACACCCCGCCCACGTTGCGCGCCGAAAACAGCGGTGTTGATGTCGAATCCTCGCCCGAGCATGACGGAAGTAAAGGCCTTATTTACGAGGTCAACGAAGATGGCAAGACCGTATCCTTCGTCAGCTACGGAACCTGCACCGATGAGGTTGTGTATATCGCATCGACCTACAACGGTATGCCCGTAACCGAAATGCACAACGTAGCCTATCATGAAGCATCATATATACCCACCGATCACGATTTTAACAGCAAATATCTTAAGAGATTAGTCATCTCGGATACCGTGCAGCTCGTTGATTTTGAATGCATCCGCCAGTGCCCGAATATCGAAAGCGTATATTACGGTGCAAGTGTTGCGAGAATACGAGCTCTCCCGTTTAATTCGGGATACGGAGAGAATTTCAGTAAGGTAGAGGTATCGCCCAACAATCCCAATTTCTCGGATAAGGGCAATTGCATTGTCGATTTGAGAACCAATACCCTCATTCTCGCCACACCCACCACGGTTATCCCCGATGACGGAAGTGTTAAGATCATTGGAAGTTCAGCATTTATGTCCGCCACTTCTATTACTTCGATAGTAATTCCCGAGGGTGTCAAGATCATAGAGCGCAATGCGTTCAAAACTTGTATGAGCCTTGAAAGCGTTACTCTTCCTGACAGCCTTGAGGTTATAGAGTCATCTGCGTTCATTTTTTGCCAATCACTTAAAACTCTTGAGCTTGGCACCAATCTGAAGGCTTTTGGTCAGATGGTTTTCCATAGGATGTATTGTCCGACTATGTATTATAAGGGGACAGTTGAGCAGTGGCTGGCTGTGGCAAAGCCCTTGACCTCTAACGTGGCGATCTCAATCCCCGTTATCTGCACCGATGGCGAGTCGCTTTCGAACGTGGGAAATCAGAGCCAATATCATTGGCAGCTCCTTCCCGAATTTGAGGGATACCTTAAAGATCAGCGCGGTGAATTCATGCCCGAACGGCAGTACAGAGAGATCACAAGCCCGCCCGAGGTTCACATTGGCGCACCAACTCCATAACGGGGAGTAATTCAATAATAAAGCCGAGCGCAAACGCGCTCGGCTGATTTGTTTAAGTACGGATATATTGATTTATGATGAAAAATATGATACAATAAACAAGTCAAGATGCACAAATCACGCCTTCCTTGTTTGTGCAGTTCGACAAAAAACAAAAAGATTTTCGAATCTTGTTACTTTTTCGGATTTTTGGATTCTTATAGGGTGAAAGGACATTTTGAAAGGAGAAAACACAATGGACGACAAGAAGATTGTTGAACTGTTCTTGGCTCGAGACGAGAACGCCATTCGGGCTGTCGAGAAGAAATACGGCGGTTTGTGCTACTACATTGCCTCAAACATTCTTGCCCGTCACGAGGATTGCGAGGAATGCGTAAACGATGTTTTCCTCGCTCTCTGGAATGTTATTCCGCCCGACACCCCCGAAAATCTTCGTGCCTATATCGCAAAGGCGACGCGAAACCGCGCTCTTGCCATTCTTCGCGATTCAAAAGCCCGCGGCCGCGGCGAATTCGTGTTGGTCGGTGATGAATGCCTCACTCTTATCGACGACGGCACCGATCTCTTATCCGAATTCGAATCAAAGAGAATGGGTAGGGTCATAAGCGATTTTCTGCGAACCGTCGAGGCTGAACAAAGAGAACTATTTGTTCTGCGCTATTTCCTCGGAATGAGGCTCGAGGCGGTAGCGAAAAAGACAGGCTTCACCCTCGGCAAGGTCAAAATGTCACTTGCACGCACGAAAAAGAAACTCCAAGAAGAACTAAGAAAGGAAGGATTTACGTTATGAGTACAAACAAGAACGATAAGCTGATATTCGAGGCTTCGGCGCATCTTGATGATGACCTGATCTCGGAAGTCCTCGGCAAATACGAGGCGAGAAAGAGCGTCACCCAAAACCGTTTTGCCAAAATGAACAGATGCATCAAAGTAGCCGTTGCCATCGCGGCGTGTATGGCGCTTCTTGCGGTGGCAATTCCCACAGCGACAATCATCACCGAGCATCACGAATACACCCCGCCCATCGTCGGCGCGGAAAACAGCAGCGTCGATGTCGAAAACGGAGATGTGTTTGACGGCAGCCGTGGGCTTCAGTACGTTGTTAACGAGGACGGCAAGACCGCATCTCTCGTCAGCTTCCATAACTGTACGGATGAGGTTATGGTTGTGGCATCTCATTACAACGGTTTGCCGGTAACGGAGATGAGAAATCAGCCGCTTTGGGATCTTGATTACGTGCCCGCCGATCACGGATATGATAACAAGACCGTCAAGCGTCTGGTGGTCTCCGACACGGTCGAGGAAATCGAGTGGGGCGTTTTGACCGAAATGCCGAATCTTGAAAGCATATACATCGGAGCGAACTTGAAAAAAATACGCTTTGAGCATAGCGTCGAGTCAAAGCTTGCAAGCATTGAGGTTTCTCCCGACAACAAGAAATATACCGTTAAGAACGACTGCCTTATCGACGTAACGACAAAAACACTCGTCAAAGGTTTTAGCACAAGCACGATCCCCGATGACGGAAGCGTTGAGATAATCGGCGAATGGGCATTTTACGGTGTCCAGTTTGAAAGTGTTCACATTCCCGAAGGAATCAAGTCCATAGAGCTTGATGCTTTTGGACACTGCTACAAGCTCAAAAGCATAGTTTTGCCGAAAAGCTTGGAGAGAATGGTATCTCATGCATTCAGTCACTGTAACGAACTTGAGACCTTTGACCTTAACGGATTCACATATCTTCCTCAAGCTGCCCTTTGGTGGTCGCCGAGCTTGAAAGAGATCAAGGGAAGTGAAAATCTTGTTTTTATCGGTAATTCTGCGCTCTCTGCTTGCCCCGCGCTCGGAACTGTTTACCTCGGCACCGCCCTTGAGAAGATCGATAGGGATGCGTTCTCGAGTTACAGAAGGGACCGGTCTATCAATATTAACTATGCCGGAACACGCGAACAATGGGAAGCCGTGGAAAAGGATTACTACTGGAATTATATGAGCGACAATATTATGATTTACTGCACCGACGCCAAATTTGCACCTACTCCAAATATGGATTTCAGAGGAACTGTAGAAAAGGCAGAACCTTAATGTAATCCCCCACCCGCCCGGAATCGGGCGGGTGGGGGATTATTCATTTCGCCGCAGGCGAACCTTACTCGGGCGCAGCCCGATCTTAACTCTCGCGAAGCGAGACTTGCTTTTTTCATCAAAATATGCTACAATAACTATGTCACCCTGCACAAAAATCTCCCTCCTTCTTTGTGCAGTCTGACAAAATTCAAAATGTTTTCGAAAACGGTGTAACCTTTTTTTATAAACCGCTTCTTGTTTAATGAAAGGACAATCGAAAGGAGCGCTCTAATGAAAGATGAAAAAATTATCGAATTGTTCTTTGCGCGGGATGAGCGGGCTTTGGCGGAGGTCGAGAAGAAATACGGTCCTCTTTGCCACTATATCGCCCTGAGCATTCTCACCTTCCGTGAGGATGCCGAGGAATGCGTCAGCGACGTCATGCTCGCGCTTTGGAACGCTGTTCCGCCCGAAAATCCACGTGATCTTCGTGCCTATATCTGCAAAATGGTGCGCAACCGCGCCCGCGAGATATCAAGGAACGAAAATGCCTGGAAGCGCGGCGGAAAAATTGCGATAGTCGGGGAGGAATTCCTCGATCTTGTTGAGGACGGAAGCGATCTCGCCTCGGGATTTGAGGCACGGCGCGCCGGTGAGATCATAAATTCCGTGCTCGCAACTGTCGGAAGGACAAACAAGGATATCTTTATTTTGCGCTATTGGCTTGGGCTCAGTCTTTCGCAGATATCGGCACAGACGGGCTACGGCGAGAGCAAGATCAAGGTATCGCTTCACAGAACGCGGAAAAAGATAGCCGCGGAACTCAAAAAGGAGGGTATTACAAGATGAGTCTTAATATGAATCAAAAAAGACGTCTGCTTGAGTCGATCGAGTATATTGATGACGCGATGATCTCGGATACCATGTCGCGTGTCAAGACCGACGCTGTCACGGCGGGAATGCCTACGAAGGGCAAAAAGCACGTGATCTGGATCAAGCAGGTGTCGGTGCTTGCAGCCTGCGCGCTGCTTCTCGGCGCGATCATTCCCGTTGTAAGCTTTGTGTCAAAGAACACGAACCCGTTTGGCGGATTCGGCGCGGGAGCTAATCCGGGAGTTGAAGAAACCGAGCCGAATGTCGAAACGACCGCTGCACTCGAAGAGACCGTGGCGCCCACGACCGAACCCGAAGAGACCGAATTTGTGCCGGATGAGCACGGCACCCCGGGACTGCTTTACGAGATAAATAAAGACGGTAAGACCGCATCCTTCATCGGTTGGGGCGACTGTACCGATGAAAAGGTCTATGTCGCATCGGTTTACGAAGGTCTGCCGGTTACGCAGATGGTATACGTTGAGAGAGAGGTTGCTAACTTCAACGATCAAAAAAGTGGCGAGGACAATGTATACGTCAAGCATATAATCATTTCGGATACGGTAGAATACGTTGAATCCGAAGCTCTCAATATGTGCACAAATCTTGAAAGCGTGCATTTTGGTGCAAGTGTAAGTGAGATCAAAGGCAGCATTTATTATAACCGTGACCGCGGACGAAACTTTAATCGTATTACCGTTTCGACCGAGAATCAGTATTACACCGAAAAGGGCAACTGCCTTATCAGAATCAAGGATAAAGTGCTCCTTTGCGGCTTTGCGAACAGCGTTATTCCCGATGACGGAAGCGTTGAGATCATTGGCACGGTTGCTTTCTTCAATAAGCCGGGACTTAAGTCAGTAGTTGTTCCCGAGGGCGTTATCAGAATTATGAATACTGCTTTCGGAGAAAATGATGAGCTGGTGAGCGTGTCGCTTCCCTCAACCATTAAGACGATATTCGTATCATTTTGCGATCTTCCCGCGCTGACTGAATTCAAATATGCGGGCACCGTAAAGCAGTGGACGAATATGAGCAAGAATTGGGCAAGCTGGATATTTGATACCTCGCTGACTCAAGTAACCTGCATCGACGGAGCTGTTGAGTTAAAGTTTGATTCACGCGGAAATCTTGTTGATTGACGCAGTTCAATATTTTAGTGCAAAGAAAATCCGCGCGCCTGCGGGCGCGCGGGGTGAAGGAGCGAAAACCTCCCACAAGGGGAGGTTTTACTCCTTCCGGAATGTCGGCGGGGCGCCGCCATTCCGAAGCGCAAGGGGAGTTTCGCCGTCTGCGGACGGCGACTTAAGGAACTTTTTTCAAAAAGTTCCTTAAGAATCTTCAAAAACTTCCCGCTGCTGTTGACTTTTATTCTATTTAAATTGAAAAAATCCCGCGCGAAATGCGCGGGATTTTTTACTATTTTTCTGATCACTGATCACTTATTTCTGTTCCATAAGCTTCTTTGCTTCTTCACGTGCGCTGGTCTTGCCCTCTGCCTGGATGTCGCCTGCCTTGGTGAGCGCAATCTTGGTAAGTGCGGGACCTACGAGCTCGTAAATAAGTACTGCAAAGAGGGTGATGCTCTGTGCAAGCACGCCGATGTCACCGCCGAAGGTGAGTGCCTGAGCTGCCATACCGAGTGCAACGCCCGCCTGCGGGAAGAGGGTGATGCCGAGGTATTTGATGATGTTTTCATCACAGCCCGATGCCTTTGCACTCCAGCGTGCGCCGAAATACTTACCGATGCAACGGAATGCGATATATGCCACGCCGATAACAACGAATACCCAGTTGGTGAATACGCCGAGGTTGAGCTCTGCGCCGCTGATAACGAAGAAGAGAATGAGAAGGGGAGCGGTCCATCTGTCGGCTCTCTCCATAAGCTCCTCGGAGAAATCACAGATGTTGCAGAAGATGGTTCCGAGCATCATGCATGCAAGAAGGCTCGAGAATGCGATGTGGAAATGACCGATCTCAAACTTGAGCGAGGAGATCGCTACGGTCAGCATTACGAAGGTGACCGAAACTGCCATACGCTTGGAGCGCGAGTGGAAGAATCTCTCGGTGAAGGAGAAAAGCCAACCCATAACTGCGCCGAGAACGAGCGAGAGAACGACCTCAATGAGGGGGTTAACGATCATGGAGATGGGGTCGATGGTGCCGGTGTTGATAGCACCTGCAACGCCGAAGGAGATCGCAAAGATGACAAGTCCGACAGCGTCGTCAAGAGCAACAACGGGAAGGAGAATGTCGGTTACGGGACCCTTCGCCTTGTACTGACGAACGACCATAAGAGTTGCCGCGGGAGCTGTTGCGGTTGCAACTGCGCCGAGGATGATTGCTGCGGGGAGGGGAAGGCATCCTTCGGGAAGGATGAAGGAAAGCGCGATAAGACCTGCGTCAACGACAATGGTTGTGACGATTGCCTGACCGATACCGACGATGGTTGCTTTTTTACCTATCTTCTTGAGCTGCTCAAGGCGGAACTCATTACCGATGGCAAATGCGATGAATCCGAGCGCGAGATCGCAAAGGATCTTGTACTTCTCGGGGGAGTTTGCCTCGTGGTCAAAGCCGATGCCGAACTGACCGAGGAGGTAGGGGCCGATGATTACGCCCGCAACGAGATATGCGGTTACCGCGGGAAGGCCGACCTTCTTCGCTACACGCGAGAGAAGAAGACCCGAAAGGAGTGCGATAGAAAGCGTGAGAAAAATGGTGGATGTCATTGTTTTATCTTCTTTCTTATAATATGATTTTTGGATTTCGCAAGTTCATATTATATCACAAATAGGAAGGATAATCAAGACTTTTGGCGTTTTTTGTCATAAAATATGCCACAATCTTTTGAGGAAAAGAGTGGGCAAGGGTTGGTTATTTTGACATATGGTAATCATAATAATATATCTTAATA
>JAZORB010000005.1:0-4257 GCA_045656385.1 Eubacteriales bacterium | reverse complement strand
TTCGTTATATGTGGTGTTATACTGAAGCGCGACCTCCGCCTGGCTTGTTCCCTTTTCGCCGCGCATGTAGATGACCTCCTCGTGAACGAGGTCGGAGTGCTTCTGGCTGTTGAGGAAGGAAACGAAATTGCGGATACCGCCCTCGAACATAAGGTCGTTTTCCTTGTGCTCTTCTCCGCGCGCGTCGATCAGCTTGATGCGGATGCCCGCATTCAGGAAAGCCTGCTCGCGCATACGGTTCAGGAGCATTTCATAATCAAAAACGGTAGTCTCAAATATTGTACCGTCGGGCTTGAAGGTGACTGTTACACCGTGCTGTTTTTCGCCCTCGCCTACGGGACCGTGGCACTCGAAAGGACGGTCGACCGCACCGTGAACGAATCTTTCGGAATATTTGATTCCGTCAACAACGTCAACGACCTCGAGCCACTCGGAGAGCGCGTTTACAACGGACGCACCAACGCCGTGCAGACCGCCCGCGATCTTATATCCCTCGCCGCCGAACTTACCGCCGGCGTGAAGAATGGTATAAACGACCTCGAGGGTGGGAATACCCTGCGTGGGGTGCATACCCGCGGGAATGCCTCGGCCGTTATCCTCAACGGTGATGCTGTTGTCGGGGTTGACGGTGACCACGATCAGATCGCAATGACCCGCCAGAGCCTCGTCGATGGAGTTGTGAACGATCTCGTTGACAAGGTGGTGCAGACCGCGGGAGGACGTGGTACCGATATACATACCGGGACGCTTGCGGACAGCCTCAAGTCCCTCAAGAACCTGAATCTGGCTTTCGGTATAAGCCGCGTCAACAACGGTGGAAAGCTCACTTCCCTCGGGGTCGAGCTCAATAAGCTCCGCTTCGGGAATAACTTCCTCTTCGGGCTCGGGAATCACGACTTCCCCTGCCTTTTCTTCTGCGTTTGTGATTTTTTCATCAATCATTTTTATCTTCCTTTCGGATTTCTCCGTTATAATCAAAAATAAAACCTAAAAGTTTTTGAAGATTCTAAAGAAACTTTTTTCAAAAAGTTTCTTTAGCAGAGCTCGAGACGGAGTCTCGATTCTAATGCGAAAGCTTCAGCTTTCGCTTCCGTGCTTCAAAACGCTGAAGCTCTGCTTCTGCGTTTTGGACAGAGTCAATACTTCCCGAATGTAGGGAAGTATTGCGCTCTGTCACCCTTTATTCCAACCTACCAAGCAATGAAGCCGCCGAAAGTGTGGAAAAACACACCTTCGTATCAAGTCCGACTCGGTAAAGTATGAAAGATTTCGGTATATCATCGCCCGCTGACTCAACCTCGCCGCGCTTTTGCGCCGCAGAAAGGTATTTTTTCGTAATCGCCGAATTCAGCGTGGCATTGTCCATATCGAAAATGCCGATTATATCGCGGATGCGGATGTTTTTGTTGTTTCCAACGTGAAGGAACATGGTGTTTTTTCTTTCTGAAATTATGAAAGGATGTTAAATGCAAAATGCAAAGTGCAAAATGCAAAATGAAGGTAACTTTTCGGCAAGCCGAAAAGTATTTTTATATATTATAGTACTTTTTTATTTTGTGTGACTGACAGGATTGTGTCTTAATTAAAATCGAAAATTTTCGAACGCAGTGAGAAAATTATCCATCATTTTACATTTTGCATTCTGCCTTTTGCATTTGACTGCGGTCAAAAGCTGTAACTTCCGTTTTTAACCTCAATTACATTAACGTTCTCACTCTGCAGATCCACATCCGAACACGCCGTCATGATCACTTGTCCGCGTTTCATCCGCTCGCAAAGATATGAACGTCGCTCGGCGTCGAGCTCGGAAAAGACGTCGTCGAGGAGAAGGACGGGGCTTTCGCCTGTATTTGAAGCCGAAATTGCCGCTTCGGAGAGCTTGAGACCAAGCGCAAGCGAGCGCTGTTGCCCCTGTGAGGCGAAATTTCGGGCGTTTTTGCCGTCCAGACGTATTATCAGGTCATCCTTGTGGATTCCCCAAAGCGTCGCTCCCGCGTAAATCTCGCGGTCGTGGGACGACATTAGTTGATTGAAGAAGATCTCCTGCGCCCTTTTCGCGTCCGCAGCCTCCTCGGGCTTGATCTTAAATGAAAAATCATATTCAAGGCTCGGAGTCTCACGCCCGCCGGTCATTTCGTCGAAGCAGACCTTAAGCTCGCGCTCGGCAGCCTCGATATAACGCAAACGTTGCTTTGTGATATTCGCCGCCTCTGCCGCAAGCTGCGCCGACCAGAATTCGATAGTCGCATCAAAGCTCTTTCGATCCTTTTCCGCATTCTTGATCAGCTTGTTTCGCTGCATGAGAATGTGATTATACCTCTGCAGCGACCGCAAATAAAGCGGGCGGAGCTGGGAGATAGCGACATCGAGATAGAACCTTCTCATCGAGGGCCCTTCTTTTATGATATTGAGGTGCTCGGGGCAGAAAATTACCGCGCGGAAAAGACCGATGATCTCACTCATCCGCGAGATCTTCATGCCGTTTTGCTCGATATGGCGCGCGTGATCCTTTGAAAAGTCGATCGTGAGATTTCTCTCGCGCACACGATCCTCAAAATCGAGCGAAAGCTTTGAAGTTCTCTTATCAAACGCGATAAATTCCGCATCCTTCGCGCCGCGAAAAGACTTGCCGAGCGAAAAATAGCAGATCGCCTCAAGCAGATTCGTCTTTCCCTGCGCGTTTGCGCCGAAGAGAAGATTTATACCGTCCGAGAACTCCACCTCGGCGCGCTCGATATTGCGAAAATCCTCGGCACAAATTTTTTTGACCTTCATTTATATGAAATTTTAGTGCTTTGTCTTGATGGGAAGCAGGAAGAATACCTCGTCGCTGCCCTCCTCGAGGTCGAGCGGGATGATATTGATACTCGAGAACGCGGTGGTCATCTCGATGCGCAGGCGCTCGCACTCGCAAGAGCGGATGGCGTCGATGAGGTACTTATTGTTGAAGGAAATGAGCAGGTCATCGCCCTCGTGATCGACCTCGATCTCCTCATAAGAGGATCCCGCGGAGGAATTTGCCATGATCTTGAGAACGTTACCCTCGGGGGAGAAGCGCAGGGGAGTACGGTTGCTTCCCGCAATTCTTTCCTCGGTTACGACAGCCGCACGCTCGAGAGCACCGAGAAGGCGGTCGCGGTCAACGTTGATGAAGATTTTATGAGTCTTGAGAATAATGCGGTCGTAGTCGATATACTCACCCTCGATCAGGCGGGTGTAGAAGGTCATGTTTTCGAAGTAGCAGATGAGGTACTTACGGCTCATATGCATCATAACTCTGTCGTCCTCGCCGTCGGGAAGCATGCGATAGAGCTCCTGAACAGTCTTTGCGGGAACGATATAGGAATATCTGACCTGGGTGTTATCCTCGGATTTGTTTACAATATCAGCCTTAGTCGAGCACTTTGCCATCTTAAATCCGTCGCAGGCAACGACCATGAGCTTATCCTCCTCGACTCTGAAATAAGCGCCGTTGAGGATGTATCTCTGGTCATTTACGCCCATAGCGAAGCTGACCTTTGCGATCATCTTCTTGAGAAGGGGGCAAGAGATCTCATAACGGAGGGACTTATTATTGATCGCGGGGATGGCGGGGAAGCCCTCGGCGGAAAGCGCGGACATTTTCTGAGTGGATTTGCCCGAAACAAGAGTAGTCTCAAGCTTTGCATTGACGGTGATGGTGATCTCCTCGCCGTCCATAACCTTAAGCATCTGGAAGAGCTTATTGGCATTGATCGCATAGCAACCGGTCTCAAGGACAGTCGCCTCGCATTTAACTCTGACAGCCTTTTCAAGGTCAAAGGAAGTAAGAACGACCTCGCCGGGATTTTCGGCATTCATATGGATGCATTCAACCTCGGGGAAGGGACCTTTATTGGGAACAGCGCAAAGCAGGGGAGCTATGCTGTTAATGAGTTCTTGGCGGTTAAAGATAATTTTCATCTCGAATACTCCTTAAAAAATGATCAAATATGTGGAAAACTCTCGTTGCCTTTCCACAAAAGCAATTTTTTCACTCTCATGCGCGCAAGCGCGAAAGAAGATAAGAAAATAAGTTTAATATATATAATATTTAATATTTATAACAGTAGAGCCTGGGGAAACTGTGGAAAACTGTGAAAACGTCCAAAAACGTCGCTATGGAGCGATTTTTTGACATTTTCGGCAATTTTTCGACTCAAACTCGGTGTGGAAAACTAAGGGAAAACAAGACACGATTTCCACAGCCCTTTTTGACTGCGAAAAAAGTCTCAAAAC
>JAZORB010000004.1:0-2728 GCA_045656385.1 Eubacteriales bacterium | reverse complement strand
GGAGTGTACTTGATGAAGGGGCGCGCAAAGGGAATGTGGCTCTCGTTTGCGTAGCCGATCGCGTGGGGTGTGCCCGAATCGGGAACGCCGCAAACGTAGTCGATGCCCTCCGTCTTGCCCTCGGCAACCTCGCGCTTTGCCATGATCGAGCCGTTGCGGCAACGCATGCACTCAACGTTTACGTTTTCGTAATCCGAGGTGGGGTAGCCGTAATAGGACCAAAGGAAGGCGCAGATCTTCATCTCATTGCCGGGTTCGGCAATGACCGTCACTCCGTCCGCCGTGACCTCGACGATCTCGCCGGGGCCGAGCTCGCGAAGATCGGTGTATCCGAGCTTCTTGTAGGCAAAGTCCTCAAAGGCAACGCAGTATCCGTCCTCGCAAACGCCAATCTCAACGGGAAGTCTGCCCAGGCGGTCGCGCGCGGCAATGATCTTGCCCTCGTCGGTGAGGATGAGGATGGTCGCCGAGCCTTCGATGCGGCTCTGTGCGTACTTGATGCCCTCGGCAAAGGTGGATTTTGTATTGATGATGGCGGCGATAAGCTCGGTCGAGTTGACCGCGCCGCCGGTCATTGCGTTGATATGTCCCGAATTCGACATTACTTCGGCGAGAAGCTCGTCCGAGTTGTTGATCATTGCGACAGTGCAGATCGCGTAGGTGCCGAGATTCGAGCGAATGAGAAGGGGCTGGGGATCCGAATCGCTGATACAGCCGATCGCGGAGTTTCCGCTGACCTCCTCAAAGATATTTTCAAATTTGGTTCTGAAGGGTGAGTTTGCAATGCTGTGGATCTGTCTTTGCAGACCGACCTCGGTGTTATAAGCGGCAATTCCTCCGCACCGAGTACCGAGGTGAGAATGGTAGTCGGTGCCGAAGAATACGTCGGATATAGCTTCCGAGCGCTTTGCACACCCGAAAAATCCGCCCATCTATGCCCCTTATGCGAAGAAGAGCTTCGAGAGGGTCATGGGATCGATGTACTCGCCGTCCTTGTAAACTCTCATGTTACCGGATGCGATCTCGTCGATGAGGATTACGTTGCCGTCCTTGTCGTAGCCGTACTCGAACTTGATGTCGTAAAGAACGAGGCCTCTCTCTGCAAGGTCATCAGCGATGATCTTGGTGATCTTGCGGGTCATATCAGCCATATCGTCGTACTGCTTGTCGGTCATAACGCCGAGAACAACAAGGCCTTCCTTGGTTACGAGCGGGTCGCCCTTTGCGTCGTTCTTAAAAGTCATCTCAACGTAGGAGGGAAGATCTGCGCCCTCTTCGATATAGTCGGAGTAGCGGCGGAGGAAGTTGCCGACAGCCTTGTTACGGCAGATAACCTCGAGTCCCTTGCCGAAGGGCTTAACGGGAACGACTTCCATTGTGGTGTTTGCGAGGTCTGCGGAGATATAGTGGGTCTTGATGCCTGCGGCGTTGATCTTTTCGAAGTAGTAGATGGACATGCGGAGGTTGACGTCGCCTACACCCTCGATGGTGAGTCCTACGGAGTTCTCTCCGGGATCAAAAACGCCGTCCTTGCCGGTGCAGTCGTCCTTGAACTTGAGAAGGTAGTTGCCGTTTTCGAGTGCGAATACGTCCTTGGTCTTGCCTGTGTAAACGAGATTGTTTGCCATTTTTTTGTTCTCCCTTTATAGATGAAATTTAGATTTTCGAATTTTGTTTTAATTGCATAGTGGTTCAGTTCACAGCAGATTCTTTTATTGACCCGGCTGCGCCGAGGTCCTTCGACTCCGCTGCGCTCCGCTCAGGATGACAGCGTAATATAATTTTTATGGATAATTGAATTGGCGGCTCGTAATTTCGTTTCAAGCAGAAAAGCAGTAAGAACTTTATTACGAGATACCAAATATCATTTTCTGCTAAACTACACTACGCTGTCATCCTGAGCGCAGCGTCAGCGGAGTCGAAGGATCTCGGCGAAGCCGGGTCAACTTCAAAGTTTGCTGTAAACTTTATTAAGAATAAATCAGCCGTTGATTAGCAACTTACTGAAACTTTTCTGCTATCGCCTTATCCTTAGCGATTACGCCTTCATACTGCGCCTGACGATGCGCTTTAAGTCTTGCGTCGAGCTCTTCGTCCGAGAGGGCGAGGATCTGAGCGGCAAGCAAAGCGGCATTGACGCCTCCGTCGATCGCAACAGTAGCTACAGGTATGCCTCCGGGCATCTGTACTGTGGAAAGAAGGGCTTCAATGCCGCCTAAATTTGTTGATTTGCAGGGAATTCCGATAACGGGCAGGGTGGTGCGTGCCGCGATTGCGCCTGCAAGGTGAGCTGCCATTCCTGCAGCCGCGATAAGTACACCTATTCCTCTTTTCTGCGCGTTCATAGCATACTCTGCCGCCTCATCGGGTGTGCGGTGCGCAGAGTAAACGTGCACTTCGAATTCGATTCCGAGCGCACTGAGGGTATTCGTAGCTTTTTCGATAACGGGAAGATCGCTGTCGCTTCCCATAACAATACCGACTTTGTACTTCATTTTTTACCTCACTGTAAAAATAAAAAATATATATTTAATTATACTATAATATAAGGGTAAAGTCAAGAAAAATCGCAAATAATTCGTGATTTTCGACAGAGAAATTTTGCGCGTTTTTCGCCCTTTCTATGTTGAATGTGACAATTCGTCAAAACTCGCAAAAAACTTTGATTTTCCTCTTGACTAAAGACGAAAAATAAGATATAATATTATGATAGTAAATATATTTTGGA
>JAZORB010000003.1:0-4884 GCA_045656385.1 Eubacteriales bacterium | reverse complement strand
AGCATTAGCGATTTTGACACGCAAGGATAGACTTCGTGCCATCCGTCGCTTTATGTCAAATATTTAATACACAATTTGTTACCGACATCAATTTTTCTCTATGCTTTTTACGATGTCGCCCACGCCGTTTAAGATATACTTGGGGCGGTAGGGGAAGCTGTCGATGTCCTCCATGGCGGTAACACCGCTGAGCACAAGGACTGTGTCAACGTTTGACTCTATGCCCGCGATGATGTCGGTGTCCATTCTGTCGCCGATGAAGGCGATGTCCTCCGAGTGACAGCCGAGGCGCTTGAGGCCGTGGCGGATCATTACGGGATTGGGCTTGCCGACGAAATATGCCTTTTTTCCGGTTGCGATCTCAATGGGAGCAACGAGAGAGCCGGTTGCGGGCATGATTCCGCGGTCGGTGACGCCGACGGTGTCGGGGTTGGTGCCGATAAGCTTTGCGCCCGCATTGACGAGGGCGATAGCCTTTTCGATCTTTTCGAAGCAGTAGGTGCGTGTTTCACCGACAACGACGTAGTCGGGGTTGACGTCGTTCATATAGATGCCCTGGTCATACATCGCCTTCGAAAGCGAAGCCTCGCCGATGACGTATGCGGTGCATCCGGGCGCCTGGCTGTGCAGAAATTCCGCGGTTGCCATTGCGCTGGTATAAAAATGGTCGGGTGTGACCGAAAGTCCCATGCGTTCAAGCTTCATCGAAAGCTCGTGGGGCGTTCTTTCGGGGCTGTTGGTGAGAAATACAAACTTTTTGCCGTTATCAAGCATCCAGTTGACGAATTCGCGCACGCCGTCAAGAATCTTGTCGCCGTGATATATAACGCCGTCCATGTCGCAGATAAAGCCCTGCTTCTCAAGAATGTTTTTCATAATAATCTCCCTTTATTTTTCTGAATAAATCATTGAAATACCTTGTTTCAGCGTTTCTCCGTCGAGAGCTCCCTGCGCATAAGCAACGAGATTTCCGCGCGCGCTGATAAAGAATGTGGTCGGAATAGATTCTATTCCGTAGGTATATGCCGCATCGCTTGCGAGATCGAAATAAACGGGGAAGGTGTATCCCATCGAGGCGATGAAGGCTTGCGCCGATGCCATTGTTTCGTACTGCCCGTCGGTCAGATTGACGATCATGAACACAACGTCTTCGCCCATCTCGCGGAAGACTTCCTCGAAATCGGGCATCTCCGCCTTGCAGGGCGGGCACCAGCTTGCCCAGAAATTGAGCACAACGGGCTTGCCGAGCATATCCGAAAGACGAACCGGACGCCCCGCGCTGTCATAAACCGTGAAATCGGGCGCGGGATTGTATTCCTCCTCAGGCTCGGGCTTGGTTGTGACCTCGGGTTCTGCCGTAGTTTCGGGTTCTGCCGTAGTTTCGGATTCCGTCGTAACTTCGGTTGTCACTTCGGGTTCGGTTGTGACTTCGATTTCGGTTGTGACTTCGATCTCCGTGGTAACCTCGGGCAGCGGCGAGGTGGTTTCCTCCCAATACTCGGTCGTTTCTTCGGTTATCGGGGCCGTGGTCTGTTCGGGAACGGGAGTTGTGATCTCGGGTTCCTTAGTGGTTTCGGGAGCCGTTGTGATCTCGGGCTCGGTGGTTACTTCGGCTTCGGTAGTGACTTCAACCTCGGTCGTGATTTCGACTTGAGTTGTAACTTCTGCCTCGGTTACTGCCTCTGTTTGGACTTCGGTTGTAACCTCGGGCTCGGTTGTAGCTTCCTGCTTTGCCGTGGTCTCGGGCTCGGTTGTGGCCTCGGGCTTTGCGGTTGTTTCGATAATAATATCGGTATTATCGCCCGCCGCGGTGGTTTCCTCGGTTGCGGGCTCTTGTGTTTCGGGTTCTTGCGTAATAACCTCGGTGTTTACTGTAGAAATATATTCCGTCGATATTTCTCCGCTCTCGTTATTGCAAGAGGTAAAGGAAAAGAGGAGAAACAGAGCGAGAAATAAAGAGAAAGATCTGATCTTTTTCATAAAATTACCTCCAATATTTAATTTTTATTCTGTCTCTGCGTATATCATGGAAATTCCGCGCTTCAGCGTATCGCCGTCCATGGCGCCGCTGCCGTAAGCGATGAGATTTCCTTTTGCGTCGATGAAGAAGGTTGTGGGGATCGACTGGATGCCGTATTTATAAGCTGCGTCGCTTTCCTTGTCGAAATAAACGGGGAAGGTGTACCCCATCGAATCGATGAAGGCCTGCGCTCTTTCCTGCGTTTCGCTCTGACCGTCGGTGAGGTTGACCATCATAAAGACGACCTTGCCCGCATATTCCTTGCAGACGGCATCGAAATCGGGCATTTCACCCTTGCAGGGCGGGCACCAGCTTGCCCAGAAGTTGAGCACAACAGGCGTGCCCTTCATGTCCGAAAGCTTGACGGGGTTTCCGTCCTTATCGTAAACCGTGAAATCGGGCGCGGGATCGGGCTCAAGCTCCTCCTCACCGTGGGTGTGCGCGGGAGCCTCCTCGCTTTCGGTATACTCGGTCGTTTCCTCACCCTCACCAGAGCAGGCCGAGAGGGAAAGGACCGAAATGAGCGCGAGAAGCAAGCACAATAGCTTTTTATTCATCAAAGTGCCTCCAAAAGCGCCTCGTATCTTGTGAGTAGGAAGTCGTAGCCCTCGTCAGAGAAATGGCGGTTCGACTTGCCCTCAAGCACGCAGCCCTCGTCGAGCCACTCGCACTGTGCGGGGTTGTAGAAGGAGAAGCCCGCCTGACGGTAATTGTCGAAGCAAACGAGTCCCCAACGCGCGCAGACAGCGATCATTGCGTCAACGTAGTCGATATCCGAAAGCCCCTCGGCGTTCTTAGATCTCCAACGGTCGTAGTTGGTGAGGAAGAGGAATTTTGCCTTCGGATACTTCGCGGTAAGACCGAGAATGAGGTTGTTGAGCGCGCCGCAGAAGGTTGCGCTGTCCTCCGAATCGATCTCGCCGAGAGGGATCGAGAGTCTTTTATCGTTTGCGCCGCCAAGAACGACAACGTAATCCGCGCCGTCCTCCATATCCTTATATCGGATGCACATGGGAACCTTATTCGGTTCCGCAGTCTGAAGCGCGACCGTGCCGCCGTTGAGACCGTGGTTATAAACCGTCATATTGTGTTTTTTTGCGAGCTTGTTTACCCAAGTGACCTCATTTCCCAGCTTCGAGCCGTAAATGAGCGAATCACCGATTGCAACGAGTGTTTTTCCTGTGAGATTGGACATGATTAAAATCTCCTAAATATAATAATACATACTAATTATATCACCAACCGCTCTGTTTGTCAATGATATTTCTTCCATTTATATTATATCATTATTTTTCCATTCTTTCGGTGATACAGTCACGCAATTGAAAATTAATAATAAATATTCTGCGCCTTGACGTTCGTGCAGTACAAAAAACACCGCATTTGCCATCGTTTCTCAAATCAGCTCCCTTTTTTTGCCATTCGGTTCCGTATAATTTCCTATAAGCTATTGCAATTTGGAAAAAATTGTGTTATAATACAATTGGTTAAATATAGATGTTTTAACTTTGCATTCTGCTTTTTTTGGAGGATCGCGTTATGAAAAAGAATTCCTTCTCCCGTCCCTCGCCCAAAGCGCCGAAAAGCGAGCTTTATCTTGATTTTCAGCGCCGTGCCGATGCCTTTGTCGCGGAAAATATGGCGAACTTCAAGCCCCGTACCATCACGGGCACAAAGGTCATCCACGACTGCGTTTGGGGCACGGTCATGTTCTACCCCTGGGAGCTTGAGCTTATAGATTCTCCCCTCCTTCAGCGTCTGCGCCGCATCAATCAGCTCGGACTTGCCCAGCTGACCTACCCCTCGGCGCACCATTCGCGCTTTGAGCACACGCTCGGCGTTGTTGCCGTTGTTGCACAGATGATCGCGGGCGTTGCGCGCCACGATGCCGCCGTTATGGCAGGCAAGGAGCAGACCATTCCCGCCTCGCATCAGCGTCGCCTCCGACTTGCCGCACTTCTTCACGACGTCGGCCATTGCTTCTTCTCGCATCTTTCCGAAACCATTTACGGCGAGATGAAGGAAATGAAGGCGCTCAAGGCGACCGAGCCGATGTTCGAGCGCGCACAGCCGCACGAAATTATCGGTTATATTATCATAAACACTCCCACATTCGTCAAATGCTTCGGCGAAAGCCTTGGCTATCCCTTCGAGGAAGGCGAAGATGCCGCCGAGCTTCTTGAAGAGGTCGGACGCATGATCGTCGGCGCTCCGCCCGAGGTTAAGGACGGAGTCCGCTACGTTTACCTGACCGAGATGATCAACGGTCAGTTCGACGCCGACGCCCTCGACTACCTCCGCCGCGACAGCTATGCGACGGGTCTTGCCCTCGGCTACCACATCGACCGCTTCCTTTACAAGCTCCGCCTCGCCGACCGCACAGCCGACGACGGCATAGTTGAACGCCACCTGACCGTCCCCGTTTCGGGTCTTTCGACGGTTGAGGAAATGGTCTTCTCGAAGCTGATGCTCTCGAGATATATCTATCAGCACCAAAAAGTGCTCGCCGCCGAGTCGCTTATCGAGGATATGGTCGTCGGTATGCAAAGAAGCGGCAGACTCGGACATCCCTGCGACTTCCTCTATCTCTGCGACAACGACATCTACTCGATCGGTGCGCCCTCGGCCGATAAGGCTCTCCGCCCCGCGATCACGGATTGGAAGCTTTCCGACGACAGCGAAGTCACGGTCGGAGATATGGCGGCAAGAGTTCTTGCACGCCGTCTGCCCAAAAAGGCACTCGTCATCAGTCAGTCGAATATTCATTCGGCGGGAGGAATCGCCGCGCGCGACCTTGGAATTTCGGGTCTTGCGGCGGCTGTCAGCCTTCTTCCCCGTCTGCGTGAGGAAAATCTTGGACAGGC
>JAZORB010000002.1:0-4145 GCA_045656385.1 Eubacteriales bacterium | reverse complement strand
CGGTGAAGCAGACTCCATCCGCATGAAGATGGAAGCAGAGGCTGCCGGTGCACGCGAAATCCTCATCAAGCAGGCGGAAGGTCTTACCTCCATCGTTGCAGCAGCAGGCGGCGACGCGAATGCCGCTATCAGACTTATGGTCACCGACAAGCTCGAAGAGCTCACCAAGATCCAGGTCGGCGCTATCTCGAACCTCAAGATCGACAAGGTCACCGTTTGGGACAACGGCCAGGGCGGCGCGGACGGCAAGTCCTCGACAGCTGGCTTCGTTTCCGGACTTTACAAGTCTGTTCCTCCCCTCACCGAGCTTTTCGACATGGCAGGCATGCAGCTCCCCGAGTATCTCGGCAAGCCCAAGGCAGAGCCCGCAGAAACTATCGAAGCAGAGTAAAATCAATAATAAAAAGCTGTCTCTTCGGAGGCAGCTTTTTTAGTTAAGAACTCAAAGTTAAGAGTTGAAAATTGTTGTAAATTTTCTTGCTTCGCTCGAAAATTTTCGTTTCGATTCAATAATTTTCGCCCTTATTTTAAAGATATTTTAAAAAACTATTGCATTTTATCGGATTTTTTGATACAATATAGATTGGAAACTGCGGTACGTAGGTACACTCGGCTTTTTTTGCCCGTTTCAATATATTTTGAAGCGGATAATGCGCTTTTTTCCGATGTGTGACATAGACCCGTTCCGGAATTTTTTTATATAAAGGATTTTGCGGAATGAACAACGAAAAGCTTATAGAGCTCTGCGGAGTTTCGAAGTCTTACGACGGCGAAACTATCCTTTGCTCTATCGATCTCGACATTCATGAGCACGAGTTCATAACTCTGCTCGGCCCCTCGGGTTGCGGCAAGACCACGACCCTTCGTATCATCGGCGGATTCGTTACTCCCGACGAGGGAAAAGTTTACTTTGACGGCAAACTTATCAACGAGATCCCGCCCCACAAGCGTCCCGTTAACACGGTCTTTCAGCGGTACGCTCTCTTTCCCCATTTGAACGTATTTGAAAACATCGCATTCGGTCTGCGTATAAAGAAAGTCCCCGAAGAGGAGATCCGCACAAGTGTCAAGGAGATGCTCCAAATGGTCAACCTCAAGGGCTTTGAGCGACGCCGCGTTGACAGTCTTTCGGGCGGTCAGCAGCAGCGTGTTGCAATCGCACGCGCACTTATCAACAAACCTAAGATCCTTCTTCTCGACGAGCCCCTCGGCGCGCACGACCTCAAGCTCCGCAAGGATATGCAGGTCGAACTCAAGCGCATGCAAAGACAGACGGGAATCACCTTCATCTTCGTCACCCACGACCAGGAAGAAGCCCTCTCGATGTCGGATACCATCGTCGTTATGGCGGACGGTAAGATCCAGCAGATCGGCACCCCCGAAAAGATATACAACGAGCCCGAAAATGCATTCGTTGCCGACTTCATCGGCGAATCGAACATCCTTGACGGCGTTATGCTCGAGGACTTCAAGGTTCGCTTCTCAGGTCACACCTTTGTCTGCGTTGACAAGGATTTTGCACCCAAGGAGAAGGTCGATATCGTTGTCCGCCCCGAGGACGTTGACGTCGTCGCGGTCGACAAGGGTATGCTGACCGGCACCGTTTCCTCTGTCACATTCAAGGGCGATTATTACGAGATAATCGTTGACGTCGGCGGCTTCAAGTGGATGCTTGAAACATCCGACTACGTTGCCCCCGAGGCAACCATCGGTCTTCATATCGAGCCCGAGGCTATTCACGTTATGAAAAAATCCGAATATTCGGGCAAATTCGGAGACTATTCCTCTTTCAGCGACGAGCTTGAACACCTCGCCGACACAGAGGAGGAAGAGGAATGAAAAAAGGCTCTCTCTTTCAGAGACTTGCCGCCGCGCCCCACATTCTCTGGGCAGTAATGTTCATCGTTTTCCCGATGATCTTCGTCCTCTTCTTTGCTTTCACCGACGCTGACGGCAATTTCTCCTTCTCTAACATAACCTCGCTTTCGCAATACGGACACGTTTTCGTGCTTTCGATCGCGTTTGCGCTTATTGCAACCGTGGTATGCCTTATCATTGGCTACCCGCTTGCATACTTCATGTCAAAGCAGTCGCCCCGCGCACAAAAAGTGCTGATGGTTCTCGTTATGCTCCCGATGTGGTGCAACCTGCTTATCAGAACTTACGCGCTGATGGCTCTTCTTGACAACGGCGGACTTCTCAATTCGCTTCTCGTTTCTCTCGGGCTTGAAAAGCTCTCGATAGTAGGAACCAATTTCGGCGTTATCCTCGGCATGATCTATGATTTCCTGCCCTATATGGTACTGCCGATTTTCACGGCTATGACAAAGCTCGATCCCAAATTCATCGAGGCTTCGCAGGATCTCGGATGCACCTCGTGGCAGACGATGACGCGAGTCATTATGCCCTTGACTGCATCGGGCGTTATTTCGGGCGTTACAATGGTATTCGTCCCCTCGATCAGTACCTTCTACATCTCCCAGAAGCTCGGCGCGGGCAAGATCGATCTTGTCGGCGACACCATCGAGCGTCTTTTCCAGAATCCTTCTACCTACAACATCGGGGCGGCAATTTCGCTCGTTATGATGGTTCTCATCATAATTTCGGTCACTATAATGAACCGCTTCTCGGATGACAAAACGCCGGGCGATCCCAAATCCGGCAAGGGAGGAGGTATAATGCCTTGAAATTCCTCCAGAGATCCTATATTTTCTTAGTATTTTTACTTCTCTACATCCCGATAATCGTGCTTATCGCCTTTTCCTTCAACGAGGCAGGAAGCCTTGCGGAATATTCGGGATTCTCACTTGTCTGGTATGAAGAACTCTTTGCCGACGAGGAGGCACTGACCTCTCTGCGCAACTCGCTTGTGCTTGCGGTATCGTCATCCCTTATCGCAACGGTCATCGGCACATTTGCATCACTCGGTCTTCACAGAATGAGATCGAAGTGGATCAAGGGCGCGGTCAACACCGTTACCAACATCCCAATGATGAACCCCGATATCGTCACGGGTGTTTCGATGATGCTTCTCTTCGTTGCCGTTGCGGGCATTCTCGGGGCAAACGACTTCTTCGGCTTCGGCACGATGCTTATCGCGCACGTGACCTTCAACCTGCCCTACGTTATCCTTTCGGTAATGCCCCGCTTCAAGGCACTTGACGTTTCTCTTTCCGAGGCGGCACAGGACCTTGGTTGCACACCCTCGCAGGCGTTCTTCAAGGTCGAGCTCCCCGAGATCGTTCCCGGAATTGTTTCGGGACTCATGCTCGGATTCACGATGTCGCTTGACGATTTCGTCATCAGCCATTTCGTAAGCTCGCCCGACTTCCAGACGCTTCCGCTTTACGTTTACAACCAGACGGCGCACAACGTAAAATTCAGCATGTACGCCCTTTCGGCTCTCATAGTCGTTACCATTCTTATCATCCTGCTCGTGGTTAATTTCGCGGGCTCGGTCGGCAAGAAAGGAGGCGCGAAATGAGAAAAGTACGTTTTTCCGCGCTTATCGCGGCTGTGCTCATTCTTCTCCCCCTTCTCTTCTCGGCTTGCTCCGAGGGCGGTGTTTCGGGAACAAAGACGCTCTACGTTTACAACTGGGGCGAATACATCTCGGACGGCTCGGAGGGCTGCCTTGATTCGAATGCTGCATTTGAGGAATGGTATTTTGAGACCTACGGCGAGCGCGTCAAGGTAAATTACTCAACCTTTTCAAGCAACGAAAGCCTTTATGCAAAGCTCAGCTCGGGATCGGTAAGCTACGACGTTGTCGTGCCCTCCGATTATATGATCGAGCGTCTTATCGCGGAAGACCTTCTTGCTCCGCTCAACTACGATAATATTCCCGACATTGGAAATATTCTGCCCGAATTCTGGGGAGAAACCAGCGAGCATTCGGCTCACGACCCTGGCAACATCTATTCCGTGCCCTACCTTTACGGTATGATCGGCATCATCTACAACACCACTATGGTTTCCGAGGATGATTCCGCTCTGGGCTCCTGGCAGCTCATGTGGGACGAGCGGCACGCAGGCAACATCCTGCAGTTCAACAACTCCCGTGACGCCTTTGGCACCGCCCAGTATTTCCTGGGTGTGGACGTCAACTCGGACAGCGAGGAGGATTGGCGTCGTGCTCTGGAAAA
>JAZORB010000001.1:0-12176 GCA_045656385.1 Eubacteriales bacterium | reverse complement strand
CATACAACGTCGTCCTTTGCCATCATAGCGCGGAGTCTGCCGATGAATTCAGCCGATGCATCGTTTGTTCCGCCCTTACCGCGGGAACCGGTGTACTTGGTGAGTACTACGCCGCAGGACATGAGGGAGGAGTTGCGCTTCTCGAATGCTTCACCGAAGTTGGGATCGAAAGCAGCCGAAACGTCAGCCGAGAGGCAGATGGATGCCGCGCGTACTGCTGCGGGGGAAGCCTTCTGCGACTCTGCGATAGCGTCGATGAGATCAAGGATGAGATCGCACTGCATACCGGAGTTACCGTCGCTTCCGGTCTCTTCCTTGTCGGCAAGGATGCACATCATGGTGTGGGGAGTTTCTGCCTTGAGAGCCTCGAACATAGCGGTCATTGCGGGATAAGCGCAAACGCGGTCATCGTGGCCGTAAGCGCAGATCATGGAGCGGTCAAGTCCGACGTCACGTGCGTTGCCAACGGGAACTGCGGAAAGCTCTGCGGAGAGGAAATCTTCCTCGCAGATGCCGTATTTCTCGTTGAGGATGCGAAGCACGTTGAGCTTGATGCCGTCTGCTTCGTTTACGAGAGGACGGCTGCCGACGAGAAGGTTGAGCTTTTCGCCGGGGATAGCCTCGCCGAGGGGCTTGCGGTCGTCGTTGTGACCGAGGTGAGGGAGAAGATCGTTGATATAAAGAACGGGATCGGTGGGATCTTCGCCGATGGATACCCAAACGCTCTCACCGTCAGCCTTGATCACAACGCCGTGAAGTGCGAGAGGAGTTGCTACCCACTGGTACTTTCTGATACCGCCGTAGTAGTGTGTCTTAAGGAATGCCATTCCGCTGTCCTCATAGAGGGGAACCTGCTTGAGGTCGATGCGGGGGGAGTCGATAT
Source organism: Eubacteriales bacterium (assembly GCA_045656385.1). Taxonomy (GTDB): domain Bacteria; phylum Bacillota; class Clostridia; order Oscillospirales; family CAG-272; genus CAG-390. The sequence goes on along the minus strand of JAZORB010000001.1, from coordinate 11,293 downwards.
GAGCCGCGGAGATGCGGATACCCTCGGTGAGAGCTTCGCTTCCGATAGAGAAGAGGAAGAGATTCTTTCCGCGGTTGTTGTAATAGTACTTGCCGCCAACGGTGATCTCGTCGCCGAATGCGTAGGGAACGAAGCCCTCTGCCTCAGCGAGCTTGATGGATGCCCATACAGCCTCGCGCTCGGTCTTTGCGGCGTCGAGGTATGCGGCGTAGCCCTTTGCGTATTCGTAAGCCGCCTCGATGGCAGCCTCGTCGCGGCGTTCGTAAACGCTCTTTTTCTTGTAAAGAAGCTCGCGTGCGGCTTCTGCGGGAGTTTTGATTTCGCTCATGGTTTTATTTTTCCTTTCTTAATTTGCTGATTCATATAAATCGCGGTAGATGTCTACCGTTTTTTCAAATTTTTTGACGAATTTTTTGGTGTCCTCGTCGGGAATTTCGGCGAGAGAACCGTCCTCGGCGAGATTATCCTCGTCAAGAAGCCATTCGTCAACTGTATTCTCGCCTGAATAGATCGCGGCGTAAACGGCGCGCCAGCTTTGATACTTGGTGAAAAGCTTTGAAAGCTTGTATGCGCCGATCTCAATGTTCGTTGTCGGGTCAAAGAGAAGCCCCGAATCTATCCTGCGCCCGAGCTCGGAGGAAAGCAGATCGTATTCTTCGCGCGTAAGCTGCATAAGGCCGATCTTGTCGCCGTCGACGAGCCCCGATTCATAGTCGCTTTGCATTTTGACGGTTCCATAGATCACCGAAACGGGCACGGAATGCTCGTAATAGCAGGCGATGACGGTGTCGTTATATTGCCTCGGGTATTCCTTCAGTCGGTACTGCGTGAAAAGAATGTCGTAAAGAAATCCGCAGCCCACCGAAAGGATGAGTATCAGGATTATGGTCAGAGAATTTAAAAACTTTTTGCTCATTTGGTTTTGCCTAAAATGTCTTTTGCGGCGGTACGAAGCTTGTCCGAGTCGCCGTCGTTGATAACGGTATAGGTCGCCCTCGAGGAATAAAATTCATCGGCGGGAGCGGCATTCATACGAGCCTTCAATGCTTCTGCTGTGCGATTGTCGCGCAAAGTGAGTCTTGAAAGACGAAGCTCGGGAGAGGCGAGGAGCGCAACGGTGAAGTCGCAGTCCTTTTCAAATTCCGCCTCGAAGAGAAGGGGGGCGTCGATGACGGCGCAAGCTTTATCGGATTCCTTTATAGCTTTTCTTACTTCGGCAAGCACAAAAGCGTGGGTGATCTCATTGAGCTTTGCGCGGAGCTTTTCCGCACCGGGAGCAAAAACTATCGCACCGAGGTCGATTCGGTCAAGGCTTCCGTCGGGCTTGATAACAGTTGAGCCGAATTCGGCTTCGAGCGCGCGTGTGCATTCGGAGGGAGAATCGACGAGATTATGGTATATTTTGTCGCAGTCGAGATGCAGACATCCGAGCTCTTCAAGATAAGAGCAGAAAAGCGATTTGCCCGCCCCGCTGGGACCCGTTACGCCGATTACAGTCATATTTTACCTCTCCTTCCTAAATTAAACAATATTTCTGCATTATATTATTATACATAGTACATTATAGCACATTTGAGATAAAAATGCAAGAGCTTTTTGCGCCCGCGCGCGCATAGTAAATATTTTTGTGTAGAACTGTTGCAAAAATCCAAATTATGTTGTATAATATATCTTGAGAAAGTATGGAGGTACGTAAAATGTCCTTGAAATATAAATGGCTTCTGTTCGACGCCGATGACACCCTTCTTGATTTCAAGCTTGGTGAAAAATTGGCTATTACTGCGACCTTTGAGGCGGTGGGATTGCCTACCGATGATGAAGTTATCGAAACTTACAGCAGAATAAATGACAATCTCTGGAAGATGCTTGAGCGCGGAGAGGTGACAAAGGATCGCCTCAGAGTTCTTCGTTTCGAGCAGTTCTGCGAGCATTACGGCTTTGACTATGACGGTACGGCGCTTGCGGATGCTTACGTTGAGAATCTGAAAAAGCAGAGCGTGCTGCTCGACGGCGCGGAGGATGTTTGCCGTGCACTTTACGGAAAATATAAGATGTATATCATCACAAACGGCATCGAGGCGGTGCAGAACGCACGCTTCGGCGGCTGTGCGATCAAGGAATATTTTGAAAAATGCTATATTTCCGATGCCATCGGAGTTGCAAAGCCGAAAAAGGGGTTCTTTGACGCCGTTGCGGCGGATATTCCCGATTTTGATAAGTCGCAGGCTCTCATCATCGGCGACTCGCTGACCTCGGATATCAAGGGCGGCGTTGAATACGGAATCGACACCTGCTGGCTGAATCCCAAGGGCAAGGAAGTGCCCGAGGGAATGGATATCACGTACGTTATCGGAGATATCCGCGATCTGCTTGAAATTTTGGAGTAATTATGGACAGAAATCTTGTTTTGTTGCAGAAGTTAGAAAAAGAAGGGATAGAATGCGCAGCTGCGCTTCCACTTTCCTTAAAATCGAGCTTTAAGATAGGCGGAAATGCGGACATTGCCGTTTTTCCGAAAAATGCTTCGGAGCTTGAATTTATTATTGATAATCTAAATATGCCCTACATAGTTGTCGGCAACGGCTCGAATATTCTTTTTGAGGACGAAGGCTACCGCGGATGCGTTATTTTCACCGAGAAAATGAATGAGGTCGAGGTTGACGGAAACCGCATCACAGCGGGTGCGGGCATGTCTTTTACAGCTCTTGCCGTAACGGCAAAAAATGCGTCGCTGACCGGTCTCGAATTTGCTTACGGAATCCCCGGAAGTACGGGCGGAGCAGTTGTTATGAATGCGGGCGCGTACGGCGGAGAGGTTGCGCAGGTGCTTGAATCCTGCACTCTTTACGACGCCGAAAAATGCGAAATTCGCACTCTCCGTAAGGACGAAATGGAGCTTTCATACCGTCACAGTATTTTGTCGGAAAATAAACAATATATCTGCATTTGTGCTACCTTTACCCTCAAAGAGGGTAACAAGGACGATATCGATGCTGTTATGCGCGATCTTATGCAGAGAAGAATATCGAAGCAGCCCCTCGAATATCCCAGCGCGGGTAGCGTTTTCAAGCGCCCTGCTCCAGACCTTTTCGTCGGCAAGATGATAGAGGATTCGGGGCTCAAGGGATACACCGTCGGCGGTGCGCAGGTTTCCGAAAAACACGCCGGATTTATCATCAATATCGGAAATGCGACTGCGCGCGACGTTCTCGGTCTTGTTGAACATATCAAGGACGTTATCCGAGCAAACTATGGCGTGGAGCTCGAATGTGAAATCAGAAGAGTGGGCAGCGGAGAATGAAGAATTTTACCGAACGTGTAAGGGAGGAGCTTTCGGGCGATCTTCCCTCCGCACAGTGCTGCCGCCGATCGATGCTCTGCGGAATTCTTATCAACGCCGATTGTTCTCCCGACGGAATGATCTATGCCAAGCTTTCGGGCAGAACCTCGACCGAGCTGATGCTCAAGCTTCTGAGAGATACGTTTGGCAGAGAAGCGGCGGCGGAGTATTCAAACAGCTACGGCAGAGTGTCGGCTGAGGTGTCTTTCTCATCCGATAAGCTTGCCGATAAGCTCCGCGAGATGTCCTCGGGAGCCGAAAGCACTCTTTTTAAATGCAAAAACTGCCGCGCGGCATTTCTTTCGGGAATTTTGCTTTCGTCGGCAAACTTTTCAGACCCTGAACGCGAATCACGCCTTGAGGTTCGCATAAACGACCCCGCGCGTGCCGAATTCCTGCTTGGATTTTTTGCCGATCTCGGGCATTCACCGAGACTTTCGAACAGGGACGGACTATCCTCCCTCATATTCAAGCGCGGAGAGGACGTTGAGGATGTTCTCACCATAGCTGGTGCGGTCAGCTCGGTTATGGAGCTGATGCAGGGCAAGCTGATGCGCGAGCTGCGCGGTCAGATCAACAGAAACTCAAATTGTGAGGTGCGCAATATCGGGCGTGTTGCTGTTGCGTCGCAAATTCAGATCGATGCAATTGCCGAGATACGCGCAAGCGGAAGATTTGCCGCCCTTCCCGATGAACTCAAGGAAACCGCAACACTCCGCGAGGATTTCCCCGAGCTGTCGCTTGCCGATCTTGCGGCAAAGCATTCGCCCGCGATAACAAAATCGGGACTAAACCACAGACTTAAAAAGCTTCTCGCACTTGCGGGAATCGAGAAAGAATAATTAAGGAGGTGCGCCGATGGGAGATTTTGTCCATCTGCATTTGCATACCGAATACAGTCTTCTTGACGGCGCATGCCGTATCAAGGATATCCCCGAGGCGGTCATCGCGGCGGGGCATTCTGCCGTTGCAATGACCGATCACGGCGGTATGTACGGAACGATGCAGTTCTACCGCACCTGTACCGAAAAGGGCATAAAGCCCATCATCGGATGCGAGGTATACGTTGCTCCGGGCTCGCGATTTGAAAGGGTTGCGGGGCGCGAGGGCGGCTCGCACCACCTTGTTCTGCTTTGCGAAAACGAGATCGGATATAAGAATCTTACTTATATGGTTTCAAAGGCTTTCACGGAGGGCTTTTATTCGCGTCCGCGAGTCGACCTTGAGCTTCTTCGCCACCATTCCGAGGGACTTATAGCTCTTTCCGCTTGCCTATCGGGTGAGATACCCTCGGCACTTTCCTCGGGCGACCGCGAAAGAGCTGAGAATATTGCAAAGACCTACAAGCAGATCTTCGGAAGAGATCATTTTTATATCGAGCTCCAAAACCACGGCATCGCGGAGGAGAGGCAGATCCTGCCCGAGCTTTACGAGCTGGCACGTGAGCTTGATCTTCCCGTCGTAGCCACCAATGACGTCCACTATCTGCGCAAGAGCGATGCACGCGCGCAGACCGTCCTTATGTGTATTCAGACGAATACCACTATGGCGGACGGCGGCAGACCGGGATTTGAAACAGAAGAATTTTACTACAAATCCACCGCCGAGATGGAGCGCCTTTTCGGCGGCTTCGAGGGTGCTATTGAAAATACAGTAAAGATCGCAGAGAGATGCAATCTTACCTTTGAGGACAAGGGCTATCTTTTGCCAACCTATCCTCTGCGAGAGGGTGAAAATGCTGCAGACCTGCTCCGCCTTCGTACCTATGAGGGCATTGAAAGGCTGATGCTCGCGGGCAGACTTCCCGCAGAGGGCTTTACTCTCACAGATTATATGGAGCGCGCCGACTATGAGCTCGACGTCATCCATTCGATGGGATTTGACGATTACTTCCTTATCGTTTCGGATTACGTCGGATTTGCAAAGGGCGCGGGCATACCGGTTGGTCCCGGAAGAGGCTCGGGATGCGGAAGCCTTGTTGCATTCGGCACGGGAATTACCGATATTGACCCACTCCGATTTGATCTTCTCTTTGAGCGATTCCTCAACCCCGAGCGAGTCAGCATGCCCGATATTGATATCGACTTCTGCTACAATCGCCGCGATGAGGTCCTCGCTTACGTCAAGGATAAATACGGCACAGAACGCGTTTCGCAGATAATTACCTTTGGTACTCTCGCGGCACGTGCGGCTATCCGCGACTGCGGACGTGCACTCGGCATGAGCTACGCCGACGTTGACGAGATCGCAAAGCTCATCCCGCGCGAGCTTGACGTTACCATCGATCAGGCAATGGTTGTGCCCGCGTTGAAGGAAAAATACGAATCTTCGGACGATATACGCGAGCTTATCGACACGGCGCGCCTCCTTGAAGGTATGCCGAGAAACGTGTCGATACATGCCGCGGGTGTCGTTATCACCGAGCGTCCGGTTTACGAATATCTGCCGCTTGCGGTATCGGGCGGTGCGGTCATAACGCAGTTCGATATGGACACGGTTGCATCACTCGGACTTCTCAAATTCGACTTTCTTGCCCTGCGTTATCTGACCATCATAGACGACGCGGTCAAGATGATAAAAGAAAAAACGCCGGATTTCGAGATCGAAAAGGTCGATCTGGGTGATAAAAAGACTTATGAACTCATTTCCTCAGGTCAAACGAGCGGTGTTTTCCAGCTTGAGTCATCGGGCATGAAGGCGATGCTTCAGAACCTTTGCCCTGGGTCGATAGACGATATTCTTGCGGCTATCGCGCTCTACCGCCCCGGACCGATGGAGTCGATCCCGAAATATATCGAGGGCAAAAACGCCCCCGAAAGCGTAAAGTACGCGCATCCCCTGCTTGAACCGATACTACGCCCGACCTACGGCTGTATCGTTTATCAGGAGCAGGTTATGAATATTTTCCGCACGGTTGCGGGATTTTCGTTCGGACGAGCGGATATCGTGCGCCGCGCGATGTCAAAGAAAAAAGCCTCCGCGCTTGCGGCGGAGAGGGACAATTTCATAAACGGTGCCGCCGAGCGCGGTGTCGATCGTGAGATCGCGGAGCAGCTTTTTGAGGATATGTCAAGCTTTGCTTCCTATGCCTTCAACAAGAGCCACGCGGCGGCTTACGCGATGCTTTCATTCAGGACTGCATACCTCAAGGCTCACCATCCGCGCGAGTATTTCTCCGCGCTACTGACGTCTGTGCTCGGCAATGCCGATAAGATCGCGGAATATATTGCCGAGGCGAACCGCGCGGGCATCCGCGTACTTCCGCCCGACATCAACCGCAGTATGCTTGATTTCCACGTCAGCGACAAGGACATCACCTTCGGTCTTCTCGCGCTCAAAAACGTGGGCAGACAGTTCGTTGACAGGCTCATACTCGAGCGCATCGACCGACCCTTTTCATCATTCTCTGACTTCCTTGACAGAATGTCGGAGGGCGAAATGAACCGCAGAATGGTAGAGTCGCTGATAAAGGCGGGTGCATTTGACTCGCTCGGTGTTTACCGTTCGCGTCTGCTTGCAACGCTTGACGAGGCACTCGGAGCAATCTCGCGCAAAAAGAGCGGCAACATCGCGGGTCAGATGGATATGTTCTCGATGCCCGATGCCGTTGAGGACGGGGGAGAGAGCATCGTTTATCCCGATATTCCCGAATTCCCGACAAAGGACCTGCTCTATATGGAGCGCGAGGCGGCGGGACTCTTCTTCTCGGGCCATCTGCTTGACGGCTACGGGCTTCACATCAAGTCGCTTTCGCCTCAAAGCATAGTCGAGGTTGCGGGCAAGGAGGATGAAGAGGAAGAGGATATTCTTGCAGACGGAACGAAGGTCTGCCTTTGTGGAATTATATCCTCTGTGACTCAAAAAACGACCCGAAAAGGTGACGCGATGGCTTTTGCGACGCTTGAGGACAAGTCGGGCTCGCTTGAGCTTGTCGTCTTCTCGAAGCAATATGAGGCTTATCGCAGACATATTGATGAGGACAACGCTGTTTTCATCACGGGCACAGTCTCGCGCCGCGACGGTGAGAGGGCAAAGGTGCTTGTGAACACTGCCGCTATGCTTCTGACCGATGAAGATTGGGCGAGGCGCAAACCCGAGCCCCCGAAGCCTCAAAAAGAGCCCGTGCAAAGTGTGTCAAGACCCGCGCCCGAGCGACCGAAGACGGTTTCTGTGGTTTATATCCGCGTACCTTCAAAGAATTCCGAAATTTACAAAAAATGCGAGAATATCGTTGAAATTTTCGAGGGATTTACGCGCGTAAGCTTCTATTTTGCCGATACTAAAAAGTATGCCGATTACATGCACGGCATGGTTCTCGGTGACGTGCAGATAGCCGAGCTTCGCCGCATTGCGGGCGATGATTCGGTGGTTCTCAAATAATTACGAAATAATATCGTATATAGCACTTATCGCGCCTTTTTCATCCGAAAACGTGATGCCCGAATCAAGGGATTCTCTGTCTTTCGGATGAAGCGATGATGCGTCGATTATGCGCTCGCATACGGGTGTTCCGTCGGGTGCTGTTACGACTAATCTGTCGCCTTCAAGTCTGAGAGTATAGCCGGAAGGAGCCGAGGTGCTTTCTTCGGCATCGGTCAAAATCTCCTCCGAGCTTTCCTCCGGTGCGTCCGTTTCTTGCTGAAGCGTTTCGCTTTCGGTTATTTCAAAGGTTTCATCGGGGGCTGACGAGGTTTCGGGAGCGGCAGTTGTTTCGGGCGATTTGGTCGCCGCTTCGGTGCGTATGTCTTCCGCCTCTGTGGCAGATGCGAGCATGGTCTCGTACCGGCTTCGCGCGACCGCAAAAACGGCAAATGCCGAAACGATAAGGGAGGCTACGGAAACGGTGATGAATGCTATTATGAGATTTTTGGTGTTCATTTTACCCTCTGCAGATAATTTTTTTGCTTTCGCTGAAGATATTATCGTCCAAAATTCATAAAATATTCAAAAATGTATGATAATATGGTATAAACCAATTGTTATCAAACGGAGATCATAAATGGCAAACAACAAAATAAATTGGGGAGAAGAGCTGAAAACGGCGGGCAAGGTTGGCATTCGCGGTGTCGGAAAGTTTTTTCAGATATTTGCAAATCTGCTGATCACCTTGCTGCTTATAATCGCGCTTACGGGAATAATCATTGTCAGCGTATTTTCGGTATACATTAACAATTATGTTGAAACCGAGATAGATGCTGAGCAGTTCCGTATGGATCTTTCAAGTTCTACGACCACTCACCTTTATTACTACGATTTCACCGACCGTGCAAACCGTGTCGGCGAGCTTCTTCCAATGCAGTCCGCATCCGATTTCACCCTGCAGAGTGAGGTCGACCAATCGTTTGTTCCTCTTGAACAGATGCCCGACAATATGGTAAATGCTGTTATAGCTATCGAGGATAAGCGCTTTATGCAGCATGCCGGTGTTGACTGGCGCCGTACCGTCGGTGCGGGACTCACCTTTTTTACCGGTAGCGGAGACGGCTTTGGCGGTTCTTCAATTACCCAGCAGCTTATAAAGAATGTCACCGGCAATGATGAATATTCCATCCAGCGAAAGATCCAGGAGATCTTCTGGGCTCTCGATCTTGAGACCAAGATGGATAAGGAAGAGATCATCGAGCTTTACCTCAATATCGTAAACTTCGGCAACGGCTCGAACGGTGTTCAGGCGGCGGCTTACAATTATTTTTCGAAGGATGTCTCCGAGCTGACTCTTATTGAGTGTGCGGCTATTGCCTGCATTACGAAGAACCCCTCGCGCTTTAATCCCGTAATTTATCCCGAATATAATGCCGAAAGACGAAATATCGTTCTTTACGAGATGTACGATCAGGGTCTTATCACCTACCGAGAGTTTGAGGAAGCTTACGAAAAGGAGCTTGTTCTCAATCTCCCCGGAAGCCAGGAGGAGGATACCGATTCGGATACCGCGGGAGTTAACTCCTGGTATGCTGACACCGTTATCGAGGACGTTATCAAAGATCTTATGGCAGAATACGGCTATTCCGAAAGAATGGCGGCAATGCTCGTTTATAACGGCGGTCTTAATATCGAATGTCTTGTCGATCCCGAGATCCAGGCTGTTCTTGAGGAAGTATTTCTTAACGAAGAGAATTTCCCCGCAACCGGTTCGGGAATCAAGCCGCAGTGTTCCGCAATAGTCATCGACCCCTATACGGGCGACGTCCTTGGAGTTGTCGGTGCGCGCGGTGAGAAGACGGCTAACCGAGTTCTTAACTTTGCCACGGTCGCAAAGAGACCTCCCGGTTCGGCGATCAAGCCGCTTGCGGTCTATTCGCCCGCACTTGAAAAGGGGCTTTTGACCTGGGCGACCGTGCTTGAAGACACTCCGCACAGTTATGTGGAAGAGAACGGAAAGCTTGTTGCTTGGCCCAGAAACTCCACAAGAACCTACCGCGGACTTATCAATATCGCGTATGCGCTCAAGGTTTCGACCAACACGGTATCGATAAAGCTCCTTGAGCAGGTCGGGCTTAAGAATGCCTTTGATTTTTGTTACGATACTCTCGAAATGAAGAGTATGATCGAATACGGTGAATTCTCGGACGGCACGGGATATTCCGACATCGGACTTGCATCACTCGGTCTCGGTCAGCTTAACTACGGTGTTACCGTCCGCGAGATTTCCGCAGCTTATTCCATGTTCATAAACAGCGGTATTTACAGCAAGCCCCGCACTTACCTGAGAGTTACCGATTCAAGCGGAAACGTTGTTCTTGACAACGGCTACGATGGAAAGGTTGCCATCAGCGAGGAGACCGCTTCGATCATGAACAAGCTTCTCGAAAGCGTTCCGAGAACCGGAGGTACCGCTGCATCCATTACCTTCGACAGCAAGTATGATATCGACGTTGCGGGTAAGACGGGTTCTGCGGGTGATTACTACGACAGATGGTTCATCGGCTATACCCCCTATTATATCTGCGGCGTATGGTACGGCTATGAGTACCCCAAGCCCATCAGCGCATCATCGAACCCCTGCGTTCCCGTTTGGGATGCCATCATGGGTCCCATCCACGAGCAGAAGGTCATCGCCAACATGCAGGAAGGCGACAAGTATCTCGAATTCAATATGGCAAACAACCTTGTTCAGTGCACATTCTGTAAGGATTCGGGTCTTCTTCTCAGCGAAGCCTGCTATCACGACGGCAGAGGAAGCCGCGCCGAGACGGGCTGGTTCGTCAAGGGTACCGAACCGACAGAATACTGCACCACTCACATTATGGTCGATTACGACTACGTTGAGGGTGCCATTGCTTGCGAGTGGTGTCCGCCCGAAAATATCAAGCAGGTTGCTCTTGTCAACGTTCAAAGAGATTTCCCGATGGAAATTGCCGTAGTTGACGCGCAGTACTGTTACAGAGAGCTCCCCTATGACGTTTTGCCTTTCAGTACGAAATATCGCCCCTATTACTATAATCTTTGCATAAAGGAAAAGAACGAGGAAGAGGGCATCTATCCCAATTACGTTGGATATACCTCGGGTCCCGTTCATTTCAACCGAACCTGCACAACTCATTTCAACAAGGCAGAATGGCAGAGGAAGGTTGCAGAGATAAAGGCAAGTCTTGAAACCACCGAGCCGATCCCCGAAATAACAGTGGCTCCTTTTGATGCAAGACGAAGATTCCTTGACCTTTTTGCGAACATCAAAAATCCCAAAAGGTAAAGGGAAATTTACAAAAACTGTTGACAAACACACTCGGTTGTTGTATAATATGTATACCACTTTAACGGAGGAAAACATTGACTATGAAAAAATTCAGATCTTTAATTGCACTTCTCCTTGCGCTTCTCGCGCTCCCCATGTGTCTCTTTGCTTGCGAAGAGGGCGGCAAGGGTAACGATGAGGGCACTATCGATCCCAACGATACCACCGACGGTCTCCGCGTTGATATCAATATCAGAGATCTTCCCGCAGAGGAAGGC